>NZ_JACHDL010000015.1:0-189403 GCF_014201055.1 Paraburkholderia sp. CI2
CGTCCTCGCCGGGCTCGGGCTCAAATGCCGTTGGAAACGCGGCGGCCTGACACCGGTTTATTGTTGCCCAGGCTCACGAGCCAGTGGACAGCGCTTATTGTCAATGTTTGTCAAAACGGCTCTATCCCAAATTAATTCTGTTGACGACGACTCATTTGGATGGTTAATTCGTCGGGTGTTTTCTGCAAAATAAGAAGAGGTCAAATGGGACAACAGAAACAGGACGGCACCGGTGGCAAGGAAGAGTGCTTGCTTTGCCGTATCATCTATTCGGTATACTCAAACTTTCCGCCAATGCCATCCGCAATGGCGCTGAACGTCGAAACCGGCGAATGGTTTCCGCAGGATAGGCTTCGGTCGTATTCGACCGGTTACGCAATGGCCAAAGCCCTGGGTTACGCATGGGCGTGCGATTGTCGCGGGCGCGCGCAACAAGCGGACGACGTTAGCATGGCACGCTCGCAATATGGCAGCAGCCCGCGCGTGCCGCAGAATCTGGGCAATGCCCAGCCGTTCGAGTATTCTGACACTTCGACAGTCGGAGATGTGACGATCCTTGGTGCACGCGGTGTGAGCGAACGGCAAGAGATCGAGTGCGAGATGGAATATGAGCGGAATATGATCGCGTGCAAGATGCTGTCAAAAACATACGGGGGCGATTTGAGAACTCGCTTTGCGTGCGAGCAACGTGCTTTTGAAACATACAACCAGTGCAGAGGCTATTGATGGTCCGAGACCTTGCTGTCGTCTTTATCTACGACGACGACACGAATACGCTCAAAATGAGCAACGTGTCGCGTCGTGCTATTCAATCAACCCTGGATCGGGCGATGTTCCTCGATATTCCTGAAACACCGGAAACTCCATTGGATGACGAATCGGCCCGCAAGCTTGGAGCGCTGGCACTTCGATGTCTAGGCGAAGCGCATCCGGATCTGGCCGCGCGACTGAATCTTTCAGCGCCAAAGTAGCTGTTCTTGCGATCTCAGGTCGCGCTATTTTTCGGCCTTTTCGTTCTGTCGATCCATTATGTCCACCCATACCCCTATCCGTGGACGGAAAGCGAGGCGCTCGCATGGTGGCGTGCTTCGGATTCTATATTTCGTAGTGTGGGTGACTATTGAATTGATCGTGGCAGCGCTTGCCTATGTGGCCATCATGAAGCTATGGCGCCACTACCGCACGAAGCAAATAAAAGCCCCGACCATGAACCGCATCGCAGCAGCCGGGGCTCTCGTTCACCTCATTTCATCAAAGCGAAGCAGCCGGCGCAAACACCTGCGACGCCACCTCATCCACCGCCTCGCGCGTCAGCTTCACGATCTCGTCCACGTCGCCGCGCGACGTCACCAGCGGCGGCGCAAAGCCGAGAATGTCGCCGTGCGGCATCGCCCGCGCGATCAGTCCACGCTGCATCGCGGCAGCCGACACACGCGGCCCGACCTTCAGCGCCGCATCGAACGGCGTGCGGACATCCTTGTCGGCCATGAACTCCAGCGCGGCCAGCATGCCCACGCCGCGCACTTCGCCGACGAGCGGATGCGAGTCGAACGCCGCATGCAATTGCTCCAGCAGATAAGCGCCGGTTTGCGCCGCATTCTGCGTGAGGTTCTCGCGTTCGAGAATCTCGAGGTTGGCGAGCGCCGCCGCCGCGCAAATCGGATGGCCCGAATAGGTCCAGCCATGCCCCAACGCACCCGATTCCTGCGATGCCTTATCGATCACGTCCCATACGCCTTCGCTGACGATCACGCCGGACAGCGGCGCGTAAGCACTCGTCAAACCCTTCGCGACAGTGATCAGATCGGGTTGAATGCCGTAGTGCTGCGCACCCATCTTCGAGCCGAGCCGGCCGAAACCGCACACCACTTCGTCGCAGATCAACAGGATGTCGTGCTTCTTCAGTACCTGCTGGATCGCGGGCCAGTAACCGGCCGGCGGCGGTACGATGCCGCCCGTGCCCATCACCGGTTCGCCGATGAAGGCCGCGATCGTATCGGCGCCTTCGCGCGCGATCAGTTTTTCGAGTTCGTCGACGCAGTACGCGACGAACTGCGTTTCGTTCATGCCGGCCGGTGCGCGACGATACCAGTGCGGACACACGGTATGCTTGACGCGCTCGACCGGCAGATCGAAGAACTGGTGGAAGCTCGGCAATCCCGTGAGACTGCCGGTGACGATGCCCGAGCCGTGATAGCCGCGCTCGCGCGAAATAATCTTCTTCTTGTTCGGGCGGCCCTTCACATTGTTGTAGTACCAGACGAGCTTGATCTGCGTTTCGTTCGCATCCGAACCGGACATGCCGTAGTACACCTTCTTCATGCCCTGCGGCGACCAGTCGATGATGCGCGACGACAGCTCGATGATCGTATCGGTGGAGTGGCCGACATACGTGTGGTAATACGCGAGCTTCTTCGCCTGCTCGTAAATCGCCTCGGCCACTTCGGTTCGGCCATAGCCGATGTTCACGCAGTAAAGACCGGCAAATGCATCGATAAAAGACTTGCCTTGATGGTCTTCGATACGGATGCCTTTCGCGCCGGTCACGATCCGGCCCGGCAGCGCGCCGCTCGCGTGATCGTGCGCGTGCGTCGACGGATGCATGAAATGCGCGCGATCGGCGCTCAGTAGTTGATCGAATTGAGTCATGGGTCGCTCCTTCGTGTGATGTCTGGATGAATGAATCGGTAGGTTCAGGCCGTTGCGTCCGTCGCCATCGCATGTGCAGCGGCCCGAGCGGGGGCGCTGTCGCTGACCGGCAAGCCAAGCTGGCCAAGGCAGAAATAACGTGTCTCGACGAACGGCTCGAAGCCTTCGACGCCGCCTTCGCGTCCAAGCCCCGACGACTTGATGCCGCCGAACGGAATCGGTGCGCCGGTAAACTTCGCGCCGTTGATGGACACCATCGCGAAGTCGAGTCGGCGGATCAGTTGAAACACGGTGTTCAGATCTTTCGCGCACACGTAGGCGGCGAGTCCATACTCGGTGTCGTTCGCGCGTTCGACCACTTCGTCGAGCGAATCGAACGGCGTGACCGCCGAGATCGGCGCGAAATTTTCTTCGTCGTAAATGCGCATGCCGGGCGCCGCATCGGCGACCACGGTCGGCTCGAAGAACCAGCCGCCGCGCTCGTGCGCCGCGCCGCCTACCGCGACGCGCGCACCCTTCTCACGCGCGTCGGCGACGCGCTGCACGGTCGTGTCGAACGCGGCCTGGTGCATCAGCGGGCCGACGTCCACGTTCGGGTCGAAGGCGCCGCCCACTTTCAACGCCTTCACGGCATCGCTATATCGCGCGACGAACGCTTCATACAACGAACGCGCGACGAAGATCCGGTTTGCCGCGCAGCAGTCCTGGCCCGAGGTCTGGAACTTCGCCGCGACCGCGACGCGCACGGCGTGTTCGAGGTCCGCATCTTCGGTCACGATGAAAGGCGCGTTGCCGCCCAGTTCGAGCGCGGTCTTCTTGATGCCTGCCCGTGCGGCCGTTTGCATCACTAGCGCGCCGACACGCGTCGAGCCGGTGAAGCTGACCGAGCGCACGCGGCTATCTGAAACCAGCGTTTCCATCGCCATTTGCGGCTCGCCGAGCACGACGTTGAACACGCCGGCCGGAAAGCCCGCTTCTTCGGCGAGTTGCGCGAGCGCGAGCGCGGAGAACGGCGTCTCGTGCGCGGGCTTCGCGACCACCGTGCAACCGGCGGCGAGCGCGGCGGCGGCCTTGCGGGTGAGCATCGCGCACGGGAAATTCCACGGCGTGATCAGCGCGGCCACGCCGACCGGCTCGATGATCGTGCCCAGATGAGCGCCATCGATATGCGTCGGAATCGTGCGCCCATTCAGGCGGCGCACCTCATGCGCGAACCATTCGACGAAGCTCGCGCCATACGCAATTTCGCCGCGCGCTTCAGCAAGCGGCTTGCCCTGTTCGAGCGACAGAATCGCGGCGAGATCCTGCTGATGACGCAGAATCAGTTCATGCCAGCGCAACAGCAGCGCCGAACGTTTGGCGACCGGCACCCAGCGCCACGTGTCGAACGCGCGCTGCGCGGCATCGACCGCGGCGGTGATCTGCGCCGCCTCGAGCATCGGCAGATGGCCGAGCACTTCCTGATTCGCGGGATTCTGCACCGCGACGCTCGCGGCGCTCGCGCTATGAACCCAGCATCCATCCACGTAGCACAGCGATTTGAATAAGACCGGATGACCCAGCAACATGACGACCTCCTGTGTGCGATGTCTGCTATCACTGTAGGTCCGGCGGCACTGCGGTTTTTTTTGTTGCCGCTTCTCGAAGGCTACGTTTTTTCTGCAATTCGCCACATGGTTATCGTTTTTTCGGGTGGGGCTTTTCGTCGTAAGTCGATCGCAAGTAGCGCGCCACTCAGCCGTTTTCGCCAAACGATTGTTCCGCCCATTCGGGCAAGCCTTCGGCCGCGCTTTTCACCACCTTCGTGACGATATAGGTGAAGTACTTTTCGATGCCCAATTCGTCGGTGAGCAACGTATCGATGAAGCGCTGATAGTGGTCGATATCGCGCGACAGCACCTGCATCACATAGTCGACACCGCCACCCGTCGCGAGGCATTGCACGACTTCGGGCGCGGCCGCGATGCGCTCCTCGAAGCGCCTCATGTCCGGCGCCGTATGACGCGCGAGCGTGACCTCGACCACCACGCGGCTGCCTTTGAACGCGCGCACCCAATCGATATCCGCGCGATACCCGCGAATCACGCCCTCTTCTTCGAGGCGCTTCACGCGCTCCCATGCCGGCGAAATCGACAGATTGATTTCTTCGGCGAGGCGCGACTTCGTGATGCGTCCATCGCGCGCGAGAATGCGCAAAATCGCGAGATCGTAGCGGTCGAATTTCATCGCACGTTCAGACCGTTACCGGTATGCCTCGTTCGAGCACGTCGGCGACCACCGCAACCGTGTCGCCAATCCGCACGAGCCCCGGAAAATGCCGCGCGGCCAGCATGCCGCCGCGTCGCGCGCGATATTCGATCGGCGCGGCGCCGGTGCGCTTCGCGTCGTAAATCCGCGCGATCACCTCGCCGCCGTCGACCATGTCGCCGAGGTCCTTGCACAGTTCGAGCAGGCCGTCGTGTTCGCTCGTCGTGTAGCAGGTGCCGTCGGGCATATCGAGCAGCGTCGTTGTGCGCGGCGCGCTCGCCCTTGAGTGACCCATTGCTTCGTCTTGCCTGATGATTCCAGCATGCTGCAGAAAGCCGCGCACACCGCGCTCCGTAATCGCCACGCTGTGCACGGTCGCCGTGCCACCACCCCCGAGTTCGGTCGACACGAACACCTTGCCCGCTTCCTCGACGGCCGTGTCGTAAAGGCCGACGCTGTCGAGTTCGAGCATCCGCATCGAGTACGGCGCGCCGAATGCGCGCATCGCTGCCTCGCAGCGCGCCTGCTGCGTCGCGTCGGGCAGCACGTGAATCGCGGCGAACGGCACGAAGTCGAGCGTGCGGCCACCCGCGTGCAGATCGAGCACATAGTCGGCGAGCGGCAGCAGATAGCGCTGAAAATAATCGGCGATCTTCTCGGTCACGGTGCCGTCCGGCTTGCCCGGAAAGCTGCGATTCAGATTGCCGCGATCGATCGGCGACGTGCGCGTGCCCGCGCGAAACGCCGGAAAATTCATGAACGGCACGATGATCACTCGCCCGCGTACGTCACTCGCCTTCAACGTGGCGGCGAGCTTCGACAGCGCAATCGGCCCTTCGTATTCGTCACCGTGATTGCCGCCCGTTAGCAGCGCGGTCGGTCCCTCGCCGTTGCTGATCACGGTGATGGGGATCATCTCCGCGCCCCATGCGGAGACGTCGTGCGAATGAGGCAGCTTCAGGAAACCATGCTGTTCGCCGTCGGCGTTGAAATCGACCGTCGGTTGAATCGGGGATGCCCGCATCTGTGCTACTCCTTCGTGAGCCGCTGGCGCGGCCTGTTGCCGTTCATCGCGCGTCATTTAGGCGGCGCGTCGTTGCCAAATGTCGTTCCCGCCTTCGCGGCACGCGCGCGCTGCAATGCGAGCGCGGCGATAGCGGTGTCCTGCGCGCCGGTTCCGGTCAGATCGCAGATCGTCACGTCGGCGTCGCTCGTGCGGCCCGCGGCCTGTTTCGCGATCACCTGGCCCAATTCGACGATCGCCGCATCGTCACGCATCGTGCCCGCGGCGAGCGCGTGATGCAGTTCGCCGAGCACGCGCGTTTGCTGCGCGCGGTCGCATACGTAGCGCGCCGCCGCCAGCACGGCCGGCGCGATTTCGTTCTTGTGCTCGGCGTCGGAACCCATCGCGGTGATGTGCAGGCCCGGATGCAGATCGGCGGCTTCGATCAGCGGCGTGCGGCTCGGCGTGGTGGTAATCGCGACGTCCGCTTCGGCGAGCGCGTCATGAACGCTGGTCGCGACATCGCATCGCACGCCGGGCGTGTCGTTCACTTGCGCGGAGAAACGCAGCGCGCTCGCCGCGTCGCGCGCCCAGACGCGTACGTGTTCGACGCGGCGCACCAGCATCAAGGCCCGCAGTTGCAGACGCGCCTGCTCGCCCGCGCCGATCACCGCGACCTGCGGCGTGTGCGCTTTCGCGAGCCAGCGCGCCGCGACCGCGCCGGCGGCCGCCGTGCGTATCGCGGTCAGATAGCCGTTGTCGAGCAGCACCGCTTCGGTCAGCCCGGTCTTCGCCGACAACACCAGCATCAGACCATTCAGGCTCGGCAGACCGAGCGACGGGTTGTCGAAGAAGCCTGGACTGACCTTGATCGCGAAGCTGTCGAGGCGCGGCAGCCACGCGGTCTTCACGTCGACTTCGCCGTTATGCGCGGGCAGATCGAGCCGCAGGATCGGCGGCATCGCGACCGCCTCGGTCGCGAGCGCGACAAAGGCGGCTTCGATCTGATCGATGGCCGCGAGATCGAGCGGCACGAGATTGCGAAGCTCGGCTTCGCCAAGGAGCGTGATCGAGGTCATGATGGGGGGTGTGAGTTCGGTGACGGCGCGGCTTGCGAGGTTTCGTTGCCGATGATCCGCCGATGCAGATTCATATCGATGTTCGCGCCCGTCACGACGAGCACGAGCGGCCCGCGCGCGATGCGTTCAGCGGGCAGCGCGTGATCGAGCACCGCGGCAATCCCCACCGCCGCCGCGCCTTCGACGACGAGCCGTTCCTGCCGATACGCATGCGCGATGCCGCGCGCGATCGACGCCTCGTCGAGCAGCACGGTCTCGTCGTTCAGATCGCGCGTCAACGCATACGTATAGCGGTTTTCGAGTCCGATGCCACCGCCGAGCGAATCGGCGAGCGTGTCGACTTCCTCGACCAGCACCGGCCGTCCGACCGCGAGACTCGCATGCATCGCGGCGCCGCGCGCCATCGTGACGCCTGTCAAGCCAATCGTGGGATTGGTGCTTTTCGCCGCGAGCGCGATGCCGGCAAACAGCCCGCCGCCCGACAACGGCACGACGATGTTCGCGACATCGGGCAAGGCCTCGACGATTTCGAGCCCGATCGTGCCCTGTCCGGCGATCACGCGCGGATCGTCGAATGGCGGCACGTACGCATAGCCTTCTTCGCGCGCGAGCCGCAATGCTTCGTGCTCGGCCTCGTCCTGACTTTGGCCGGTAATGCGCACGTGCGCGCCGAGCGCCCGTACCGCGTCGACCTTGTTGGCGGGCACGAGGCGCGACAGACACACGGTCGCGTCCATACCGAGCGCGCGCGCCGCATGCGCGAGCGCGCGGCCATGATTACCGGTCGATGCGGTCACCACGCGAGTGCAGCCCTGCTCGGCCAACTGCGCGAGCGCATTGGTCGCGCCGCGCAGCTTGAAGCTGCCGGTCGGCTGCACGGTTTCGAGCTTCAGATAAACCGGCGTGCCCGCGTGCGCCGACAGGCTCGGCGATTCGACGAGCGGCGTACGGCATACGCGAGCGTCGATACGGCTGCGCGCGCGGTAAATGTCGGCTAACGAAAGACTGGCTGACAATGGAACGGCTGACGATGGAACGGACATGCACGAGGCCCTGCATCAAAGAGGTCGATTCGCTATTCGATGCGGGCACGGCTATCGCAGATAAACGCAATGACTCGCGACCGCATCGCTTTCCATGCAGCCCAGTCTAGTGTTCTAGAAAAGGATTTTTATTGTCCTAGTTCATTTCGGTCAGCGTTACGCAATTCGCGCACCGGCGCGATCAGGTGAAATCGTGCACCTGCGGGTACTGCTCGAACACGTCGCGCATCGTTTCGAGCGCGGCTTTATAGGCGTCTTCGCTGACCTCGGCGCCGACGCAAACCCGCACCGCGTTGGGCCGGTCGGCGTCGCGCACGAGAAACGGATCGGGCGACGTGACTGCGATGTCGCGGTTGCGCAGTTCGCGCACCAGCCGATCGGTGCGCCAGTGATCGGGCACCCGCAGCCACGCCGATAGCGCCTGCGGATGCGCGCCCAGGACATATTTACCGAGCGTCTGCTGCAATTGCGACTGACGCCGCCCGAGCCGCTCGCGCTGAATTTCGACGAGCCGCGCGGCCGTGCCGTCGACGATCCAGCGCGTGGCGATCTCGGCCATCGGCGGCGTCGCCATCCAACTGCTCACGCGCAGCACGCTCTCGGCGCGCAGCGCGAGCCGGCGCGGCGTCGTCATATAACCGATGCGCAAGCCGGCCATCACCGACTTCGTAAAACTCGTGCAGTAGAACGAAAGATCCGGAATCAGGCTCGAAATGGGCGTGGAATGTTTGGCCGGCAACGGCCCGTACACGTCGTCCTCGATCACGTATACGCCATAGCGTTCGGCGATTTTCGCAATCGCGCGACGCCGCGAATCGGGCATCAACGCGACGGTCGGATTGTTCAGCGTCGGTGTGCAGACGAGCGCCGAGATGCGCTCGCTGTCGCACATCTCCTCGAAATGCTCGGGGTGAATGCCGTACTCGTCGATCTCGAGGCCCTTCAGCGTGAAGCCGAGCACGTTGGCCGAACCTATCACGCCGTGATCCGTCAGGCTTTCGCACAGCACGGTGTCGCCCGGCCCCACCAGCGAAGCGAGCGCGAGAAAAATACCGTGGGCGGCCCCGTTCGTGACGAGCAGCGTATCGGCCGAAGCCGGCATGCCGAGCGACGCGAGCCATGCAATACCCGCCTGGCGATGATGCTCGAAGCCCGCGATCGGCCGGAACGCGCGAATCCACGGCTGATCGTCGAGCGTCGACAGCGTCGCGCAGACCTTGCGCCACATCGCGTCATGCTCGGACGTGTGAATGATGCGCGCGATCGAAAAGTCGACCACCGAACGCTCGGCCGTATCGAGCATGTAGCTCGACATCGTTTCGGTGACGCGAGCCGCGACGAAGCTGCCGCGCCCGACCTCGCAGCGGATCAGGCCTTGCCGCTCCAGTTCCTTGTACGCGTTGGTCACGGTCTGCACGCTGATCGCGAGTTCGGCGGCGACGTCGCGCTGCGGCGGCAGGCGCGCGCCCGGCGGCAGCGACGTGTTCTCGATGTCGCCGGCAATCGCCTTGACCAGCCGCTTGTATTTCGATTCCACGCCGTGCACCGCGCGCACGGCCTCGCGCCACTGCTCGATCACCGCTGCTCCTATGTTGTGGTGGATGCTGGCTCCGTGAGGAGTCGGCGTCGTCTCGCTTGATCTCCCATAGTGCGGCAGAAACGGGGGAGGAAATTAATGTCCTAGGGCATTTAACGCGAAGAAATGTGGGGCAGGATCTCGCCAAGCGGCGCCATCCAAGGATGACGATTGAACGAGGCCACCTATTCCAGCGTCGCCAGTTCAACATGGAAAACGCGTGAGTGGACGTTATGCGGCTTGCGCGAGGTGGCGTGCGGCGGCAGAGAATTGGCCACCATTCGCGGGTGTGAGTCCTATCATTCAACCATTCACAATTCGCGAATCGCGATGCACATACAGCGGTCAATGCTCCGGTCTTACGTCTGCTGGTGTTTTTGTATTCAACTCGCGAACAGGAGGATAAGGTGTCGCCCCGTGTTTTCTGGCGAGCAACTCAGACCCGCGTGATCGTCATACTGGCAGCGCTGCTGGGGTTGGCATGTTTCGCCGATCCGGCGCACGCCGATCCTCCCAGGAACCCTGGTGTACCGACCTCCGTCGCCATTGGGCAATCGGTCACATGTCAGCCCGTCTCCACGACCCGGCCGCAGCCGGTGCTTCCAAAGGGATTTACAGAGCGGATTTTATACAGCGGTTGTCTCAATCAGCCGACGGCAATCAGTTTCAACGCAAGCCAGACCAGGGTCTTCATCGCCGAAAAAGGCGGCAGGGTTTGGAATTGCGACCTGGCGACGCCTACCTGTACGTTGATTGCCGACCTCAGCAATGAAGTCTGCAACGATGTCGACCGGGGACTTCTCGGGATTGCGGTCGATCCTCGGAACGACGGCAAAATTTACGTGCTTTACACGACGCCTCCAGCTACAGGCGCCTGTAGCGGAAACGTTCTGACTCACGGCCAGCTTTCGCTGCTGACAACGGCGGGAGCGGGCACGACCGAAACGAAGATCCTCCCTCCCGCAGGGTCAGGCAATCAAACGTGGTGTTTTTTCTACACGTCTCACAGTATTGGCGGACTAGTCTTCGGAGTTGACAACAGAACGCTGTACGTTAGCGCTGGCGACGGCGCGAGCTTCGATCAGGTGGACTACGGACAGTTGGATACTGCGTGCGGCGATGGCACGAATCTGCCGCAGGGCGCGTTTCGCAGTCAAGGCGTGTCTCCATATAGCGACGGCGCTGTTCTCCGGATCACGAACCCGGGTTCGACAACTCAAAGCGTTGCCCTGGTTGCGCAAGGCTTACGCAATCCGTTCCGGTTCGCCCGCCTGCCTGGTAGTACGGACGAGCTGTATATCGGCAATGTGGGCTGGAACAGTTGGGAGGCAATCGATCATGTCACTGTCGACGGCCAAGACTTCGGCTGGCCGTGCTACGAAGGATGGAGCCCTGGCGCCAACTTCGCTGCGGCTCCCGAGCCCGACTATCAAAATACGGGCTACTGCGGAAAGTTCGTGGGTGCCACGGCGCCGTTTTATGCGTACGCTCACACGAGCTACATTTCAGCCGATGACAGTCGTGGAAGAACCTGCGGCGGCAAGCGGAACGGCGGAGGGCCGGACCAGAACGGCAGTGTCATCTCTGCGATCGGGTTTACCGACGATACGAGCACAACCTACCCTGCTCAATTCAAAAACGCACTGTACTTTGGTGATCTTCTGCGGCAATGCATCTGGACCATGCAACCTCCGAACAATGTGCCCCAGACTTTCGCAAGGGGTCTGCAGGGAGGACCGGTGGATCTGAAGGCGGGCCAGAATGGCGACCTGTTCTACGTGGATCTCGTGACCAGTACGATCAGGCGAATTACACACAACTAGGAAGAAGTATCGGTGGCGCGCTACAGCAACCCCGCAAAATGCGCCACCACAAACACAACCGCGCCGCCCGCGATCAGCACCAATGCATTGATACGCGTCGTCATCACGAGCACGGTCGCGATGGCCGCGGTGAGCCACGCAATCCACCCGCCTTCGAGCTCCTTGATCAGCACATAGACGGCCGCGAGAATCAACCCGGCAGCCACCGGCCGCAACCCGGCCTGCAACGCATTCAGCCAGCGCGCGCCTTCGTGCCGGTTCCATACGTGCACGACGCCATACATCAGAAACGCAGTCGGCCCAAATAGCGCGACGGTCGCGACGAGCGCGCCACCGAGTCCGCCGACCTGATAGCCAATCAGCGTCGCGAGCAGCGAGCCAGGACCGGGCGCGAGCCGCGCGATCGCGAAGTCGCTGAGAAATTGCGCATGGGTCATCCAGTGATGCACGTCGACGACCTGGCGCTGCACTTCGGGAATGATCCCCTGCCCGCCACCGACGGTGACGATCGACAGCGGCGCGAACACCGAAAACAGGGCGATAAGAGTTCTGAACACGGCAGAAGCTTTTGTGGAGTTTGACTAGCGGCGATAAAAGCCGATCAGGGCTGGCGCGCCTCGCGCACGTATTCATAGCCGACGCTCAACGCGCCGGCGATCAGCACGGTCCACACCAGCGATACGCGAAACACCGCCGCAGCCGCGAACGTCGCGAGCAGCACCAGATACGGAAACACGCGGCGCGGCAGCCGGCGTGCGGCGGTGATCGCCATCGACAGCGACAGTCCGATCGCGCCGGCCGCGGCGCCAGCGAGCGCGATATGCGTGAGCGGAAACGATGCGATCGCCGAGAAGAACGCGCCGAGCAGAATGATCACGACGGCCGCCGGAAAAATGATGCCGCAGAATCCCGCAACAGCGCCGCGCCAGCCGAGCAGCCGGTAGCCGATCCAGATCGCCAGATTCTTCACGTTGACACCGGGCAGCGCCTGCGACAACGCGAGGCCGTTGAGAAATTCGTCTTCGCTCATCCAGTGGCGGTCGTGCACGAACTCGCGCATGAACCAGCCGCTCAGTCCGCCGCCGAAACTCGTCAGACCGATGCGGGCGAAGATCAGAAAGAGGCCGAGCGAGGTCACTTCGCGCGGCGGCGGTGCGTGGTGTGGCGCGTCGTCTTCGGGTGTCGATACCGGGTCGCTGACGTCCTGCCCGTGGATGCCTTTGGCCAATGCTCGTCCTTAGTCGTTTTGATCGTGCCGCACTTGCCGCGCGCCCGGCATGATAGCCGCAGACGTCGCCGATGACGTAGCCGATGAAGCAGACGCAGCCGAAGGCGAGGAAGCCGAAGAAGGTGCCGTGGATGAAGCCGCCGCCGGATGCCGCGGATCATGCAGCTCATCGGTCGACCACCCGCCGCCCAGATCGCCAAACAACGACGCCGCGTGCAGCAAGCGCGATTCCTGCACGTTCAGCGCGGTCTGCCGCGTCGTCAATTGCGTCGCTTGCGCAATCGCGACCGTCGTGTAATCGACGGTGCCCGCCTGGTATTCGTTGAACGCGATCTCCGCGCCACGGTCCGCGTCGCGCACCGCCGTTTCGAGCACGAGCGCCTGCTCGGCGAGAATGCGCAGGCCGGACAGATCGTCCTCGACGTTCTGGAACGCGCCCAGCACCGTGCCGCGATAGTTGGCAACGGCCGCGTCGTAGGCCGCCTTCGCCGCGTCGACATCCGCGCTGCGCAGGCCGCCGTCGAACAGCGTCTCGGTCGCGCTGCCGCCGAGCGACCACACGTAGTTCGCGGCCTTCAGCAGACCGGACAGCGGCGACTGCGTGAATCCGGCCACGGCCGACAGCGAGATGTCCGGGTAATACGCGGCCACCTCGACGCCGATCGCCGCATTCTGCGCGGCCATCTTGCGCTCGGCGGCGGCGATGTCGGGGCGGCGTTCGAGCAGCGTCGACGGCACGCCGACCGGCGCCGACGGCAGCGCCGGCATCGCGGTGCTATGCGTGATCGACAGCTCTTCCGGGTTCTTGCCGACCAGCACCGCGATCGCATGCGCGTTCTGCGCGCGCGCGACGCCGAGCGCGATCAGATCGGACTTCGCGGTATTCAACTGGCTGCGCGCGGTGATCACGTCGCTCGGCGGAATCGTGCCCGCGCGATCCTGCTCGGTGACGACGTCGAGATAGTGCTGATACGCGACGACCGTTTGCTGCAGCAGGTCGATGTTCGCGTCGCTGGTGCGCAGCTCGATGATCGCGGTCGCGAGCGCGACCTGCTCGGAGAGCGTCGCATTCGCGAGTGTCGCTTCGCTCGACTGCGCACTCGCGGCGTTTTCCTCGACGGTGCGGCGCACCTGGCCCCACAGGTCCGGCGCCCAGCTCACGTTGCCTTCCAGCGAACCCGAATTGACGATGCGCGTCGCCGTACCATTGACGAAGCTTCCCGAGGCACTGACCGAACCGCTGCTCGCGCGTTCGCGCGTCGCCGAACCGGTAGCGCCGATGGTCGGAAACAGGGCCGCGTGCGCGGCGCGCACTTCGGCGAGCGCTTGCTGGTAGTTCGCGTAGTCCACGCGCACGGTCTGGTTCGACACCGCGACGAGCGGTTCGAGTTCGTCGATCAACGGATCGTTGAACGCGCTCCACCATGTGCCCTTCGGGCCGGTCGCGTTCGGCTCGGCCTGGGTCCAGCCCGGCAGTTCCGAGTACGTGGCGGGCACGCTGACCTGCGGCCGGTGATAGTCCGGGCCGACCATGCAGCCGGCGTTGAACAGCGCCAGCATCGCGACGGCGAGCGTCGCGATGCTCGGCAACCCGGCGCGAGACCCTGTCATTCGTTCAGTCGAAATCTTCATCGTCATGCCTTCGTATCCGCTTGTCCCGGCTTCGCGTCGCGGTTCCAGCGCAGCCCCGCGGACCATCTGACCAGCCGTGCACGCAGACGGTCGAGATACAGATAAATCACCGGCGTCGTATAGAGCGTAAACATCTGGCTCAGGATCAGCCCGCCCATCACCGTGATACCGAGCGGCTGGCGCAGCGAGCCGCCCTGGCCCATGCCGACCGCGAGCGGCACCGCGCCGAGCACGGCCGCGAACGTCGTCATCATGATCGGCCGCAGACGGATCAGCGCGGCCGCGTGGATTGCGTCGCGCGCGGGCATCTGTTGCTGGCGCTGCAACTGGATCGCGACGTCGACCATCATGATGCCGTTCTTCTTGACGATACCGATCAGCAGGATGATGCCGATCATCGCGATCACCGAGAACGGCGTGCCGAAGATCAGCAGCGCGAGCGTCGCGCCGATGCCCGCGGACGGCAGCGTCGACAGAATCGTCAGCGGGTGGATCGAGCTCTCGTACAGCACGCCGAGCACGATGTAGACGACGCCGAGCGCCGCGAGAATCAGCAGCGGCACCACGCCCATCGACTGCGAATAGGCCGCCGCCGCGCCCGCGAACGAGCCGTGGATGCTCGCGGGCATGCCGATCTCGCGGATCGTTTCGTTGATCGCCTCGCCCGCCTGGCTCAGCGACCCGCCGGCCGGCAGGTTGAACGAGATCGTCGCGGCGACGAGCCCGCTCTGGTGGTTCACCTGCGTCGACGTATGGCTGTTCCTATACGAGGTCAGCACCGACAGCGGCACCATCGTTTCGGCAGCCGTGCTGTCCGCGCTACCGGTCGAACTGCCGCCCTTGCTGTTGGCGATGCTGTTGTTGGTCGCGTTCGACTGCGCGTCCGAGTTGCGCGAGTTCGTGTTCGACGACGTGCCGGTCGTGGTCGTGGTCGCGGTAGTCGTCGTCGCCGACACCGTGCCGCGCGGCATCCGTGTCGCGGCCGTGCCGGTCGGATTGCCGGCGGACGTGCTCAGATAGATCCGGTTCAGCGTCTCTGGATACTGCCAGTACTCAGGCGCGACCTCCATCACGACGAAGTACTGGTTCAGCGGGTTGTAGATCGTCGACACGGTGCGCTGGCCGAACGCGTCGTACAGCACGTTGTCGATCTGATTCGGCGCAAAACCGTAGCGCGCGGCGGTCGCGCGATTGATCGTCAGGTAGGTCTGCAGGCCGTTTTGCTGCAAGTCGGAGTTCACGTCGAGCAGCCGCCCGCGCTCCTTCGACAACGCGGCGACGAGCTTCGGCGTCCACGCAAACAGCGCGGCGGAATCGTCGCTCGTCAGCGTGTACTGGTACTCGGCCGCCGATTGCCGCCCGCCGATGCGCAAATCCTGCTGCGCCTGCAGAAAGAGCCGCGCGCCCGACACTTCGTCGAGCTTCGGCCGCAGCCGGTTGACGACCTGGGTGGCCGTTGCGTGCCGCTGCGACAGCGGCTTCAGCTCGATGAACACATTGGCGGTATTGAGCGCGCGCCCGCCGGTAAAGCCCGCGACCGACTGCACCGCCGGATCCCTTTGCACGATCGACTGCAACTGCGCGAGCTTCTTCTGCATCGCCGTGAACGAAATGCTCTGGTCGGCGATGATCTGCCCGATCACGATGCCGGTGTCCTGCTCGGGGAAGAAGGTGGCCGGCACCAGCTTCAGCAAGAACACGTTGCCGACCAGCAGCGCGAACAGCAGCAGGATCACCAGCAGCGAATGATCGAGCACGGCCGTCAGCGTGCGTGCGTAGACGTCCTTGAAGCGATCGAACTGCCGCTCGATCCACTGTGCCCAGCGCGCTTTCGAATGACCTGCGTTGTCGCGGCTCAGCACGTACGCGCACATCGCGGGCGTGACCGTCAACGAGATCACCAGCGAAATCAGGATCGCGATCGACAGCGTGATCGCGAACTCATGGAACATCAGTCCGACGATGCCCGGAAACAGGATGATCGGCAGAAACACCGCGATCAGCGACAGGCTCATCGAGATCACCGTGAAGCCGACTTCGCCCGCGCCCTTCAGCGCGGCCTCTTTCGGACCCAACCCCTGCTCCATGTACCGCACGACGTTTTCGAGCACGACGACCGCGTCGTCGACGACGAAGCCGGTGCCGATGGTCAGCGCCATCAGCGACAGATTGTCGATGCTATAGCCGAGCAGATACATCGGCCCGAAGGTACCGACGATCGACAGCGGCAACGCGACCGCCGGTATGAGCGTCGCGCGCGGCGACTGCAGAAAGATGAACACGACGCCGACCACCAGCAGCATCGCGATGAACAGCGTGCGCTCGGTATCGCTGACCGACGAGGTGACCGACTGCGAGCGATCGATCGCGACATCGACATGCACGCTGCTCGGCAACGTCGCTTCGATCGCCGGCAGCACGTTGCGTATCTGCTGCACCGTGCTGACCACATTGCTGCCCGGCATCGGATAGACGATCACGAGAATCGCCGACTTGCCGTTGAAGAGCCCCGCGTTGCGGATGTTTTCGTTCGAGTCGCGCACCTGGGCGACGTCGCGCAACAGCACCGGCGCGCCGTCGCGATACGCGACCACCAGATCGCGATACGGCGCCGCGTGCGTGATCTGATCGTTCGACGTGACCACGTAGCGCTGATCGCCGACGTCGATATGCCCCTTCGCGCTGTCGGCATTGGCCGCACTGATCGCCGCGCGCACGTCTTCCATGCCGATCCCGTAGCTATTGAGCTTGCCCGGCTGCAACTCGACGCGCACGCTCGGCAACGCGCCGCCGCCGAGCGTGATCTGGCCGACGCCCTGCACCTGCGACAGCTGCTGCTGGATCACCGAATCGGCGGAGTCGTAGAGCTGCGCTTTGGTCAGCGTGTCGGACGTCAGCGACAGCACCATGATCGGCGCGTCGGCCGGGTTGTACTGGCGGTAGCTCGGATTGCTGCGCAAGGTGGTGGGCAGATCGGCGCGCGCGGCCTGGATCGCCGCCTCGACGTCGCGCGCGGCGCCGTTGATGTCGCGCTTCAGGCCGAACTCGACGATGATCAACGACGAGCCGACATAGCTGATCGAGGTCAGCTCCGCGACGTCGGCGATCGTCGCGAGCCGCCGCTCGAGCGGCTCGGCCACCGTCGACGCCATGATGTTCGGGCTCGCGCCGGCCATGTTGGCCTGCACGACGATCACCGGAAACGCGATGTTCGGCAGCGGCGCGACCGGCATGCGGAAATACGCGAGCGTGCCGGAGATCAGGATCGCGATCGCGAGCAGCGTCGTCGCGACCGGCCGCCGGATGAAGATCGCCGGGATGTTCACCGCGTGCCCTCCGCGCCGCCTTCCGGCGGACGCCCGCCCGGCTCGTCGCCGCCGTTGCGCCTGGCGCGCTCGGCGCGCCAGCGGTTCACGCGCGTGGCCATACGGTCGAAGAACAGATAGATCACCGGCGTCGTGAACAGCGTCAGCACCTGGCTCAGCGTCAGACCGCCGATGATCGCGAGACCGAGCGGCCGGCGCAGTTCCGAACCGGTGCCGGTGCCGAGCAGCATCGGCAGTGCGCCGAGCATCGCGGCGAACGTCGTCATCAGGATCGGCCGGAAACGCAGCAGCGACGCTTCGAAGATCGCATCGCGCGGCGCCTTGCCATGATTGCGTTCGGCATCGAGCGCGAAGTCGACCATCATGATCGCGTTCTTCTTGACGATGCCGATCAGGAGCACGATGCCGATGATACCGATCACGTCGAGATCCATACCCGCGAGCATCAGCGAGAGCAGCGCGCCGATACCGGCCGACGGCAGCGTCGACAGGATCGTGACCGGATGGATGAAGCTCTCGTACAGCACGCCGAGCACGATATACACGGCAACGAGCGCCGCGATCAGCAGATAGACCTCGCTGGAGAGCGAATCCTCGAACGCCGCGGTCGCGCCTTGCAGCGACGACGTGATCGACGGCGGCAGGTCGATCGACTGCTCGGCCCGGTGAATCTCCTTGACCGCGGTGCTCAACGATGCGCCCTTCGCGAGATTGAACGACACCGTCACCGACGGAAACTGCGCGAGATGGCTGATCACGAGCGGCGCCTTCCCGATCTGGATCTTCGCAATGCCGGAAAGCGGCACCTGACCCGTGCTGCTGGTCTGGCTCGGCAGATACAGATTGCCGATCGACTGCACGGTCGGCATCGTTTCCGGCTTCGCGACCAGAATTACGCGGTACTGGGCCGACTGCTCGAAGATCGTCGACACGATGCGCTGGCCGAGCGCGTCGTACAACGCGTTGTCGATCGTCGCGGGCGTGATGCCGAAGCGCGCGGCCAGTTGCCGGTTCACTTCGACGTTCACGCTGAGGCCGTCGCTATTGAGATCGCTCTGCACGTCCGACAGCGACGGAATCTGCTTCAGGCGCGCGACGAGTTCCGGCACGTACTTCTGGAACGCCTGCTGGCTCGGTCCGCGCAACACGAAGCTGTACTGGTTCGGCGACACGGTCGTGTCGAGCGTCAGGTCCTGCTCGGGCTGCATGAACAGTTTCACGCCGGGCACGTGCGCGACTTCCTGCGCGAGCCGGCGCGCGATTTCCTGGGCGGTGTCCGAACGCTTGTCGCGCTCGCGCAGATTGATCAGGAAGCGGCCGTTGTTCAGCGTCGCATTGGTGCCGTCGATGCCCACGTACGACGTCAGCGAGACCACGTCCGGGTCCTTCAGGACCGCGTCGGCGAGCGCGCTCTGGCGCTGCACCATCGCCGCGTACGACACCGAGTTGTCGGCGACGCTGATGCCCTGGATCACGCCGACGTCCTGCACCGGAAACAGTCCCTTCGGAATTACCACATACAGGATGCCGGTCAGCACCACGGTGGCGATCGCGACCATCAGCGTCAGCGTCTGATGATCGAGCACCCAGCGCAGGCCGCGCTCGTAGGCGGCGAGCGTCTTGTCGAACAGGCCCTCGCTGATGCGCTCGAAGCGGCTCGGATGGCGCTCGGCCTGCGCGCGCAGCATCCGCGCGCACAGCATCGGCACCACCGTCAGCGACACGACCGCCGAAATCACGATCGTGACCGCGAGCGTCACCGCGAACTCGCTGAACAGCCGCCCGATCACGCCGCCCATGAACAGCAGCGGAATCAGCACCGCGATCAGCGAAATAGTCAGCGACAGGATCGTGAAGCCGATCTGCCCCGCGCCTTCGAGGGCGGCTTCGAGCGGCGACATGCCCTCTTCCAGATAGCGCACGATGTTCTCGATCATCACGATCGAGTCGTCGACCACGAAGCCGGTTGCGATGATCAACGCCATCAGCGACAGGTTGTCGATCGAGTAGTTGAGCTGGTACAACACCGCGAGCGTGCCGATCAGCGAGACCGGCACCGAGATGCTCGGAATCAGCGTGGCGGGCACGTTGCGCAGGAACACGAAGATCACCGCGACCACCAGCACGATCGCGAGAATCAGTTCGAACGCGGCGTCCGCGACCGACGCGCGGATCACGCCGGTGCTGTCCGACACCACGGTCACTTTCATGCCGGCCGGCAGCGTCGATTCGAGCTGCGGCAGCTCCTTCATGATCTGGTTGACCGTCTGGATCACGTTCGCGCCCGGCTGGCGCTGCACGTTCAGCACGATCGCGGGCGAGCCGTTGTACCAGGCGCCGCGCTCGACGTCCTGGGCGGCCTGGCTCACGCGCGCGACGTCGCGCATGAATACGGGGGAGCCGTTCTGGTAGGCGATTACGGTGTCGAGGTAGTCCTTCGGATCGGTGATCTGATCATTGCCGTTGATCGTGTAGTCGAGATCGGGGCCGTCGAAATTGCCCTTCGGCTGGCTCACGTTCACATAGCTCAGCAGCGTGCGCAGATCGTCGATGTTCAGACCGTAGGCGGCGAGCTTGTGCGGGTCGGCTTCGACGCGGATCGCGGGCACGTTGCCGCCGCTCGTCGTCACGACGCCGACGCCCGCCACTTCCGAGATCTTCGTGCCGAGGCGGTTGTTCGCGACGTCCTCCAGTTGCGTCAGCGACATCGACTTCGAGGTGACCGCGAGCGTCAGAATGGGCTGGTCGGCGGGATTGACCTTTGCGTAGGTCGGCGGCGCCGGCAAGCCAGACGGCAGATAGCTGTTCGCCGCGTTGATCGCCTGCTGCACGTTCTGCTCGGCGATGTCGAGGTTCAGCGAAAGATCGAACTGCAGCGTGATCACCGACGCCCCGTCCGAACTGTACGAGGTCATCTGCTGCAGGCCCGGAATCTCGCCGAGCTGCACCTCGAGCGGCGCGGTCACGGTGGTTGCCATCACCGTCGGGCTCCCGCCCGGATAAAAGGTCTGCACCTGAATCGTCGGATAGTCGACGTTCGGCAGCGACGACACCGGCAGCACGCGCATCGCGATCAGACCGACGAGCACGAGCGCGATCATCAGCAGCAGCGTCGCGACCGGGCGAAGAATGAACAGGCGGGAAATGTTCATCGGCGCGGGGGTCCGTTACGACGAGGCGGCTTCGGACGCGGCCGGCGCAGGCGATGCCGCCGCGCTCGACGCCGGCGCGGCTTCGGACGCGGCGGCGGGCGCCTTCGGGCCGGTGGCGGACGTGCCGGTGGCGGACGTGCCGGTTGCGGACGTGCCGGTTGCGGACGTGCCGGTGGCGGACGTGCCGGTTGCGGACGTGCCGGTTGCGGACGTGCCGGTTGCGGAGGTGCCGCTGGCGGACGCGCCGCTCGCCGCGGCGGCGGACTTCGGATGCGCCGGCTGGATCTTCGCGCCGTCGTTCAGACGATCCATGCCGTCCGTCACGACCTGGTTGCCGGCCGCGAGTCCCGACACGATCACCGTGTTCTTGCCGTCGCCCGGTCCGAGCTTGACCTTGTGCACGGACACCGTGCTGTCTGGATTGACCAGATAGACGAAGTCGCCCGGCGCGCCGGACTGTACCGCGGCGGTCGGCACGAGCACCGCGTTCTGCATCGTGTCGACGAGCAGCTTCACGTTGACGAACTCGTTCGGGAACAGCGTTTCGTCGTCGTTCGCGAAGGTCGCGCGCAAGGTGACGGTGCCGGTCGCGGTGGCCATCTGGTTGCTGACCGCGTACAGCGTGCCGGTCGCGATCTCGCGCGAGTTATCGCTCGAATACGCGGTGACCGGCAGCTTCGCGCCGGTGGCCAGACGCTGCAGGATCGACGCGAGCGAATCCTGCGGCACCGTGAACTGCACCGTGGTCGGCTTCTCGGTCGTGATGACGACGATGCCCGTCGACGACGACGCGGTCACGTAGTTGCCCGGATCGACGAGCCGCAAGCCGACCTTGCCCGCGATCGGCGCGGTGATGCGGCAATAGACGAGGTCGAGATCGAATTGGGCGATGTTGGCGAGGTCGACCTTCACCGCCGCTTCGTCCTGCTGCACGAGGAATTGCTGATCCGCGAAGGTTTGCTGCGCGATCGACTTGCGTTCGTTCAACTGCGTATAGCGCTCGAGATCGGCGTGCGCCTGCGCGAGCGACGCGCGGTCTTTCGCGAGCGTCGCTTCCGCCTGCTGCTTGCTGATCTGATACTGGCGCGGATCGATCTGCGCGAGGAACTGGCCTTTTTGCACCTCCTGGCCTTCGTGATAGCCGACTTCGGTCAGATAGCCGCTCAGCTGCGGCAGCACGGTCACGGTTGCGATCGGCGTGACGGTGCCGAGCTCGCTCAGTGTGACCGGCATCGAACCGAGCGTCGCCTGCGCGACGGTGACGACGATCGCCGCGTTCTCGCGCACCGGCTTCTTGCGCGTCAGCAGATGAACCACGACGAGCGCGACCAGCACGAGCACGACAACCGCGAAGATGATGAGCCCGCGTCGGGAGCGCTTTGGCGGCGGGGACACGGTTTCGCTCATGTTGATCTCCGGGAACGGATATTGGTGTTGATACTCGGTTGGAAGCTCGTCCGCTGACGGGACTGCGCAAAAGTGCCATGGTTCACGCGCGTTGTCATCTGTCGAACGCCTCCGGACGTGTTGTTATGAAGATGTAAGAAATTGGAATGAGGGCTTGAATACGGGCATGCGTGAATGTAACCGGCTTGCGCCGGACTTGAGTTACAGGGGTGCAACATGTTGGCCGGTGGAAGAGTCTGGGGCATCGATCGGGCGGCACGCGGGGGCGGACACCCGCATGGGCCGAGTTATGGGCGCGGCGGGACATCGCAATATGCGGTAACAGACGACAGCCAACTGACAACCGGGTCGTGCGTCCAGAATCGTCACAATCGTCCGCTACGATCGCGAGCCAGCGTCGCGCGCGCCGCGACTGTCACGACACCCCACAACCTCGCCCCGATGTCCATCACCGTCAATTTCCCAGCCGAAGTCCGCGACTGGATCGCCGCCAACCTTTCACGCGGCGTCGCGCCCCAAGCGATCGTCAACGAACTGGTGAGCCGCGACAACGCGGCCGAGCTCGCGTCGGCGATGGTCGATGCGGTCGCATCGGCGTTCCTGTACGGTATGGCGCTGCCCGGCGACAAGCTCGAAGTCAGCAGCGCGCCGCTCAGCTACCAGCCCGAGCCGCTGCGCGTGCCCGACGCTCCGCTGATCCAACTCGGCGAGCGCAAGGTGCGCGTGCTGTCGCGGCTGCAACGACCGGCCGCCGTGCACATCGCCAATTTCCTGAGTGCCGATGAATGCGAGCAGCTGATCGCGCTCGCACAGCCGCGGCTCGACCGGTCGGCCGTCGTCGATCCAGTGACCGGCCGCGATGTGATCGCCGGTCATCGCAGCAGTCACGGGATGTTTTTCCGTTTGGGCGAGACGCCGTTGATCTCGCGCATCGAGGCGCGCATCGCGGAACTCACGGCAACCCCGGTCGAGAACGGCGAAGGCCTGCAAATGCTGCACTATGAGGAAGGCGCGGAGTCAACGCCGCACGTCGACTATCTGATGACGAGCAACGAAACGAATCGCGAGTCGATCGCGCGCAGCGGCCAGCGCATGGGCACGCTGCTGATGTATCTGAAAGATGTGGAAGGCGGCGGTGAGACGGTGTTTCCGCAGCTTGGCTGGTCGGTCGCGCCGCAGCGCGGGCACGCGCTCTACTTCGAATACGGCAACCGCTACGGGCTGTGCGATCCGAGCTCGCTGCACGCGAGCACGCCGCTGCGCACGGGCGACAAGTGGGTGGCGACCAAGTGGATTCGGACGCGGCGCTTCGCGCCGCGCGTTCAGGCTTGAGAAGTCAGGCCTGACAGGCAACGCTTGTCGAGGTGAAAAGAGCGTGCTGTCTGTCAGCGCGCGTGGAAAAACATTCGAACGACTCGCGCGAGCCGTTGGCAGCTTCGCGCTGCTAGCCGAGGCGGGTTGCAGCGCGAAGCCAGTGCGAGTAGTGGCGCGTCAGACGCCGCGCCCTCGAAGCAAGGTAATCAGAACTGCTCGATCCACGTGGCGAGGCGATCGGCGGCGAACTCGCTACCGCGCTGCGCCGGCCGGAACGCGATCGCATCGCCTTCTCGTGCCGGCTGCAGTGCACCGTCATTGCCATCGAGCCACAGAAGGCTCGCCAGCCATACCGCGTGCCCGCTCGACACCGCGTTGTTGCCCGGCTCCGCGAGAAACTCCGCGAGTGTGGCCGGCTGGTCGCACACGAGACCATCGCCTTCGCGGCGCACATTGATGCCAGCCTCGGAAAATACCCCGGCCAGCGTCGTCAGTGCGTCGCTCGCAGTCACGCTCGCGCTGCCGTGACGGTTACGCAGCGTGGCGAGGTGCGCGGCCACCGTATGACCGAACGCGCCGCTGCGGGCACTCTCGGCCGCGATCAGATCGGAGTAGTCCTGCAGCAGCCAGTCCGGCTCGGAGTTCGGCACGTCGGCGAGTACCGCTGCGGCGAGATACGTCTCGACCGGCTGAAAGCGCTCGGGCCCGATCAGCGTGGCCGACAGCGAACGCACCAGACCGATGCGAGTGGCGACCACCTGCTTTTGCAGCACGCCCAGCTTCTCGCGCACCAGCGTGTCGCGCTCCTTGCGCAGCTCGGCCAGCTCGAGCGCCTGCTTCAGTTCCATGCGCAGCGCCGTGATGTCCCAAGGCTTCTTGATGTAGCGATGGATATGACCGAGGTTGACGGCCGCGACGGTCTGATCGATTTCCGAATACGCGGTGGTCAGAATCCGCACGACATGCGGAAAGCGCTCGCTCGCATAGCGCAGCAGCTCGTTGCCGAACTCGCCCGGCATACGCTGGTCGGAGACCAGCACCCCCACCCTGTCGCCGTGCTCGTCGAGCAGCGCCTTGCCCTCTTCCACCGAGCCGCCAGTCAGGACCGGCGCCAGGCTTCCGATGGCACGCTGGAAGTACTTTACGGCGGTAGCTTCGTCATCGACGAAGATGATCGCCGGCGCCAACTCCTCTGTGGCTTTTGCTTCGTTCATCAACAGCTCCTGTGCGTTTGACCTTTGATATGGGGGAAATCCAGCACTACGGTGGTGCCTCCCTCCGACGTGGACTCGATCCTGAGTCCGCCGCCACAGGACTGCATGACACGGTTGCATAGAATCAGGCCCAAGCCGTTCCCCCCGGATTTCGCGTGCGTTGTAATTGGGTCCGTCAACAGGCGGTCTTTGATCTCGGGCGGAATTCCCGGCCCGTTGTCGCAGATGCCGATGCTCGGGTGGGGTTCCGTTGTCACGGTAAAGCGCACCGACGGCGACGGCACATCCGCGAGCGCGCGCAACGCGTTGGACAACAGCGACGACAGCACGAGCGCCACGCAATTCGGCTGCGTGAGCACGGCAAAGTCGCTGTCGACGTCGACCTGCACCCACGAGCGCTGCGCGGTCGTAAACGGATACGTATCGAGCAACGCCGAGATCAGCCCATGCGCGGTACTCTCGATGCGCGCCTCGTCGCCCTCCAGTTGCCGGCGCCGCCCGTTGTGCACCGAGCGCCAGAAGG
Organism: Paraburkholderia sp. CI2; assembly: GCF_014201055.1. Taxonomy (NCBI): domain Bacteria; kingdom Pseudomonadati; phylum Pseudomonadota; class Betaproteobacteria; order Burkholderiales; family Burkholderiaceae; genus Paraburkholderia; species Paraburkholderia sp. CI2. Next base: position 25,217 of record NZ_JACHDL010000015.1, read on the forward strand.
ACGACACCACCGCCATGCAGTACTGCGCGCTCTCGCGCATCGATTTCGCGGCGCCGAGAATTTCGCCTTCCGCATCGCGCTCCGCGTCGATGCGATCTTCGATGCTGTGCGCGTTCAACGCGATCGCCGCGAGCGGCGTGTTCAGTTCGTGCGCGATGAACGCCAGGGTTTCGTCGATGGCGATCAGGCGCTGATTCTGCATCGCGCGTTCGTGGTAACGATCAAACGCCAGTTGCAGCGTATCGCGCACTGCCGCCGGCTTCAGCGGCTTTTCGAGGATGCGGAACACCTCGCCGGTGTTGACCGTCTGCAATAACATCTCGACGTCTGCATAAGCCGTGACCAGAATCCGCACGATGTGCGGATATTCCAGCGCCACCTGGCGCAGCAGGTCGCCACCGTCACGCCCCGGCATGCGGAAGTCCGTGACCAGCACCGCGATGCGGGCGTTGTCCTGCTCGAGGATAGCGATCGCCTCGTCGCTGCTCGTCGCGAGCAGGACCTCGTAATCGGCACCTACGGTGCGCGCGAAGTATTTGCAGGCCAACTCTTCGTCATCGACGTAGAGAAGAGTGGGCTGTGTCTGTCGGATGTCATTCATGGTGTTTCTCAGGGTGCGGGCGACAGATCGAAACTGAATGACGCCCAACTTCCCTGCTCGCTCTCAGCAAACAGCAGGCCGCCGTGACGCTCGATCACCGCATAGCTGATCGACAGCCCGAGGCCCAGGCCCTGTCCCACTTCGCGGGTGGTAAAAAATGGCTCGAACACGCGCGCGAGATGCTCCGGCGCGATGCCCGGCCCGTTGTCTTTTACCGTCACATGCAGGCGGTCTTCGGTCCATCTGACGTTGACGTGAATCGCCGGCGCGGGCGTGGCCGCCTTGCGCATCGCCAGCACCGCATTCGACAGCAGGTTGATCAGCACGCCGATGATGGCCGCCTCGTCGCCCTGCACCAGCGTATCCGCGGGCAGCTCGCGCGTGACGGTGACGCCCCGCAATTCATGGCCGACGAGCCGGATCGCCGAATCGAGCGCCTTTTCGAACAGGAACGGCGTGCCCAGCTCCGCCTCGGCGCCGGGCTTGCGATACGCGAACGTCTTCAGGTCCGACACGATGTGCTGGATCCGCTGCATGCCCTGCCGCGCATCGACCAGACATTCCTGCAGCGTCGGCTCCTTCTTCGAGATCGGCTCTTCCAGCGCAACCTCGATTGCCATCAGACAGAAGTTCACCGGATTGTTCACTTCATGCAGCAGGCCAGCCGCGAGCGTACCGATCGCCGCCATTTTTTCCTGCTGCAGCAGTTGGCCCTTGATGTCGAGCAACTGCCGATTGATCACTTCGAGTTCGGCGTTCTTCGCGGAGACCTCCGCGTTTTTCTCGGACACCTCGGCCTTCAGGCGAAACAGCATGAAGCGCACGCGTTCGTTGAAAAACGTGTAGACGGCACTTGCGGCAGCGGCGAACAGAAGGAGCAGAACATTGACGGTCATCGTGCCGAGCGGCACGCCCTCATGCGGAGGCAACAGGCAGGCCAGCAGATACAGAAAGCAGGACAGCACGCCGAACACGAGGTTTTGCCACAGACCGAATGGCAACGCAATGCCGGACGCGAAGATGGCCAGATTCAGGCCCATGTAGTAGGGCGACAGAACACCATCGGTGCGCCAGATCATCCATGAAATCATCGCCTGCGGCAGCAGCAGCCAGGACAGCGTCAGCCATGGAGTAAGCCGCCGCCCCATGCTGGTGTCGAGCAAGGCGATGATACCGCCGATCATCAACGACACGAGCAGGCGCGCGAGCGCGAACGACGTCTGATACTGCGGATACTGCGCGTAATCCAGCCCCACGCCGAGCAGCACGAGCGCAATCGCTGTGCACGCGCCGCCCCGGCTGAACGTGACGCGAAAGTCGGCCAGCTCGGTTTGATAGCCGCTCTGCAGGGGACTGGTAGTCATGAACAGGGATGTCGACACGGTTTCAGAGGATCGTGGCTTCCGCGAACACATTCACCCCGGTCTTGTCGACGTAGAGCTTCTGGTCAGTGGAGTTGGCGGGAAGCAGCGAGCTCATGCCGCTTTCGTTCCGATAAATCAGATACCACTCGAGCAGATGCTCCATCCCGTACTTCTCCGGATTCGCCGAATGGACGTTGGTGACCAGCAACTGACCGCCAGCTCGCGTGCGAGCGGCGAAGTAACTGAGGAGACGCGCGCAGACCTTGTCCGACAGATAGTCGAACAGACCCGCGCAGTACACCGCGTCGAATTCGCGCGCGGAGGGGTCCGTTGAAATTTTACGCTTGAGCAGATCGTGCACCGACTGATGCACCATTTGCACCGAGGCTTTATGGCCCGCGGCATTCGCCGAGCTTTCGATCGCGTCCTTCGTAAACGCCAGCGTTTCCTCGCTGAAGTCGACCAGCTCGAAGGACAGCAGCTCCGGATGCGGATATTCGCGCACGAAGCGCTGGATCTCGAAAGCGGGCCCGCAACCGACGTTGAGGATGCGGAACGGCCTGCCGGCAGCGCGCGCCGCTTCGGCCTGACGCGTCAGAAAGTCGATCAGCAGCGTGATGCGGTTGCGGTGCGCAGTCGCGACCGCCGCGTGCAGGAACGCGGTATTGACGATCTGGAAGTATGTGGTCGGTCCCTGCTGCGGATCGCTGAGGATCTGGTTGACCATCTCGTAGTCGCCGGCATAGCCGAGCGGCTTGGTGAACGTGCGGTAGACGAATGGCGCGCGCAGCAGCAACGGATGCAGTGCCGCTTGCGCATACGTGCGATGCACGGGTGCGGTCTCGGCGTCGACGCGCTCGGCCTCTTCCTCGAGGCGGTCGAGGAAGAACTTGATCTTGAGCATGATCGGCGTGGCGAGCTCGTAGAACAGGTCCTCGCGCAGCCTGCCTTCTTCGGTCTTCGGCAAGCTTTCGGTCAGGTCGACCTGCTCGACCCAGCGCGACACTTCCGACAGGAACGCGCGCATCTCGTTCACGACGATCTGATAGTCGCGCCGGATATTGAAGCGCGCGTCCCAGTCGCTAATAAAGAGTTCTGCTTCCCGGCCGACCGACTTCGCTTCATTGGGCAGAACGCTAAGCTCGCGCCATTCGTCGATGAGTGCCAGCGAAACCACCGCGGTCAGACCGGTGTTCACCAGACTCACCACCACGGCCTTGCCGAGATAGGCATTCTTGGTGCCCATGCGCACGCTCAGCTCGCTTAACACCTCGCTGACCTGCACGATGGAATAGGGGTTATAGACCTCCATGACCAAAGACTTTCTCTGGAGGTTAATGATCGTCCCACGCACGTGCTCGCGCTGCGAGTTGCGGAAGCTGATCACCGGGTCGATTTGCGTTTGAGAGTACACGGTATTAGTACCTGAGGAATCCGGGAACGCAGCAGGGTGTTGGAGAAGTCCAGTGAATGGCTGCCGCACGCACGACACCGGCGACAAGTCGTGGACGCGTTTCAAACCACTTTGAGCTGGAAACACCAAAGCCCTTTGCCAGAATGGCTCCAGCGGCTTGCAGTGTAACATCAACACGTTCAATTCTGACTGAGGTCAAATTCAGGAGGAAACGTATATGCAAGGATTTCTTGCGAGCATGTCCGTGCTGTAGAAAGCCGTTTTTGCAAAGAACCATTTGAAACGAGTTGGCGAGCGCGCGGGTGCAATCGCCGACAATTCGTTTCTCGACAACGACTTGCAATCGCATTGCCACGATGGCGGCACGATCCGCTATTGAGGGGGTGCGTTACTTGTGCCTTTCTGATCTATGCCCTTTGGATATGCCCCGTGCATTCGCCGAATAAGCCTTTTTTGTTTTAACGCAATTCGCGTCCGGCGCGGCAAACGTTTTTCTTTTAGAGTTCGGCGCGAGTACCGTCGACAATCGAGCGACTCGCGCACTCGTTGACTCATTCGTGCAACGCCAAACCTTTCACGGCCTTATCGACGGCTCTCTTCGGTCCGTGCAGTGCGAGACCGACGAGATCGAGATTCGCCGCGTCCTCGGCGCGAAAGACTGCGCGATTCGCCGCGTCATGCCCCGTCGAAAACATCGCGTGCACATACGGCACGATTCCGAGCTCGCGCGACAGCGCCTGCCGATGCGCGCCCTGCAGACCGAACCGGTCGGCGGCGAACACCATCATCGGCTGGCCGAGCATGCGGCCGTAGCGGTGCCCGGCGGCATCCTCGTACGGCTCGCCCAGCGCATCGGGCGCCGCGGCCGCGACACCGGTCGCGAGAAACGCGACCACATTGAGCTTCTGCCAGACCGCGAGATCGCTGCGCACGATCAGCGCCACTTTGGTATCGAACATGATGACTCCTCGTTGAGCCGCTCATGATCGACGATGCCGCGCGATCGGTCTGGAACGTTTGTGCACATCTGCCGGTACGCCGCCGGCGTCATGCGGTACGCCCGACGAAACCAGCGGCCGAGATGGCTCTGATCCGCGAAGCCGACTTCGGCGGCGACCTGCGCTGGCGTGCGGCCGGTCGCGAGCAGGCGCCGCGCGGCGCGCAGGCGCAAGCGCACCAGATACGCATGCGGCGCGGTTTTTTTGCGTCGCGCGGTTTTTGGCTGCGCTGCTTTCTCGTCCGTATCCGGCGCGACGCCCGCGATGTGTTCGATCACAGTCATGAACGATGCCGATGCCGATCGGACAGGTTGTCCCGGCAGCATCGTCAGCGCGACGATTTCGTGCAGTGAACGACCGTCGACGGAGCGGCCCTCCACCGTGTCATGCCAGTCAACATCCGCTTGCGCGAAGGCGCCGATCACACGTTCGAGCACGGCCGGCGACAGGACGCCGCCGTCGTACAACCGGATGACGACGCTTTCGAACATCTGGAGCGGGGCGATGCCCGTTGTTTTCGACGCCACGTTTTGTCATCCGGTTGGTTTCTCTTCCAGTATCAGCCAGCAAATCACATGCCGATGTGGCGAGTAACTCATCGTGATCGCCGAGTATGGCATGCGCGAGGCGTGAATCATGCTCGCATGTAGGAAGTCGGCCCGCTTGCACAAGCAGGGCGTCGCCGGTCGAGCCATATCGACCGCGCCGTCGTAGCAAATTAGAGAGAACCGTCGATCGAGCCGCGGGACGTCATCACGGCCTTGTCATATGGCGTTGGGAAGATCGCGGCGCCAGTGAGGCCCGCGACGTCGAGCGGTCTTGAGTCTTGCGGCACAGAAAAAAAACGACGACCGACAACCCCCACGACCCAACGACCATGAAAAGAAGCGCCTCGACACTCGCCGGTTTGGGAGTCATGCTTTCGCTCGCCGCTTGCGGCCCCGACAATGTCAGCTCGCCCGCCACCGGCTCGAGTGCCAGCGCGAATACCAGCACCAGCGTCACCGCGACGGGCATCGCCGCCGCCGGCGCGCCCATCGTCGGCGTCACCGTCACGGTGACGGACAGCGACGGAAAGAGCACGCAGTCGAGCCTCACCGACGCGACCGGCAAGTTCACCGTGTCGATGACGGGCAAGGCGCCGTTCGTTCTGACCGCGCCATTCAACGATGCGGACGGCACGCCGGCCACCTTGTCCGCGGTCATCGATCCCGCGCCCGCGTCGTCGGGTGCGACCGTGTCCGTGGTCGCCAATCTGAATCCGCTGACGTCGCTGCTCACGCAGCGCGTGCTGGGGATCGTGCCCAATGGCGCGCCGACCAGCGCGCAGATCGCGTCGGCGAAGATCTCCGCGAGCAGCATCGCCCAGGCCGACGCGGCCGTCGCGGGCGCGTTGCAGCCACTGTTCAGCGCGTTCAACGTGCCGCTCAATACCGTCGCGGACCCGATCGGCACGCCCTATCAGGCGAATGCGAGTAACCCGCTCGATAACCTGTTCGATATCGCGCGCTTCACGGTGCACGCCGGCACGGTCGCCGCCGGTGTCGACGCCAGCCGCGCGCAGGTTTCGATCCCGCCCACGGGCGCGGTCTCCGGCGCGATGCCGGCCGCCGCCGTGAGCTCGGCGCTCGCGTTGAGCAACAGCGCGACCACGACGCCGATTCAGCACGTCATCGTCGTGGTCGGCGAGAACCAGACTTTCGACGGCCTGTTCGGCGGCTACGTCGCGCCGGACGGCCAGACGGTCAAGAACCTGCTGTCGGAAGGCATCATCAACGCGGACGGCACGCCGGGTCCAAACTTCGCGCAGGCTGCCCAGAACCAGGGCACGACGCAAACGGCCTACACGATCAACCCGACGCGCGGCGCGGCGTACGCGACTCTGCCGCAGCCGGAACAGATCGGCATCGAAAACCTCCAGACCTTCACGACCGGCGGCGGCACGGCCGACACGCGCTTCCCGGCCACGCTGCCTAACGGCCCGTTCCAGATCACCAGGTACGTACCGTACGCGCAGCAGGTCACGGCCGTCGCGCCCTTGCTGACGCTCTACGCGATGACCGGCGACCCGGTCCATCGCTTCTTCCAGATGTGGCAGCAAACCGGCGGCGACAACAGCAAGCACGACATGTTCACGTGGGTGGCCACCACGGTCGGCCAGGGCGGCGATACGACCGGCATCACGCCGCAGAATCCGTCGCAGGGCGGCGAACTGATGGGCTTCATGAACATGTCGACCGGCGATGCGCCGTATTTCCAGTCACTCGCGCAAACCTACGCGGTCAGCGACAACTATCACCAGTCGATCATGGGCGGCACCGGCGCGAACTTCTTCTCGATCGCGACGGCCGACGAGCCGTACTTCAACACGGCCGGCACCGTCGCAACGCCGCCGGCCAACCAGATCGAAAATCCTGACCCGATGGCGCAAACGGCGAACTTCTACACCCAGGACGGCTACGAAGGCGGCTCCTACGTGAACTGTTCCGATGCGAGCCAGGCCGGCGTGTCAGCCATTCTCAATTTCCTCGCCGCGAAGAAGGTCGCAAGCAATTGCGACGCGGGCAAGTACTATCTCGTCAACAACTACAACCCCGGTTATGACCTGAACGGCAACGTCCAGCCGATCGGTCCGAACAACTACAACTACCCGCCGCAGACCGTGCCCACCATCGCCGAGGCGCTGGCCGCCAAGGGCGTGTCGTGGAAGTGGTATACGGGCGGGCGCACCACCAGCGACCTTGCAGCTGAAACCCAGCTGCTGGAACTCGCGGACGGGTTGCCGGCGGCGCAGGCGGCGGCGCTTGCACAGTCGGCGCAGTACAACGTCATCGGCGACCCGCTGGTCGCGTCGAGCAAGGTGATGGGCACGCCCGCGCTGAAGGCGAACCTGACCGATCTGACGACGTTCGCCAACGACATCAAGAACAGCACGCTGCCCGCGGTGTCGTTCGTCGTGCCGAAGAACCTCGACAGCGGTCACCCCGGCTATTCGGCACCGGCCACCTATGAGGCATTCCTGAAGACCGTGATCGCCAACGTTCAGGCCAATCCGGCGCTGTGGGCGCATACGGCGATCCTGATCACCACCGACGAAGGCGGCGGCCACTTCGACACCGGCGCGATCCAGAACCTCGATTTCTTCGGCGACGGTCCGCGCATTCCGATGCTCGTGGTGTCGCCGTATGCCCGCAAGGGGATGGTCGACCACACGTACTACGATCATGCGTCGGTGCTCAAATTCATCGAACGCAACTGGCGCCTGCAGCCGCTGTCGACGCGTAGCCGCGACCGTCTGCCGAATCCGGTCACCTCGACGCAAAGCCCGTATCTGCCGATCAACACGACTTCGATCGGCGACCTGATGGCGATGTTCAATTTCTGATCGACGAGAGCATCGAAAAAACGGTGGGGCCTTCGCTCCACCGTCTTCCGTTGAAACGACGCACGCATGCAGATGATTCGAGATTGCTTCAAAGTGGCGAGTGGATTGGGCGCTGTAACGATTGCCGCGTTCGCCGCCTTCACGCTGGGTGCGAGCTTTTCAGCCACGGCACAAGCACCGTCGGGCAATGGACTGACGGCCGCCGCGGGCGGCTTTGCCGCGGCATCGAAAGCGGTGCCCAAGGCGGCCGCCAAAGTCTCGGTGCAAAGATGGGTTCGCTACCCCGCGAGCCCTGCCGCGTTGAGCCAGCGGGCCGAACTTGGCAAACAGATATTCTTCGACGCGTCGCTATCGGCCTCGGGAAAGATGTCATGCGCGAACTGCCATAGTCCCGAGCACGCCTACGGTCCACCGAACGGCCTTGCCGTGCAACTGGGCGGCGCCGACATGCGCCAGCCGGGTACGCGTTCGGTGCCGTCGCTGCGCTATCTGAGCTTCACGCCGTTGTTCAGCCGGCACTTCTATACGCCCGCCTCGGAAGATATCGAGGACGAAGGACCGACGGGCGGCTTCATGCGTGACGGCGCCGCCGCATCGTTGCACGATCAGGCGTCGATGCCGCTGCTCAATCCGAACGAGATGGCCAACCGCAGCGCGGCCGAAGTCGTCGCGAAGCTGCGGCGCAGCGCTTATGCCGACACCTTCAGAAAGGTCTTCGGCGCCCAGGTCTTCTCGCAGACGGACAAGGCATTCGCGCACATCGGCGAAGCACTCGAAGCGTTTCAGACCGAAGACGTGAGCTTCCAGCCGTACACGAGCAAGTTCGATGCGGCGATGTCGGGCAATGCGGACTTCACGGCGCAGGAACTGCGCGGCTACGCGCTGTTCAACAACCCCGACAAGGGCAATTGCGCAAAATGCCATCTGGACGCGCCCGGGCCCGGTGGACGGCCGGCGCAATTCGCCGACTTTTCGTTCATTGCGCTCGGGGTGCCGCGCAACCCGGAAATTCCGGCCAATCGCGATCCGACGTATTTCGACCTTGGCCTGTGCGGCCCCTATCGCTCGGATCTGGCAAAGGAAACCGGCTTCTGCGGCATGTTCAAGTCACCGACGCTGCGCAACGTTGCGACGCGCTCGGTGTTTTTCCACAACGGCCGCTTTCATAAGCTCGAGGACGTGATGCGCTTCTATGTCGAGCGCGATACCAATCCGGCAAAGTGGTATCCGAAGGGGGCCAACGGCAAGGTCGACAAATTCGACGATCTGCCGCGCCGCTATCGCAACAACGTCGACTTCGCGGATGCGCCGATGGATCGGAAGCTCGGCGGCAAGCCCGCGCTGAACGAGGCCGAGATTCGCGACGTCATCGCATTCCTGCAGACGTTGAACGACGGTTACTCGGTCACGCCGGGCGGCCCGAAAGCGCTGGTGCGATAGCGGGGTTTGTTCGTAGCGAAACCAACGGAACGCCGGGGAAAGACGTAATCGAGCTGGCGATATTGGTCTACGCGAGCAGCAGTAGCGCATCCGCCAGTGACAGCACCGTTGTGCGTGAATCGAATGCGGTAGAAAACAGACGCTCGTGGACCACCTGGTCCGGGTCGTAACAGCAATCCTTCACCGTATACAGGCGGAAGTCCGCGTCGCTGGCGTACGCGACCGAGGAGAGCACGACTCCGGTCGACGCGATGCCGACCATGATCAGCGAATCGATACCTTGCCCCGAAAGCTTCGCCTCCAGATCGGTGCCGAAGAACACGCTCGCACGATGCGCGATGACGAGCGGTTCGTTGGCCTGCTGGCCCAACTCCGGCGCGGTCCGGTCTGCGAGGAAGAGGCCAAGACTTTTGATTCCCTGCCCGTTCCTGTTCAACGGGCTGACTTCCGGATAGCCCGGACTGAACCTGAGGTTGGCGAAATAGACGCTGACGCCTTTGGCCCGGGCCGCGTCGCACAAGCTGCGCGTATTGGCGAGCAAGGCGGGCGCGACCGATGGAAAGAGTCCGAGAATGTCGGTCTGGTAATGCATGACGACAAGCGCGGTTCGCGATGGTGCGATGGCCGGAATCCGTGCACTCGTGCGAGTGCCGCCGAGCCCGTCGTTCGCGATGCCTTCAGAACCTGCGTTGGTTGTCATTACGCCACCTTCTTCCGGGTTCCACGTCCTGTTGTCGGAGCAGCCGCTTCGATGCCGTGGAAATCATACTTCATCGCATCGCGCGGGCGATCATCGATTCCGTCCGGACGCATACCCCACTTCAACGGTCCTGCCCGCTTGCTACACTATGTACAACGGTCGCCGGCGCTCCCGCAAGGGTCATGAACCACCTGCGACGCAACTTCGCAAAAAAACAGAGGATGAGCATCCAAATGACGCTTTCGACGAGAAAATTTGGTCGTACCGGCTGGAATGTGTCGGAAATCGGTTTTGGGGCATGGGCGATCGGCGGCTCGTGGGGCGGTGTTGCGGAAGATGACGCCAAGGCCGCGCTGAATGCCGCGCTCGACAACGGTGTCACGTTCATCGACACGGCCGATGTCTACGGCGATGGTCGCTCCGAACGGATCATCCGCGACGTGCTGCGGCAACGAGGCGGCGAACGTCCGATTGTCGCCACCAAGCTCGGGCGCCGACTCGACCCGCATGTGACCAGCGGCTATCTGAACAAGCGCGAGCTCGAAGCTTTCATCGACCGGAGTCGCTCGAATCTCGGCGTCGACACGCTCGACCTGATCCAGTTGCATTGCCCGCCGACGGAGGTTTACTACCGTCCCGAGGTGTTCGACGCAATGGACGACTTCGTCGCCGCCGGCAAGATCCGCTACTACGGCGTGTCGGTCGAAAAGGTGGAAGAAGCGCTGAAGGCGATCGAATATCCGAACGTGGTTTCGGTGCAGATCATCTACAACATGTTCCGTCAGCGTCCATCCGATCTGTTCTTCAGGCAAGCGCAAAAGAAATACGTTGCGGTCATCGCGCGAGTGCCTCTGGCCAGCGGCATGCTCACGGGCAAGATGTCCGCGGATTCGACTTTTGCATCAGACGACCATCGTGCATTCAATCGGCATGGCGAGGCGTTCGACGTCGGCGAAACGTTCTCCGGCGTGCCCTACGACGTCGCGTTGCAAGCGGTCGACGAACTGCTCAGCCTGGTACCCGTGAACGCCTCCATGGCGCAGCTGGCTCTGCGCTGGATCCTGATGGAGGATGCCGTCTCCGTCATCATCCCGGGCAGCAAAAACGCGGCCCAGGCGGCGTCGAACGTCTCGGCCGCGAACCTCGCGCCGCTGTCCGACGAGGTCATGCAACGGGTCCGGGATGTCTATCAGCGCCATATCGCGCCGCACGTCCACCAGCGCTGGTAAAGGCAACGCGGTGGCGGCTTCACGGTGGGCGCATTCGACATGCAGGGAGCACTCGGAATAAATTGTGTTTGCACCTGGACTCTGGAGAACCTCATGACAGACATCGCACTTGCACGCAAAGATGCTTGCCTCGCAGTGGTTCATGCGGTACTGACGGACTTGAGCGACGACAGCAATCTGATCGGCGCGGCTCTACGTGTTGCGGACTACCTCGTAGATGATCTCGAAGGCAAGATCACCGAGACCGACGCCATACTGCTTGCTGTCACCGCGCTAACCAAGGTCAATCGCGCGATTCGCGAGTGGAACGACGTGGACGGCAACTCGATGGACGCGATGAGAGTCGCGGATTTCATCATCGATGAACAAATGAACGGGTACGACAGCGCAACCATTCCACATCAACCGACTTCGTCGGCGGCAAGAATCGAGGCGCGAGCGGCCGCGGTGATCCGGCCGACGGGGTCCCCGGTGCGGCCTGTTCACCACTGAGTTTCGTATCTCACTCCGGGCGCGCCACCGCCGGCCGTTTCAGCGGCTGGATGGTGGCCATCGCAAGCCCCGCTCCGGCGAACGCACACGCGGCGCAGACGAGCGCGACGGCCCGCAGCGCGTCGGTCATCGCATCGGCTTGCGCGCGCGCCACGGATGTCTCGCGCGGCGTATGCGAGTCGCCCGCCGCCCCTCCCGCTTGCTCGACCGGCGCCAGCAATTGCCCGCTCTGGCGCGTATCTTGCGGCACATGCAGTTCGTCGAGGCGCGCCGATAGCGCCGCGTGGTGCGACCACACGAATACGATGCCGAGCACCGCAATCGCCAGCAGGCCCGCCACGCGCGCAACGGCGTTATTGATGCCGGACGCCACGCCTGTGCGGTCGCTCGGCACCGCGCCCATCACGGTCGTGGTAAGCGGCGCGACGGTGATCGTCATGCCGAGCCCGAGCACGACGAGCGCAGGGAAGAATTCAGCCCAATAGCTGCCGCGCACGAACGGCAGCGCCAGCAACGTGAACCCGACTCCGGCGACGCCCGGGCCAACGGTCAGCAGCGTGCGCGAACCGAAGCGGCTAGTCAGACCGCCAGTGAAGCGCGATAGCAAACCGATGATGAAAGGCACCGGCAACAGCGCCGCCCCCGCTTCGGTCGCGGTGTAGCCATGCGCGCGGATCAACGTGAACGGCAGGAAGAAGAACGTGCCGCCAAGGCCGAAGTAAAGCAGCAGTGTGACGAGGTTGGCGCCGGCGAAGTCGCGCGAGCGAAACAGGTCGAGCGGCATCATCGGGTTGGGGCTGCGCGCCTCAATGGTCACGAATGCGGCGAGCATCAGCACGCCGGCGCCAATCGCACAGAATACGAGCGGATGCGCGAAGCCACGCGCCGATGCTTCGGTCAGGCCGAACGTCAGCGCGGCGAGGCCCGTGGCCGCGCTTAGTGCGCCGGGCCAGTCGAGCTGTCCAGGCGCATCGGCCCCGTGGCTGTTGGGCACCGCCGATATGGCGAGCGCGATCGTCAGCGCCGCGAGCGGGACGTTCAGGAAGAAGATCGCGCGCCACGACCATGCGTCGACGAGCCAGCCGCCCGCCACCGGCCCCACGGCCGACGTGATCGCGCCGACGCCCGCCCAGGTGCCGATTGCCCGTCCGCGCGCTGCGTCGTCGAACACCGCGCCGATGATCGCGAGACTGCTGGGTACGAGCAGTGATGCGCCGATGCCTTGAACCGCGCGCGCGGCGACCAGCGCAAACGCATTCGGTGCAAACCCGCAAGCGGCCGACGCCAGCGTGAAAAGCGCGACGCCCGCGATGAACACCGTGCGCCGGCCGAGCTTGTCGCCCATCGATCCGCCGATCAGCACGAGGGAGCCGAGAAACAGCAGATACGCGTTGACGACCCACTGCATCGCCGCGACGCTCGCGCCGAGTTCGCTCTGAATGGCCGGCAGCGCGACGTTGACGACGGAGCCATCGATGAACGCCATGCTCGAACCGCCGATCGTCGCGGCCAGCGCGAGGCGCTTGCGCTGGCACGGGCGGCCGGTCGTGATGGGCTGCGTGCGGATGACGAGCTCGTCGCACGGGCTCGCCTGCGCGGCGATGATGTGCGCCGTCTTCGGTTTGCTAGCAGGATGATCAGGGTCGGCCACGTTCGCTCCCGTGCTGGTCGATGAAGACTTAGAGCCTGTTCGTGCCACCGAGGCTAGTCAACCCCGCAGCGCAACATCGCGGAGCGGGTTTTGCCCATTCGGGGTGTCCCGCGCCGCCGGACGGGACGCCAAGGACTTCGCCGGCGAGCGGTTACAGGCGATAATCGGTTGGAAGCAATCGATCTAAAAAAGCGGAGAAGGAATGGACAAGCAAGGTTTCACCACTGGCATCGTTCACGGCGACAGAATTGCGGGCACCGAGCACGGTGCCTTGCGTCAGCCAGTTCATACGTCCGTGCAATATGGTTTCGAGCGCGTCGAGGACCTGATCGGCGTGTTCCAGGGCACGAAGAAAGGCGGCTTCAATTACGCACGGCAGGGCACGCCCACCACCGCCGCGCTCGAGCGCAAGATCACCAGCCTCGAAGAAGGCGTCGGCACCATCTGCTTCAGCACAGGCATGGCCGGCATCACCGCGACGTTCCTCACGCTGCTGCGCGCGGGCGATCATCTCGTGTCGAGCCGTTACGTGTTCGGCAACACCAACAGTCTGTTCGGCACGTTGCGGGCGCTCGGCATCGAAGTCACGACCGTCGACGCGTGCAACGTCGACGACGTGAAGAACGCAATCCGGCCGAATACGCGCATGGTGTTCGTCGAAACCATCGCGAATCCGGGCACGCAGATTCCCGACCTGCAAGGTATCGGTGACGTGTGCCGTGAGCGCGGCATCGTGTACTTCGTCGATAACACGATTACCTCGCCCGCATTGTTCAAGCCAAAGGCGGTCGGCGCGAGCCTCGTCATCAACTCGCTGACGAAGACTATCGCGGGTCATGGCGCGGCCCTCGGCGGCGCGGTGACGGATACCGGTCTGTTCGACTGGAGCGCGTATCCGAACATCGCCGACGACTATCGGCGCTCGGCGGCGAAGGATCAGGGGCTGCTGCAGATCCGCAAGAAAGGCCTGCGAGACATGGGCGCGGCATTGTCGTCCGAGCAGGCGCACTCGATCGCGATGGGCGCGGAAACGCTCGCCTTGCGCGTGAAGCAAAGCAGCGACAATGCGCTCGCGCTCGCGCAGTTTCTCGAAGGGCACGAAGCGATCGGCAACGTGTTCTATCCCGGCCTGAAGAGCCATCCGCAATACGAGATCGCACAGACGCTGTTCAAGGGCGCATCCTGGCTGTTGTCGTTCGAATTACTCAACGTGGATCGCATGGTCGAAGTCGTCAACGCGCTCAAGCTGCCGGTCAAGGCGACCGGTCTCGGCGACACGCGCACGCTGATCATTCCCGTCGCGCCGACGATCTTTTTCGAAGCCGGGCCGGAAACGCGCAAGGCGATGGGCATTTCCGACGGCATGCTGCGGCTGTCCGCGGGCATCGAGGATATCGACGACCTGATTGCGGATTTCGCACAGGCGCTCAAGTTCGCGGCGTAGTTTTTCGGGCTTTCGAAATTTTGAGCGAGGCTGGTGCGCCGGCCTCGCTTGTTTAGTTCCTGGCCGTGCAATCGGACGCCGGGGTATCAGTTGAAGGTCTGGGCTACTTCCTGCGCCGCTGATACATGAGCTTCACGATATCGGTCGTCGGCCCGCTGGTCATGAGGCGACGGATCTCGTCCATGTGAACCCAGCGACACCTGGCTATTTCGTTACTCGGGCGAGCTTTGGCCCGATTCGGGATTTCGCAGGAAAACACGTGATGGTGCTTCTGCTTGCCACGGAAGTCGAAGAGATGCTTGGCCGACTTGCCGGATAGTTGAGTTTCTTCCTTGAGTTCCCGAAGTGCGGCGTCCGTGCGATGTTCTCCACGCTTGAGGATCCCGCCCGGTAAAGCCCACTTTGCTTGACTACGTGCGACCAGAAGGATTCGCTTACCTCTGCGACAGATCACGGTGGCGCGTTTTTTCAAACCGAACTCCCACTTATGCCCCAGATACTCTCAAGACGCGCACCACACGGCGGCGTATCGGGCGTTGCCAGACATAGTTGAGCATCCTAATACAGAACAGCAGAAGCCGGTAATGTTTCGAAGCGAGGACAGCGGACGCGCGGCAGCTTAAAGTGCGTCATCAACGCGTCACAATCTCGGCGCTAGAGGGTCGCTATGGTAAGGTCTCGGCAAATGGATTTTCTATTCGACTCGAGGCTGCAATGAATATGGATGGTGACTGGTCCTTGCCACGGCCAAACACTCTCTTCAAAGTCAACCGCCGGACGGCAGGTTCATCACTTTCAAAAACGAGTTCCATCGCTAGTACCTTCTCGTCGCTGGCGGCGCCGGTGGTGGCCGAAGCCGTGCAAAGGGCAAGAGAGCTATCCACGCAGAGCGATGCAGAAGGGTTTCATCAGCTTCGCGTGGCTTTCAGAAAGCTTCGGGCTTTGTACTGGGCGTACTCTCCATACCTCGGAGAGGAATCGACCGCGCAAGCCACCGAAGAATTCAAGCGTCTTGCGGCCGTGGCAGGCGGAACCCGTGACTGGGACATAGCAGGCGATCTGCTGAGAGCCGCCCAGGAGTCCGGCGCCTCGATCGAACTGCTGGTGGCCGCGGCGCGCGAGAAGCGCGCGCAGGCGGTGGTGCATAGCCGGACGATGATCAAAAGCGACGATGTCGAGGCGTTTCTGAACGATGTCCTGCTTCGCGCGCAAACCACACTGCTGTCGCGTTGCGACAATCTACCCGTTCAGGCGTTCGCCGAGAAGCGTGTCCGTCTAGCACGGCGTGCACTTCAAAAGCGAAGCAGACGCGCTGCACGCAGCGAGGACACTCACGAGGAGGATCTTCACGACGTTCGAAAGGCAGGCAAAAAACTGAGGTACCTGCTGGAGTTTTTTCAACCCGTTATCAAAAGCGGACACGGTCGCACCATCAAGGAATTGACATCCGTGCAGAACAAGCTGGGGCAGTTCAACGACATTGCCGCAAGCGAGGCGCTGATTCGCAGCGCGTCATTCAATGAGGTTCCGCCCGAGGTCGTGCGGGAATCGCTGCAATGGTTGGGAAAGCAGAAGTCCCAACGGATGCGGGAGGCATCGCGGCGGGTCCGAGGCATCTCTAACTGAGGCGGGCGCGATCTGACTGAGTGGACGCCGAAGTATCACCGGGTTGTTGCGCGGTTGGCAAACGGCTGCGCTCGGCCGCGAGGAGCCGCTCACCGGAAGCATCGCCGGGACAGTCAAACGTCAGTGGCAATCTGGAAAGCGGAGATCCAATCGGGACACGACGATATGCTTAGGCGCTTTTCTCGGGCGGCGAGCCGTTGGTAACTCGCATGACAGGAGCGCAATCGAAGCCTTCCAGGCTAATTCTTGACAATTCAATCTGCCTACCTACTCTTAGCAGAACTTGGCAACAACTCAATCGCGTGCGCACAACCAGTAAGGCAACGACTGTTCGGGGAGATGCTTTCCAAAGTCAACGTCGATGGGTCGGTCTCCGGAAGTCAAGCTCGCTTGACTTGGCAAACTTCCACCGGCAGGTAACGGAGGGTCATCGTGACGGCAAGAGCGATTCATCGCGCATCGTTAAGCACGTTGGCCGGCGGCGCGCGCGGTCGATTGACGATTCCGCTGACGACGCGGCACCAGCGACTCAACCCTTTTTGCATCCTCCATGCCATATGGCTCATGGGCCTGTCACCCGTGCCGGCATTGGCGCAGCAGACGGTGACTGAGCGGCCCAATCTCTCCGGGAGCGAAACGATCGACACCCCCGCCAACAACGTCCTGTTCGTTGGCACCGATAACACGAGCACCAGCTTCTCCGGCACGATCAACAATGCTGGCGTTGCGAGCGATCCAACGTCGCAACAAGGCCAGTTTGTCAAAACGGGGGGCGGCACACTGACGATCGACGGCGCAAGGATCCGGGGGGGCTCCGCATTCGTGATTGGCGGTGGACTGGCGGCGACGAGCAGCGACGCCGCCATCGACTATCTTTCGCTGGGCCTGGGCAATGCCCCAACTCTTCCCGGATCGACGTCGTCTGGCACGTTGAACGTGAGCGGCGGCACGCTAACGTTCAACTCCGCGCTCCAGGTCGGCGACTTCGGCGGCACGGGCACGGTTACGCAGACCGCGGGCAACGTCGTCTTCGGTATGCCGGGCACGCCGGTGTCGCTGAACATCGGCAACCAGGGCGGTACGGGCACCTACAACCTGGCGGGCGGAACGGTCACATTCGGCAACAGCACCACCGACTTCATGACGCTCGGCCGCAATACGCAAGGCAACCCGAGCAGCGGCACGCTCAATCTGAGCGGCGGCACCTTCAACGTGGCTAATGGGACGCTGTTCATCGGCTCGAACGTCACGTCCACGGGTAGCCAGGGCACCGGTACGATCAACCAGACCGGCGGTACCCTTGCAATCGGCAGCGCGTCGAGACTGTTCCTCGCGGCGGCCGGCAACGGCACGTATAACCTGTCGGGCGGCACACTGCAGATTGGCGGAAGTTCGCTGTTCGGCGACTTCAACAATCTGGGTGGCACCTATGCATTCAATCTCGGTGGAGGAACGATACAGGTGGTGGGTTCGGCGCTGAGCGCAGGCGTCAACGCAACGCTGGTCGGAGGCACGACGTCGACCATCGACACCAACGGCATGGGCGCGACTTGGTCCGGCGTGCTCTCCGGAAGCGGGGCACTGGCCAAGGCCCCGGCAACGGCGTGCTCACGTTATCCGGCCAGAACACCTTTACTGGTCCGACCAACGTTCGCAATGGCGTGCTCAATCTGACCGGCTCGTTGCAGTCGCCGGTCAATGTGGAGGCGAACGGAACCCTGGGCGGTACAGGAACGGACTTGAACACCGTCACCAATGCCGGAACGGTTGAGCCGGGCTTCGGGCTCCCGGCAGGGCAATTCGGTGCAATGACTGTCAAAAATTTCGTGGGTGCCGGCGGCACGCTCGCGCTGCGCACGTTCCTCGGTCTGGATGGCTCGCCGTCGGACAGACTCATCATCAACGGCGGCAGCGCCGACCCTTCAGCCGTACGTATCACGAACGCGGGCGGCTCCGGTGGATTGACGACGGGGAACGGCATTCTCGTCGTCGAGACAACCAACGGTGGCACCACGGCGTCGGACGCCTTTTCGCTCGTCGGCGAGGCGCGCGGTGGCGCCGAAGACTATCGTTTGTTTCGCGGTGGCCTCAACAGCAGCAATCCCGAGGACTGGTTTCTGCGCTCGTCGTTCGTCGTGCCGCCCCCACCGGGGGGAAGCGAAGAGGAACCGGAAACTGGACCTGGCACCGAGCCCCCACCGGATCCGCTGCCGCCAGGCGTCTACCCGATCATCGGGCCGGAACTGGCCACCTATGGCGTAGTTCAACCGGTCGCCCGGCAGATGGGTGTCGAGATGCTCGGGACGCTCCATGAGCGCATCGGCGACACGCTCACGACGGAGAGCGGCGGCGCGGGCGGCTCGGGCTGGGCAAGCTCCGCCTGGGGACGCGTGTTCGGCGGCCAGATCGACAACCGCTACGAGGCTTACGCCGATCCGCGCGTGAGCGGCGGAGTCGGAGGCGTGCAGACCGGTCTCGACCTATGGCGTGGAAGCGTCTGGCCCGGTCATCGCGACGCTGCAGGCGTCTACTTTGCATACGGCTACGGCAGTGCAGATGTCGATGGCCTGGTCACCAACGCAGCGGCAACCGGATACACGCTGGAGCACACCGGCTCAATGCATCTGAATGCATATACAGGCGGAGGCTACTGGACGGACTACGGCCCCAGCGGCTGGTATGTCGATGCGGTTGTGCAGGGTACGCACTACGACGGCGCCGCGACCACTCAGTTTGCGAATCTGCCGGTCCGGGGTACGGGCTTCGCGACATCACTCGAGGGGGGCTATCCGATCCCCCTGCCGCTCGGCCCGGGTTTCGAGCTGGAGCCGCAGGCGCAGATCATCTGGCAGCACGTGTCGTTCTCCGACGCGAACGATGGTCTGGGTGAAGTCTCCCTCGGCTCCACTTCGGGCGCGAGTGGCCGCCTCGGCGTGCGCGGGAAGTGGACCATCGAAGGCAGCCAGGGAGCGGTGTGGCAGCCGTATGTGCGTGCCAATCTGTGGCGGGATTTCAATGCCCAGGCCACCACGACCTTCGCCAATGACCGGGTGCCGCTGAATGTGCAGGCCACGCGACTGGAGCTCGCCGGCGGTGTCACCGCCAGGCTCAAGGAGCGGCTGAACCTTTACGGACAGCTCGGCTACCAGTTCGCCGTGAGTGGAGACAGCAATGTCCGCCGTAGTGGCGTCGCGGGCGATCTCGGCGTGCGCTATCAATGGTAGGGCCTCCAGACGTGCAAGGTGTCCTGCATCCCGACCTTCCAGGTCGTGGATGCACAAATGTAGGCAGGCAAAGGAGACTTATAACTGCCTTGCCAGTCCTGATATCAAGAGTCGACTTCGGTCGAGAAGTCGTCAGCGATCGCCCCGGCGACTGGCCGAAGTGCATCAAAAACAGCCTCAGGATGCGGAAGCCGTCGACCGGCAGCAGCGGATCGAGCCTGCATGAAAACGCGTTGATCGCCTGAACTGGATCAACTCATTCAGCATGGGTGACCGGATGAAGCTTTAGTGCAGCGTGTAGAGAGTCTGCGGCCCCTCGGCATACAGGGTCATGGCGACCTTCAGGATCTCATTGCGATTCCGGTCGAAGGAGGCCAGCACCTCGGCTTCGTCAGTACCGAGGGCGGAGTCGAAATGCTTCAGTACGCGGTCTTCCACAAAGAAGGTAATCTCGCGTGCTTTGTCGTATCCCCAGAACCACACGCCATGCCTGATCCCATCATAGCTGCGGCTGGGGTTGGAAAAACTGAGTGCCATGTGTCGTCCTTCGTTCTACGCCTCAGATGGACCGGGTTGCACGCTCACTACCTGCGCGGCGCGCTCCCGCTAGTGCGGATCGCCTTTCATGCTTTCGGCTTCCATCGCGGCATGCAATTCCTCATACGCCTCGATTGGTTCCATGTCCTGATCGACGAACGCGGCTGCGCGCTCAGCGGCGCTCGACGCGTCGCCCGGGATATCGCTCTCGCTGTCGTCGTCGGTACTTGGCGGCAGCAGCATGTCCTCAAGCATCCCGCGCAGCTCGGGAGTATTCCATGGCTTGCCGAGCTTGGCCTTCCTGTTCAGGTAATGACGAATTTCCGAGTCTTGCTCGGCCGTGAGCGGAAGCCCACGAAAAGTGGGGTCCGAGTGGTGATGGATCATGATGCGCCTCCCGAAGCGGTTTGCGCCTTCAATGTGGAGATATCAATTTACTGCGGTGAACGTTACAAGTTGCATGTGATCGCTGTGCCGCGTGTCCGCGGCCAACCGATTTACGTCTTCTTCTTGGCGACAGCTTCGTTCGCAACCCGCGAACGAACCGTGCTGAACGGCTTCGCCGGCACTGACGGCTTCGCGGGTTGCTTGGGCTTTTTCGCTTCGCGAGTGCTGCGCAATTGACTCTTGGCCATGGTGTTGCTCCTGATGCGTTGCGTGACAAGGTGGTATTCCCAGCATACGCGCTTAGTCTGGTTGCGGCGTCAAAATGAACTGATGTGGAGTGTCGCTACGCGGAAAACTGCCAGGGTTGGCCCATTTTAGCGAAGTGCAGCCGACACCGCCTCGTCAATCTGCAGCGCAAAGCGCGCTTCAACATCGGGCACCGTGTAGCCAATTGACAGTTCCAGATACGCGTCGCCTAGCACCAACTGAACGAATGTCGCTGCCCGCAATACAGCAGTCGATTCGTCAAATCGCTTTCGCAGAATTTTTGCCGCGAAGGCACGCACGACCTTTGCGCCATTTTCGTAAAACACCTGGCCGAGTTCCGGAAGACGCTCGGCCTCAGCGACGATGGCCCGGTAAAGCCGCAGGTGATCCGGCACGATAAGGCTTCGTGCCACCAACCACCCCAACTCGTGCAACTCGGCTTCGGGTGATCCATCGGATTGCTCGTCCTGATCCCCGGCAAGAAGTCCACCCACCTGAGCGCACATCGAGCTCACCAGACCAACGAAGAGTGCCTCCTTCGACTTGAAGTGGCGGTAGACCGTCTGTTTGCCGACGCCAGCGGCCGCGGCGACATCGTCCATTGTTGCCAGGCCGAAACCTTGGCTTAAAAAAACGGTTCTCGCGCCTTCGAGGATGGCGGACCGCTTACGGCGTTGCAGCGGGCTCAGGTCGGGGAGAGAGGGAGTGTTCATCCCAGATAAATAACAGATCGCCGAGTAGTTGACAAGACTGGTCAGTCTCGTTTAGATTTGTCAAAACGAGACCGGCAAGTCTCGTTCGTGTGACTTATCAACTTCGCAGGCAATCATCGAGGAGAACGCTATGGAACTGTTCATGACAGGTGGTACTGGCTACATCGGGCAAGCGGTCGCGCGCAAGGCAATCAGCCGCGGCCATCAGGTGACGGCGCTGGTGCGCCAGGACAGGTCGGCTGCTGCCAGCGCGCTAGCAGATCTCGGCGTGAAACTGCATTCCGGCGACCTGCGTGAGCCACAGTCTTTCGCTGCGACCGCCGGGGCCGCCGAGGGCGTGGTGCACATGGCGTCGACCAATGATGCTTCCGCCGGTGCCGTTGATGAGGCTGCGGCTGTAGCGATGCTTTCGCATTTGCAGCCGGGCGCGGCGTTTGTCTATACGTCGGGCACCTGGGTCTACGGCAATACGGAGGGGGAGCCCGCGACTGAAGCTTCGGCGCTGAACCCGACACCACTCATCGCCTGGCGGCCCGCAGTGGAGCAACATGTGCGGGCGCTAGCGGCGAGCCGCTCGATTGCCGCAGTGATTCTCAGGCCGGCGATGGTGCACGGCTACGGCGGTGGCGTCTTCGGCATGTTTGCCGGGATGGTCCGTCAGACCGGCAGTGTGAGGGTCGTCGGCGATGGTCGCGATCACTGGCCTGCCGTTCACGTCGACGATCTCGCCACGGCTTACCTGAGCGCGGTGGAGCAGGCGGCAAGCGGGGACGGTCGGGTTACGGGACAGATCTTCAACGTGGTCGCGGAAGATGCCGTTGCCGTTGCCGAAATGGGTGAAGCGATTCGGGCCTCGGTCGGCGCCGATCGCGTCGAACTCTGGTCGCTCGACGATGCTCGCAAATCGCTTGGACTGTTCGCTGACGCACTGGCGCTCGACCAGACAGTAAGCGGCCAGCATGCCCGCCGAGTTCTTGCGTGGGAGCCCCATGGCCCCGGCCTGATTGCGGACCTCTCTGCACAAAAACACTTTCAGCAAATCAACGGAGCATGACGATGGCGTGGAACAGTGCGTCTTTAGAATCGATCCTCGCGACGATCGTAGCGGTTCTGTTCGCGGTTGCTGGGGTGGTCAATCTCGCAAGACCCGACGCGGTGAAGCGCGACTTCGCACGCTGGGGTTATCCGGCATGGTTTCAGTGGCTCTGTGGCGCTCTCGAGTTGTTGAGTGCGGCACTTCTTGCTGGACGACAAACCAGAGTCTTAGGCCTAACGCTGGCCGGTGCGATCATGATCGGTGCGCTCTTCACGTTGCTACGAAATCGGGAACCGTTCCGGCATCTCGCCCCGGCGCTGATCTTCTCGGCTCTCATTGTGGTTACTGCGGCGGTCCGCGGTTGAGGCTTCCTTGCCACCAGGCGAGTGAGCCCGGGACGCTAACAGGCCGTGCGGGCAATCCGTGTTGCAGGTACTTGAAATACGCACACGGATAGCTGCATTGGAGCAACTCCAGTTTGATCACGTGCGTCATGCGTCCGCTTTTTGTAGCGATGGCTGGGCGCTCCGGGTCGCCTGCCGCAGATCGCCGCTTTACGTGCCACGGGAAACGGTCCCTCATGCATGGGGCAGCGCGCGGCCACTACCGGCCATTCGTGGCGCATATCGCCGGCGTGGAAGATGGGATCGGAGACTCGCCCGACGTGCCAGAGCTGGGAGACGATCAGACCGCCGGCTGCGTGAACCGCAGAGGTCACCTCCTTCCAGCCCGCGACCTGCTTTTCCGTCCAGATGCCCGCGCGCGACGAGCGGGCGCTCCAGCGCCTTCAGTGCGGCGCCGGAGCGTCGAGATAGACGCCTGCCGACAACCCGGCCTTCACCTGCCGCGTGAACTCGTCGGTGGACACTTCCTCCGCCCCTGCCTCGATCGCGTCGTATGCCTGACGCACGACGTCGGCCGGCGTCGCCTTCGGCACTTCCAGCCCGCGCGTCAGATCCGTATCGATAAAACCGGCATGCAGCCCGACCACCTGCGTGTGCTGCTCGCGCAGCGAGTGACGCAGGCCGTTGGTCACCGCCCACGCGGCCGACTTCGACACGCCATAAGCCGCGAGGATCGGCCGGTTTATCCAGCTCGCAACAGACAGAACGTTCAGGATCGCGCCGCCGCCGTTGCCGACAAGGTGGCCCGCGAACGCCCGCGACATCGACAGCATCCCGAACACGTTGGTGTCGAAGTGATCGCGTAACGCGTCGAGCGCGCCGTCGTCCGTCAGACTGCCGAGCCGCGCGATGCCCGCGTTGTTGATCAGAAGCGTGACGTCGCCCGCCGCGTCGGCGGCAGCGGCCACGGCCGCCGGATCGGTCACGTCAAGCTTCACGGGCACGACGCCCGGCAGCATTACGCTGGCCGGATCGCGCGCGCCCGCATAGACCTTGCGCGCTCCTCTTTCGAGCGCCTGCTTCGCGAACTCGAGGCCAAGCCCGCGGTTCGCACCCGTCACGAAAACAACAGCACCTTCGATCTTCATATCTCATCCTTTCGCATGATGAATCGCATGTGCGCCGGTTCGCAGCGCGCGTGAAACCCGGAGAAAACAAACCTGCCCTTGCGTACCGAACCGTTGCGCCGCCGAACGGCGCCAACGTCGGTCGCCCGCCGCCCGCCGCCCGCCGGCATCAAAGAACCGCGATGAACCTGGACTGCCATCCGTTGCACGCCGGCGTTGCTTCGCGTTGTGCGCGAAAGTCGGCTACACTCGTGACAATGTCGGTCACCATCGTCTTACGGCGCATTGTGTCGACGTAATTACGGCATGTCAATGATGATCGACATTGTGTTTTTCAATCGACGCGATCGCTTGTATAAGGGAGAAATCGATGGGGGTGTCACGACAGCAGGCCGCCGAGAACCGCAGCGCGATTGTCGCGGCCGCCGAGCGGCTTTTCCGGGTACGCGGAGTCGATGCCGTGGGGCTGACGGAGTTGATGAAGGAAGCCGGTTTTAGCCAGGGCGGCTTCTACAACCACTTCAAGTCGAAGGATGCGCTGGTCACCGCGGTCATGGAAAAGGCGATGCAAGACTACGCGGATTCGCCAAACGGCGGCAGCCTGGGGAAGCAGGCGGCACGCTACCTGTCCGCCTCGCACCGCGACAACGTCGCAGCAGGGTGCCCGCTGTCCGGCTTCGCTGGCGACGCTCCGCGGATGACCGACGCGGCGCGTGCGTCCTACGCGCGCGGCCTCGCCGCGTATCTCGACCGGCTTGCAGCCATGATCGCCACGGAAGGCGCGACGACGGAACAAACCCGTCGCGATGCAATTGCAGCGTTCAGTCAGATGGTCGGGGCGCTCGTGCTGTCGCGTGCGATCGCAGGCGCCGATCCGGCCTTCGCCGACGAAATCCTCGACGCGGGGCGGCGCACGCTCGTCGACGCGCTCGAAGACCCGGTCACGCCGGACAGCGGGCGCCGCAGCAGGTCGGATGGCTGATACGCCGCCTGCGGCCCCGGGGGCCCTGCGTGGGAATGCGTAGGTCGGCGGGGGCAGCACGACTTGCGCGCAGTCTGTCCACAGGCGCAGCGCAGGCCATTCCGCCATCGTGCTGTCCGGACTTAACGAGGAGTTGCTATGACATTTGGCGCATCCGCCCCGGATGGTCGACAAGACATCGCATCGCCGAACCTTCCAGCTTGAATGGCACCTGAACCGGATTCTGGACGGCGTCCACTCTTCGTCAGCCTATGACACGACGACTGTAAATTCGACCCCTGATTCAAAGTCCAGCGTCGTGGTCGAAAAGCGCGGATCGCCGTCGAGGTAGTGCTTGTATGGCCGAACGGCGTCCTCGGCGGTGTACATGTTGTCGGCGAGAACGATAGATCCCGGGCGTAGCAGGCGCTCAATCTGCTTGAACAGATTCAGATAGGTGTTGGCCCAGACGTCGATAAACACCATGTCGAAAGTGCCGTCCAGCTCGGAAACGGTCTGGAAGACATCGCCCTCCCGCAGGTCAACGTAAGCGTCTACGCCCGCCGTTCTGACGTGGGCCCGAAGTTGTGCGCACTTAACAGCATCGAGTTCAGTCGCGACAACCGTCCCACTGCCTAACGTGCGAAGGGCCTCGGCGAAATACAGCGTGGACACGCCGCAGGAACTGCCGAGCTCGAGGATTCGAGCCGGCTTGTGCGAAAGCACCATGTTGCGTAAGAACCGTCCCGTTTCCGCTGACACGGCTAACGATAGAGGAGTGCCTTGCGAGGATTCGAAATCTTCGCTCGATAGCCCGAGCGTTTCGAGAAACCGTCCACGGAGTCGAGGTACGAGCGTTTCGTATTCCTCCGCGAGAGTCAGAAACTCCTCGCTCGATCCCTGAAATTGCGCCTGTGCGCGGGCTATCACTTCTGTCTGGCTCTGTTCGTGAAGCTGTCGCAGAAGATCCGTGGTTGATGAAGCCATGTGCGCTCCTTGAGGAGATCGATAATACTGACCACTGCGCCAGGCGGCCTGCGGTGTTCTTAAAACGCGTAACGCTATGCCGTTCTGGCGAGCTTGATCGCGCGTTCAGGGCACGCCGTCACACAAAGACCGCACGACCGGCAGGCGTGCGCGTTCGGTGTGTAGGCGACTTTCATTCCATGCACGCGCAGCTTGAGGCGGTGCATCAAATCGAGGCTGAGATAATCGACCTCATCGATGCGCCGGATCTCAAACACATTCTCAGGGCAGACCTCCAGGCAATCGCCCTTGCCTTCGCAACGTTTCAGGTCGACGACTGGCGCAATCACGCCCGGCTTCTGTTTGCAGTCGTACGTTGATTTCTCGCGCATGTTCAATCTCCCGCGCGCCGGTCGCGGCCCGATCGCCATGCCGTCTGGAAATGCTCCCGTTCTTCGGGCGTCATCGCTTCCCATTTGCGCCAGTGACGCCGTTCGCGCCAGCCGCCGTGTCCGCGGAATCCGCCAAACAGGATGCGGCTCAAAACCAGCAAGCCCAACGCATGCGCGAAGTCGATCGCACGGGCGCCAACGAATAGCGCCGGAATCACCCAATTCCATAGCGTCATGACCACCCATCCGAGCACGGCTATGGCGACCACCACCAGCAGCGCTTTGCCCACACATCTGATTCGAAACTTCATCCCTCGACTCCTCTATATATCCAGTTCGTCATAAATGGCCTGCAGTCGGGCGCGCAGATGCAAGACCGCGTAGCGTTTGCGCGCGAGCAGCGTATTGAGCGTGACACCGCTTTCCGCCACCATGTCTTTGAAGGACCGCCCCTCCAGCTCGTGCGCGATAAATACCTCACGTTGATTCGGCGGCAACTCATCGAGCGCATCCTGCAAGGCCTTGAGCAATACAGCGCGAGCGTAAAGCGCTTCGGGGCCCGCATCGTGCGCCGGCAGGGCGAGGTCGAGGCGATACTCACCGCTGGCGTCGTCCTCGGCCTCAGACAGATCGGTCAGCGGTTGCTCCTTCTTCTTGCGAAAACGATCGATGATGCGATTGCGCGCCGCACGAAATAGCCACGCGCTCGCCTGTTCGATCGGAGCGGGAAGCCGGTAAGCCTGCACGAATTCGTGGAACACATCCTGCAGGATGTCCTCGGCATCATCCGGGTCGCGTATTCGACGCCGGATAAAATTGACGAGCCTCGTGCGCTCACGCACCACGGTCGCGGTGATGTCGCTGTCTCGGTCGGTCATCGGGTGCGAGGTGGGTGGCGGTTCCATGCGCCTGAAGACGTTTCAGGAGCGCGAATATTGTGGTGAGCGCGAAAAATCTTTCCTTGAGCAACTGCCGGTTCGCTTGAGGCAGTGCGTGACAGGGTTGTGACCATTGATTGACCGGAAGACGTGGGTGCGTTTCCGTAGCGATGCCGCGCAATCCAACCAACGTCCATAAGACCGACACCCGATCCAGGCATAACCGCGTTCGTTTCAGAGAGAGCCGCCGCAACCACAACCGCGCATGTAAGTAGAATCGTCAACATTCGGCCCGGCATTTGATGGCCGTTCCCAATTGGCGAGACACAGCGATGAAGGTAACGATTGCGTACATCGAAGAACCCCCGTTCGGTTGGACGGAAGCAGATGGTACCCCCACGGGCGCTGACATCGATCTGGCCGACGCGGTTCTTCGGGCGATCGGCGTAGCCCGGATCGAGCATCATCTGACGTCGTTTAGTGAACTCCTGCCCGGCGTTGAAGCAGGCAGGTGGGATATGAACGTTCCGCTGTTCGTCACACGCGAACGCACCAATATGGTCGCGTTCAGCGTCCCGGTATGGGGGATCGCAGACGGTTTTCTGGTTCGGACTGGAAACCCGAAAGCGCTCGACAGCTACGTGTCGCTTGCCAAACTCGCTGATGCGCGCCTTGGCATCATAGCCGGACAGGTGCAGCACGACTCAGCGAAAGCGTCTGGCGTAAGCGAGGACCAAATAGTCGTCTTCGAGCATCAGGCCGACGCTGTCGAAGCGGTTCTCTCTGGCGCCGTCGATGCGTATGCGAGCACGGCCTTGGGGAATCGGAACATTGCGAACCGGATCGGAGGCTCAATGCTCGAGGCTATCGAGCACGAACCGGGAACGAAGGGCAAGCAGCAGAAGCCTCCGCTCGGGGCATTCTCGTTCAATAGAAGTAACAGCGATCTGATCCAGGCGGTAAACACAGCCCTTCGTTCATATCTGGGCTCGCCAGATCATCGTGCTCGCATGGCGGAATTCGGCCTGACGAACAACGAGATCGATCCCGCTCTCGCGGGTCGAGTATAAGACGGGCGTCGGCCAAGTGCTGCACCGAACCGCAAAATGCTACGATTGCCCGCTGCAGAATGTGCAAACCGTGCGAGGGGCATTTGCAGTTCTGCAGATATTGCGGACATGCCGGCGTCAGAATCAGATGTGAGTCAGGGCAGCCAGGACCTGACATCGCTGGTGCTCAACCACGCGTGGATGTGATGATCATCACACGCACTGCTCAAGCACACATCGTCTCGCATAAGCAATACCGCCGTTCTCGCATCGAGAGCGGCGCTTCTCAATTGCGCGCTTAGCGCTACATTCCAATGCTCATCCCGCCGCCCGCGCTTGTGCCGGTGTTCGTACCCGTGTTCGTACCCGTGTTCGTGCCCGTGTTCGTGCCCGTGTTCGTACCTGAGCTCGACGCCGTATTCAGATCGATTCTTCCGTAGACGCCATCGGCTTCGTCATTCGGCCCCGCCGCGAAGAAGAGCGTGCTGGAAGGCTGATTGCTGAGATCGTTGCCGAACGCGATGCCCCACACGCCCTGCTCGACGATCGGACTGCCGTTCGGTCCACTGATCTGTCCCATCGACTGACCGCTCGACGCGTTGAAGGCATTGATCATGCCATCGCCGAAATTGCCGATCAGAATTGCGCCGCTCATCGAGCCGAAGTTACCGGGCGCTTGCGCAATGCCCCACGGCGCGTTCAACGGACCGCCTGTCGCGAAGCGTTGCTTCAGGTTGCCCGCGGTATCGTACACATCGACCATGCCGAGCCCCGCGCCCGGGACATCGTCGTGTTTGGCCGCGTCTTGCATCGCGTAGGTGACGAACAGATTCGAGCCGATCGCCTGAATGCCGAACGGCGCGAAGCCGGCTGGAATCGCCGGGTCCGTGAAGGCGCCGGGCATCGCGACCTTCGTGAACGAGGTATCGAAGACGTCGATCTTGTTGTTATGGAAGTCCGTCGCGTAAAGGAAGTTGCCGTTGTTCATCGCGGCGAGCGCGAGACCCTTGTAGACGGCGCCGCCCGTACCGTCGTCGTACATGACGAACGCATTGGTCGGCCCTACGGCGGGCGCCCACGCGGTGATGGTGCCGCCTTCGCCCGTGAAGATGAACGCAGCGACTCCAGACTTGCCGTTTTCCGTGACGCCGAAGCTTTGTGTTCCATTGAAAACGATGCCCGTGGGCGATGCGGAGCCGTTCTTGCCGTCGGGTATCGTGACGACCAGCGATTGCGGCACGCCATTGCCGTCATAGAGCGTCGCGACGTTGGTGCCGTTGTCCGCGACCCAGACGAAACCTTTGGGATTGAATGCGACGCCCCAAGGGTTTTTCAGATTAGCGTCGGTGTGTGCTGCGGGCACCGCGCCATCGGATACGAGGGCCGTCGCTGCGAATGACGACTGGACGGGTGGGCTCGCGCTGCTCGAACTCGCGCCACCGCCACCGCCGCCACCGCCACCGCCACCGCCGCCGCATGACATCAGAGTCGCGACGGCCGCGCCGCATGCAACGACGCCGAATAGAGCGAGTAGAGACTTCATGACCGCACTCCTTGTTCTGCCCAAAGGACTTAACGGTCAATGAACGAGAACGGCGCGGGGTTTATTCCAGCGGAGAGGGGCTTATTTCGCGGCAGATCTCGTGCGATCCAACGGCTGGAGTCGCCCCACGACCGCCACTTCGTGCGCCGCCGATCGCTTCGCTGCCTACAAAAGCACGCGGCACGCTGTTTGCGACATTGCTGTAGCGCGGGCGGGAACCGTCTGCGTCTATCTTCCAGTCCAATTAAGGAAGGGCGGATCATGAGCAAGGCAACCATCACACTAGTCGCGGCCGTCGCCGCACTCTCGCTGTCGGGCGGCGCTTATGCGCAGGCGGCCGGAGGTCAGAGTGGCAGCGGTTCGACCGGTACAGCCGGCAGCACGGCTAGTCCGTCGAACCAGATGAACGGCGCAACGACGGGCGGCTACGGCATGCCGGGCACCACCAACTCGGACAGCGGCATGGGCGCCAAGGCACCGAACTCGGGCCTGCCGAGCAGCAATAGCAGCTCGACGTCTGACACCACCGCCGCTCCCAAGAGCAACGACACGCTGGCGACCCCGAGCGTGGTGTCGCCAGCCGCTACCGGCCATTGACAGCTGGTAGAAATAACCGTCAGCCGCGAATCAGCGCAAGCACAAAGGGCTGCGATCGCAGCGACATAGGTGCAATTGCGACCGGCGCGCAGTTTCCCGGATAGTAGACGAGCGGCAATATAGGTAACGTGATCAGGTTGACGCGCCACTCGGTCAATGGGTTGCATGTGACGCGTAGTGGCTGGAGAGAGGCGCCTGGCATGAGCATGCGGCCCACCGCCTCCCTATTGAAGCCTCATGGAGAGGCTCAAAGCCACGTGCCGCCTTGTCGCGCGCTCGGCTCTTGCGCAAGCGCATCGAAATCGTGAATCCAGTCGAGGTGATGCAGCATGCTGTCGCGCGCCCCTAGCCGCGCGTTGCGTTCCTGCGCGGCGGGGCCGTCCGGCAGATGCAACACGTCCGCGGTGCTGATCGACGCGTACTGCACCTTGCGCGTGCGGCCCCGGCGCAGACGCTCGTAGGCTTCCTGCGCTTCCCGCCACTTACCCGGGCCCGCCTTGGCGAGTTGCGCGGCCAGCACCACGGCATCCTCGATCGACTGGTTGGCGCCCTGGCCG
Organism: Paraburkholderia sp. CI2; assembly: GCF_014201055.1. NCBI lineage: Bacteria > Pseudomonadati > Pseudomonadota > Betaproteobacteria > Burkholderiales > Burkholderiaceae > Paraburkholderia > Paraburkholderia sp. CI2. The sequence goes on from NZ_JACHDL010000015.1 coordinate 56,139, forward strand.
TGATGCGGCACGAGCGCATGCGCGGCATCGCCGATCAGCGTCACGCGGCCCTTGCTCCAGCGGCCAAGCGGCGGACGGTGAAACAGGCCCCAGCGCTGACTGATCGGCACGGCCGTGATCATCTGCACGACGGCCGGATGCCAGTCCTTGAACAGGCGCAGCTGCTCGCCTTCGGTCGACGGCATGACCCAGTCGCGCGACGGCCACGGCGACGGATGACGCTCGACCAGCAGGAAGTTCTGATCGCCCTTGTCGCCGATCGGATAATGCAGCAGATGGCCGCCGGGCCCGACCCAGAACTGGATCGTCTCCGGATCGGGCAACAGGTCCATGCGCTCGGCCGGCACGATGCCACGAAAGCCCGAGCAACCGGAATACAGCACGTCGTCGTAGCCGAGCATCCAGCGTCGCGTAATCGAGCGTGCGCCGTCGGCGCCGATCACGAGATCGGCATCGATGCGCCGACCGTTGTCGAACGCGAGACTCACGCGATCGGGATGCTGCACGAGATCGACCAGGCGATGGCTGAGCTCGATGTACTCGAGACCAACTGCCTTCGACAGCACCGCCTGCAGATCGGCGCGATGAACGCCCCAGTACGAGCCACCGAACTGCTCGCGATAGCTGGGCATGCCGCGATGATGTCCAATGACGCTGCCGCTGCGGCCATCACGATAAATGAGCCCGGGTACTTCGGCGCACACGTATTCGAACGCGGAGCGTAGCCCCATGCGCTCGTAAAAGCGCGTCGCGTTGGCCGACAGTGCGACGGCCGCGCCCACTTCGCGCAACTCATCGGTCTGCTCGTAGAGTTGCGCATCGATGCCATGTTCGCGTAGTGCGAGCGCCAGCGTAAGGCCGCCGATGCCGGCGCCGACGATCGCGATGCTCAGATCCATCCGGTTCATGATTGTGTCTCCGATATGCGGGTTTATCGATTCGGGCCACTCTGGAACGCGCGCCCGGCGCGTCGCATGCGGATACCGTGTTGGTATTTTCAGCACTAGACGATCATTACTCAATAAGATGAAATGAATCTACTTCATCACTGAAATGAATGACCTTAGGTCATGCCGAGACCATGGAACTGAGCGATCTCGATCTCAACCTGCTGCTGCTGTTCCAGCGGCTGATGCAGGAGCGGCGCGTGGCGAGCGTCGCCGAGCAAATGAACATGAGCCAGCCGGGCGTCAGCAATGCGCTCGCGAAGCTGCGCCGCCTGCTCGGTGATCCGCTGTTCGTGCGGGCGCCGGGCGGCGTGGTGCCTACCCCGTTCGCGCTGCGTCTCGCGGAACCGGTCTCGCAGGCGCTCGCCACCTTGCACGCCGCGCTCAATCCGGTGACGGGCTTCGATCCGCTGCGCGAGATCCGTACGATGACGATCGGTATGACCGACATTGGCGAAGTCGTGTTTTTGCCCGCATTGCTGGAACGATTGTCGCGCGTCGCGCCAGGCATCGCGATGAATACGGTGCGCAATACGAGCGTCAATCTGAGCAACGAAATGGCCGACGGCCGGGTCGACCTGGCGATCGGTCTGTTGCCGCAGTTGAAGGGGGGTTTCTATCAGCGGCGTCTGTTCGATCAGCGCTACGTCTGTCTGTTCAGGCGCACTCACCCACTCGAGGACGCGCCGCTCACGCTTTCCGCGTGGCGCGAAGCCGAGCATCTGGTGGTGGTGTCGGCCGGCACCGGCCACGGTCAAGTGGACGAGTGGCTGAAACGGCGCGGCGTGCGGCGTCAGGTGCGACTGACGGTGCCGCACTTCATGAGCGTCGGCTACATCCTGCAACGTACCGACCTGATCGCCACGGTGCCCGAGCGCCTCGCTCTGGAGTTGGCCACGCCCTTCTCGCTCAGCCTGCGCGCGCTGCCGATGACGCTGCCCGCGGCGCCGATCCATTTGTTGTGGCACGAGCGCGTCCATCAGGATGAAGGCAATCGCTGGCTGCGCGAGGTCGTGATCGACCTGTTCGCCGATACCGTGGCGCGTGGCAGGCGAGCGCGGGACGTGAGGAAGAAATAGGCCTTCGTTTGTAAGCGTCGATCGGAAGCTTCGCGCTTACTCGAACGTTCCGGTTCGGACTTCGCCGTTGCGGGTGTAGCGCGTGATCAGCACGCCGCCGGGGGTGCTCGTCGCCTGTGCCAGCGTGAAGGCGGACGCTTGCGCATCGTTGCCGAACAGGCGTTTGCCGTGCCCGAGGATGACGGGATAAATCAGGAGTTGGAGTTCATCCACGAGGCCCGCCGCCAGCAGTTGGCGCACCATGTCGCCGCTGCCGAACGTCAATAGATCGGCACCGTCCTGAAGTTTCAGCGCGCGTATCGCGTCGGCAAGGTCGCCCTTCAGTGCATGACTGTTGTGCCAACCGAGCGCATCGGATCGATGCGTGGCCACGTGCTTGCGGACCTGATTGAACTGGTCGGCCATGTCGCGGTTGCGTGAATCGGCCGGTACATATGGCCAATAAGACGCGAATATGTCGTACGTGCAACGCCCTAGCAGCAACTCGAACGGCTGCGCGAGCAGATGATGCACACTTGCGCCGACCGCTTCGTCGGCGTAAGGGACGATCCAGCCACCCAAACGAAAATCACCACTGGCATCCTCCTCGGGCGCGCCGGGGGATTGAGCGACGCCATCCAGGCTGAGGAACATGGAAACGATGTGCTTGCGCATGATGTGCTCCTGGGCGATGAACCTGATCGGTTCCATCTATACGACGAACGAGTCGCGTGCGGATCGACAATCGACGTCCGCACCGGGTGAAGCCGCGCGAGCGAGCATCGCGCGGTCGGCGCACAATGACTGGACCCACGGGTGCCTGCGCCGCAGGTGTGAAGGTGCGCACCACTCGCCAGCGCATGGTCGGAAGATCGCCCGACACAGTGATGCGGACATAGCAGCCGGCGTAACGTCCGGTCGCCCGTGGCATTTCGTTCGATGGCCGATGGGTCTCGGCGGCCGTATTTGCCGTGCCCGTGCGACGCGTGGCAAGACGCGAAGCAGCCGCATCCGCCTGCGTTTCATTAACCCAGTTGCGCTTCACCCTTGAAACCGCCCGGAAAGCGCATTTCGCAGAGCATGGACGTCATGGTCATGACGGGTTATCAACTCGGGTTTGGCGGCGCCGTTCTGCTTGCGGCGGGCTACGCGACCGGTGGTTCGTTGCACGCGTTCACGCTGGGATCGATGGCATTGCTGGCCCATCTCGCTTTGCTGTCCGCAGTGGCCTTCACCTTGTGGAGTCTTCTGCTGAAATATAACGACGTTGGCAAAGTTACCGTTTTCAATTTCCTGGTGCTCGTATGCGGGGGATCTGGCTGGTCACGCGGCCGGCGCAACGGAGCGCTGGCTATTCGAAGGCTGGCGCGGCTTTGGGGCAAGGTCGAGGCTGTCGCCAAGGCCAAGGCTGAGCTTGTGGGGTTCCGAAGCGCCGATTCCCCCTCAAACACTATCCGACGCAACCGGCAACCCCTCCGTCCTCCACCGCAGCATCCCACCGGCAAGATTCGCCACCTTGCCGAACCCCGCCTTCGTCAGCAGCACGCTTGCCTGCGCCGAGCGCACGCCGGACCGGCACACCGCGACCACCGGCCGCTCGCGCTCCAGTTCATCGAGCCGCCCTGTCAATTGCGACAGCGGCACCAGCTTCGCGCCCGGCAGATGACCCAAACGATCGATGAACTCGGGCGCCTCGCGCACATCGACGATCTGAAACGCAGCGCCATGTTCGAGCAGCGCCATCGGCTCGATTTCCCACACGCCGCTAAAGCGCAGCGTCAACGGTGCCCAATCCGGCGTTTCGGTCGCAACTTCGGCGCCGCCTTCCGGCTGCCCGCAACGCATGTTTGCGGGCACCGCGACCGCCATCTGCTTCGGATGCGGCAAATTCAGGTTGTTCATGTACCCGGCGAAATCGCCGACGTCGACGTCGCCGCCCAGACGCGGATTGAAGCGCCGCTCCTCGGTCACGCTCGTCACCGTGATGCCGCGATAATCGTGCGCGGGATAGAGGAGGCAGTCGTCCGGCAGTGACAGGATCTGCTCGCGCACGGACGCGAACAACTGCTGCGGACTGCCCTGCTGGAAATCGGTGCGGCCACAGCCGCGAATCAGCAGGCTGTCGCCGGTAAAGGCCATGCTCAGATCGTCGAGCACGTAGGTCAGGCAGCCGTTCGTATGGCCAGGCGTCGCGCGCACGGTCAGATGACGCGTGCCGAAGTCGATCCGATCGCCATGCGCGAGCGCTCGCGTGACGCCTTTCGCCTCGACGACCCCGGCAAGCCCGATCTCGCTGCCGCAACGCAAACGCATGCGCCATGCGCCGGTTACGTGATCAGCGTGCACGTGGGTATCGAGCGTCGTGAGCAGCCATAGGCCCAGCTCGCGCAGCAGCGCCTGATCGCGCGGCACCTGCTCGTAGACGGGGTCGATGAGCACCGCCTCGCCGCTGTCGCCGAGTAAGTACGTGTAGGTCGACGAAGCAGGATCGAACAGCTGACGAAAAATCATCTGTATCCCTCAGGAAGGTCGGCGAGGCGGCCGCACGCGGCCGCCGTGCCACATCTGTCAACCCGGTTGCCTGGTGGTGCGCAGATACGGTTTGATGGTCTTGAAACCAGGGAAAATCTGCTGCGCCTCGTCGTTGCTGACCGCGGACGTGATGATCACGTCTTCGCCCTGCTTCCAGTTGACCGGCGTCGCGACCTTGTGTTTGGCGGTCAGTTGGATCGAATCGAGCACGCGCAGGATTTCGTCGAAGTTGCGGCCGGTGCTCATCGGGTAGGTCAGCGTCAGCTTGATCTTCTTGTCGGGACCGATGATGAAGACCGAGCGCACGGTCGCGTTGGTCGCGGCGGTGCGGCCCTCGCTGGTATCGCCCGCGTCGGCCGGCAGCATGTTGTACAGCTTGGCGATCGCGAGGTCGGTGTCGCCGATCATCGGGTATTTGACGGCGGCGCCCTGCGTTTCCTCGATGTCCGCGGCCCATTTTTCGTGGTCTTCGACCGGATCGACCGACAACCCGATCAGCTTCGCGTTGCGCCTGGTGAACTCCGGCTCGATCTTCGCCATGTAGCCCAGTTCAGTCGTGCAAACCGGCGTGAAGTCTTTCGGATGAGAGAACAGGACCGCCCATTGGTCGCCGATCCAGTCGTGGAAATCGATGGTGCCCTGCGTGGTCCGCGCGCTGAAGTTGGGCGCGGTGTCATTGATACGAAGTGACATATTGCCGTCCTGTGAAGTCGTGGTTAAGCGGAAGACCCGAGCCAGGCCTGTCTGCAACGGTCCAACACGAGCCCGGTTAATCTCGGGGATTGATAATCACCAACGCTCACAACGATAGACGAAGCTTTCGCGGCGCATACACGCGCGGCAAGTAGGGCGTCGCCGTGCAGAAGAAGCTCGAGATCGTCGCCTGTCGGGCGAATACGAGCATTGCCGCATCGCGCAGTGAGATTTCAAATATAGCGCGTTACGCACAAGCCATGCTGACACCCATCGAAGTCAGTCCGGCTGGCCACTTCGAAACGGCTTAGGGGAATGACGTTTACCGGTAAATCATGGACATTCGACTCGCCGGCGTGTGTTCGATAGCGCACATATTTACCGACCCTGATTTGATCAGACCGTTCAGTCGTCCAATGCCGGGCGCTAACGCGTGGTGCCCGGTGGCCGTCCGTCGTCCACGCCATGCGAGCAAGCGCGAGGCGCGTCGGAGCGTGCGGTACTGAAGCGGCGCTTGCAACAAACGCAGCCTCCGTCCGCTCGAAAAACATCTGCTGAATGCTCGCCATGATGGCCCGGTTTGGCGGCGAAGTGCGGATATTCGCGGTTGCGGCGGGTCAGTCCGCAGTGCTTGGCGAGTCAGGCGAACCCGGTTCGTCAAAGAGACTGCCAAATCGCCTTTATCGATAAACGGTCGGAGCATGGCTGGCGGACGCCGCGCATTTTTCGGAGACGGCATAAGCGGCTTTTAAGGTTGCAGGGCGTACCGTCATATCCACGCACTGAATCCCGGGCGCCCCGTCGATCGCTATCTGTTCGCGGTCCACCTCAGCGTGAAGATCGACTCGCTTTCCATGCAGTTAGCGTGGTCCATTCGATCCATCGAAATTTGCTTATTCACCAAGGAGCCAACTTATGAAAGTACTTATCGCTCATGCGATCCTTGCAACCACAATCGCCATTCCAGCGCTCTCGTCGGCGCAGCCCCTCAGTCGCTCCGAGGTGGAAGCGAACGTCATACAGGCCGAACAGAACGGCACGCTCCATCAGTCGAAAGTGCACTATCCGGACGAGAGCAGCCCGCGGCAGGCACACGCGAATAACGACTACGGTTCAGGGCCGGTAGTGAATTCGCAATCCGGACATCGCCTTTCCTTCGCAACGCCCTCAGATAACGCGCTTTTCTCGCATCACTGAAGTACTGGTGAGCGTTCGACATTCCATGCGAGCGTTTCGGTACTTCCACGCGCCTAACTTCCGGTTCTCATGCGGACGTCGCGCGTCCGATCCAACGTCGATATGAAAAAGCTAGTGCGCTCGATTGATTTCATTCTGTTGACCGCCGCGTCGGTGGGCCTCGTCATGTTTGTCGTCTGGCGAGTGGCGACGGTAAAGGGGTGGTTTTAGGCTCACGCGAAACGGTTGTCCGTTAAAGGATCGCCCTGTGGTTGGCGTTCCGAATCGACATTGCACCAATACCTCGCGGAATGAAACCTTTCGCATGCTTCGCGAATGCGGATGAGCCGCAATCAAATACTAAGGAGTTCTGCGTTCACACGTCTGCGACGCATGTGCAGCTTCGACCACCAGGTCTTCCGGGATACCTGCGAATCGCGCCACGATATCCGATACCGCGTAATCAGTCGCAACAATGCCGTAATAATTCACCCGCACAATCCGACGCCACCAACAACCACAAGAAAGTCTCGTGATGCCACATTTTCGCGTCCCTCTCCCGCTGCGCCTCACGGTGCTCGCAAGCGTGGCGGTACTAGCCGCGTGCGGTGGTAGCAATGATTCTTCTACGCCGAGCGCCTCGAACACTTCGACGACGACGGCGACGGCCTCGATCCCGGCGCCCCCTGCCGACCCCGGTTTTGTCGACAACGCCGCAATCCCCGACGTGCCCGCGTTCGTCGACACGATTGCGACTAACCAGCGCGGCGATGCGCGATATGCGACGCTCGCCACGAATGCGGGCGTGCGTGTCGTCTCGCGATTCCTCGACATCTGGCAACCGTTGACCGAGATCGTCGATGCGGGTGTCTCCGCGCCCGCCAATGGTTCCTTTCCGGCTGTCGTGCAGTCCACGTGGACAGGACTACCCAATGACGGTACGCCGGGTGGGGCTGTCGTGAACAGTGCCGTCCATGCCGCAAACATTCAATTCGTGGTCGCCGAGACGACCAACCGAACTCCGGCACAGGCCGACGCAGCCTACTACGACGACCGGCGCGGCAAAGGTTATAGCGTGACCGATGGCATGGGACCGCTCACCAATGCGTGGCGCGCGGCGGCGCAGCAGGTAACGACCATCACGTCGATTCCGGCGGATGCGACGACCGTTCTGTACAACGACAACGGCAACAACATCGGCGTCGGCAGCAGTGGCGGCAACACCAGTTTCGGCCAGGTTGTCGACCTGCTCAACATCATGGGCAACAACGCGTCCACCGAGCCGGCCAAGCGCTTCTACAAATACGCGCGGCCATACCGCTGGAGCACGAGTGTCGTGGTAGATCCGACTCTGGTGCCTGCCGAGAGCACCACGCCTTCGACCGATGGCGGATTTATCAGCGGTCACGAGGCGGAGGCCATGCGCGACGCGATGACGATGGCCTACGTGCTGCCGGAGCGGTTCCAGGAGATGGCGAGCCGCGGCCTCGAACTTGGCGAAAACCGCATTTTCGCCGGTATGCACTCGCCGCTCGACGTCATTGCTGGTCGAATGTTTGCACTTGCGGCGACTGCTGCGAATCTTTCCGATCCGAGCAACGCCACGTTGAAGAGCGCCGCATTTAGCCAGGCGCACGCGGCCCTGATGCAGTCGACGAATACCAATTCGATGAGCTTCGCCGCTTTCGCCCACTCCGGCACGGCAGCGACGGACCGCTTCGCCGACTACGCGACGAACAAAGCGGACTTCACTCGCCGTATGACGTTCGGCTTTGCTCCGATCGAATCGACCAATGCGCCTCCCGTTGTGCCGAAGGGTGCGGAGGTGTTACTGGAGACGCGCTTTCCGTATCTGAGCGCTGAGCAGCGCCGCGTGGTGCTCAAAACGACCGAGCTTCCTTCCGGCTATCCGGTCATGGACGATGCGGAAGGATGGGGCCGCCTCAACATGTTTGCAGCCGGGGACGGATATGGTGCGTTCCATGGCAGCGTCATCGTTTCGATGGATGCGTCCCAGGGCGGATTCAACGCGTCGGATTTGTGGCGCAACGACATTGCCGGCGCAGGGAAGTTGACGCTGCAGGGTAGCGGAACATTGAAGCTCGGCGGCAACAACACCTGGTCGGGCGGCTCCCAGGTAAGCGGCGGCGTGCTCGAGGCCGATTCTCCGAATGCGTTCGGCACGGGCGACGTGTATGTGGGTGCGGGTGGCATCACCATCGCGGCGGCGTCGCCCGTGTCCATCGTCGGCAAGTACACGCAGCTCGCCGGCACGACACTCGAACTCGACATTGACGGTAAAGGCGCCGGCCAACTGCACGTTGGTAATCAGCTGACCATCGCCGGCGGCACGCTACACGTGAAGTTCGTGAGCGGCTATGCGCCCAAGGTCGGCGACACCATCGATCTGATCGATGGCAACGGGGCGACGAAGCAGTTCACGACGATCACGGTCGACGGCCACAAGGCGACGCCGGTCTACTCGTCGACCGGCGTGTCGGTGCACATCGATTCGTAATGCGGCCATATTTGGCTATGCGTCGCCCGGATAACCCGCTGTCTGTAATGCGGATGATTGATGCCCGGCTGGATCGCGATGCGCGTCATCCATGAGGTGCGCACCGCGCTCGACAGCGCGCTCCCCATCCCTGCGGGTTTCGAAATGCGCTGCGAAGAGATCCGTGCACACTGCGGCTGCAAGTACTTTCGCGAGCGGCGACACGCGCTCCGGGATGCCTGGCGATGTGTGCAGCGCGATGGAGTTCCAGGCATCGTCCTGTGCGTGACAGTTGATAGAGGAAGCATTCCAGAGCGTCTGGCTATGACGGTCTGTCGTTGATCGTCTAAAGCGGCGATTCCTTCGTCAAAAACCGCCTGATGGCAATGGAGACGATTTCTGGAAACTCTTCGTGAATCGCGAGCTTGCCCTTCATGACCCATTCAACCTGAACATTTGGCAATTGTCCTAACGCCTCCATTTCGACACGCGATTTCGGCGGCGTCTGATCGCCGTAGATCACGAGGATCGGAATGTTGGCTCGGCGCGCAAGATCAAGGAACGCCGCACGGTTGGCGACCCGGTCTAGCGCACCGGTCACAAAGCGTACCGAACTGTGCCGGGCTCCGGGTGCACGGGTGACGGCGAGTTTGGCCGCGAGACGATCGCCGCCAAGCCAGTCAGGATCGCTGTAAACGTGTTCTCTCGCCATCATGGTGATGACATGGCGGCTGACGTTGAGCCGGTAGAGAAGCGGGCCAGCGAGGGGGTGAACAATGGCAGAGCGCACACGGGAGAACCAGGCCCGCTGGCCACCCATCATCGTCGGCAACGGGCCGCGCCACGTCGGTGCGATGAGGACCAGGCGATCAACCGTATCTGAGCGCAAGACGGCCTGGTAAAGCGCATAGGTGGCTGCATGTCCGGCCGCCACAATGGCGTGCGGTGGTGCCACGATGTCGCTTAGAAACCAGTTAAGAAACTCCGAGAGAAGCTCCGGCGACCATTCTTCCTTTGGCCGCGCCTGATCGCCGAACCCCGGCCAATCAACCGTCGTCACGTGAAACTGAGGCGCGAGCAAGTCGAGCAGCGGGCGCATCTCCAGGCGCGTGGAAATCGTACTCAGGGCCGGCAGGAGGACGACCGAAGCGCCGCTACCGGCCTCATCCACGTCCAGCGCGATCTCTCCACTGTCCCACTGGCAGCGAATCGTCTTCGTCATTGCCTTTCCAATTTGACCTTCATACGAATCACGCAGTAGATATTGATGACGAGTTTAATTAGAGGCGGGTCTCCGGCCATGTATGGATGCGTTTTTCGTGCTGTGGAGTTGACCCGCTTTCGTGCACACCTATCCTTTGGAACAGGAGGTGTCCATCATGGGAAACTTACCGCAGTGGCAGAAACGGGTCCGGGCGCGGCCGATCGCGTCGGACGGGTGTCGGCTAGTTTGAGACGTCTAACGGCATTACGCGAGCGACCGCTGACTCCGCGAACGCTGCCATTCAAGTGACAGACGTTGTCATCGAGATTGCGGCACTCACGGCCATACCGTAACTGTCATCGCCAACCAGATTTAGCAGGTACGTCACTGCGTCACCTGCGCTGCCCGTTCTAACACTACGGCTGCCTTGTGCCTCCGGTGATCGCGCCTGAACACCAGGCAAAGGAAGTCGAAGCGTCGGGCTGCCAGCCGCGAGGGCGCTGCTCTGTAGCTCCAGACGCCCGACGTTTGCATCGCGGGACTGCCTGGAAATCAAATGCGCCACGCCTGTCTTTGACGTTTAGCCTTCGGAGACGCGTCGTAGCAGATACACGACAATCACTGCGGAACCGCTGACAAAGATTGCCAGCCCGATCGCTTTACGCGCGAGCGTGCGAACGCGCGCGCGGGGCGTGTAACGCACAAACCAGGAACTGGTTCTGCGCAACATCATTCACTCCATGGGCGCCTTGACGGGCGCGTCGCGTCGGGGAGAGACAGCCCCCTATGTTGCCGGAACGCAGGCCGTATCGCGACGTGTATGTGCCCTGATCTTTGCTTGAGAGTCTTTACCACTTCGAACTCTTTGAACTGAGGATAGCTGGATAGAGCGAGGGTAAATGCCGGCATCCGGGCATTCTGAAACCGGCAACTGCAATTATCGCACCTCAGGTTCAAAGGCACAGAGCAGATGCTTTACGGTCTGCTGACAGGTTCTTTGCACCAGCCGGTCCGGACCAAATCCAGGCGCACATGAACCGGCCCGTTTGGGCATTGGCGCAATGCAGGGATGTTCTCAGGAGGAACTGCGGCGAGCCTTTGCCGGTTGCCGCCACTGTTCAAGGAAAAACTGCAAGCCGCCCAGTTGCTGTGCGATGTAGCCGCCCGTGGCCATCGATTCCGGTGCGCGCCGGTCGCCTGTAGGCGGGTACTCGGCGGAGAAGTCCGCTGTACCAAACACGACGTCCCAGATCGGGAAGACGGCGCCGTAGTTACAGGAATTGCGGCCGGCCGCGCGCAGGCCATGATGCAACCGGTGAAAGCGTGGCGAGACGATCAACCGGTCCCCGAGCCAGCCGAACGAAAGCTTGATATTGGCGTGGCTCAGGCTTTCGATGAAGCGCATGAACAGGAACAGCAGCGGAAACTGCAGCGGCGGAATACCGATCGCGAGGCCGACGATGCCGAACCAGATTGCGGCGACCAGGTCGTCAAGCAGATGGTTGCGGTCGTCCGACCAGAAACTCATCTGTCGCTGCGCATGATGCAACGCATGCAGTGCGTACCAGCTACGGTATGAGTGCGACAGGCGGTGACGCCAGTAATCGGCACAGTCCAGAATCAGCGCGTACGCGATGAAGGTAATGACCGGATGTCCGAGAAGCGGCGGTATCAACGTCTCAAGCGTTGGCGGTATGTAGCCGTGATCGACCACGAAGCCGTTCACCCACACCTGCACCTGGTAGAACAGCAGGAAACTGACGACAGGCAACACCCCGACGCGGTTGAGGATCGTATAGAACGCGTCGGTTACGACGGCTTTGCGGTCATCCCAGCGTTCGATCGGAAAGAGTGCTTCGAGCGGCCAGCAAACCGCATACGTGACGATAACCGCGAAGAGGCCATAGACGCAGATTAGCGCCCAGTCGAAGGAAAGCTCTTCCCATTGCATCCAGCCGAAGTGATACAGCAACGGCAGAACGAGATACTGGTCGATTTCACCGGCCAGCATATTGAAGAATCTGTCGAGAAATATCAGCATGATGGGCGTTAGAGCGTTTCGGCGGTAACGAGACCTGGGCGGCTCATTTCGGTGGTGAGGAAGATGCCGTGCGGCGAGCGTCCGACATTAATGGTCTCATAGTTACCGCTGGCTGGATCGAGTACGGCGACCTGCTCCCGGAAACGCAGCGTCACCCATAGCTTGCCGTCGGGGCCGACAGCAATATCATCTGGCCCCGCAGCGTGGAACGGATAGGTACGACGAAGCTCGAGGGTGGTTGGATCGAGCGCCACCAGCGAGCCGCCGATCCGGTTGCTCACGTAGAGCGTCGCGCCGTCGGGCGTAAGAAAGACATTGTGCGGGCCGACGCCGGTTTTCACCCGCCGCAGCACGTTACCCGTCACTGGATCGACTTCCGCCACATGGTCGCTGCCCATCACGCAGACCAGTACCTTGCCGTTGTGCCAGAGCACGCCGGCGGGGGTCGATCCGACGTTCGACTTCCAGCGGATCGTCAGGTTCGTCAGGTCGAATGAAACGAGCGTGCCGGACTCCTGCATCGAATTGAAGCTCCAGCGCGAGTCCGGCGAGAAGTCGAGGTGGCTCGGCATGCCGCCGGGCGAGAAGCGCTTGACGAGCGTCAGGTCGTCGGGGCGGTAGATGTCGACATAGTTGAGCCGCAGTGCATTGACGACGAGGTAGCGGAAATCCGGCGTGAAGCCAAGCTGGTACGGATCGGCGATCACCTTATGGCCAAGCGCCAAACCGGTGTGCGGGTCGACAATGAACAGTGCATTGCCGCTGGCGTCGGCAATATAGAGCTTGCTTCTGTCGCGCGAAAGCGCCCAGTGACTGGGTTCGCGCAACGTCGGCAATGTCCGGACGATCTTGTGCGACGCCATGTCGATGACCGAAACGCTGGCTTCGCCGGAATTCATTACGATAGCGAGATTGGGGGGCGCCGCGCTGGCGATACCTGAACGAAGGGCGAGGAAAGGCGACAGGCCGAGACTCAGGGGAATGGCCAGACTACGGCCAAGTACTTCGCGACGTGAAAGCTTCATGGAGGGCGTGCATGAGAGAATCAACCACTCATTCTGCTGGATGGATTCACCGTCACGCAAGGACGAATTGCGAATGGCGCTGATATGGAGCGATGCTCAACCGCTTCCTGTCAGTAGCCTAACAAATTTCGGGCGAAGCTGACGATGCGCATGCGATTTCGCCGTATTTGACCGAGCTTCCCGCGGCCCCGGGCGCGCTTTGCGCAGCACCCGCCCCGTTCATCCGCGGAGTTTGGCCGTTGTATATTGCCATCACGCGCTAAAGAACCTGGAGTAATAGCAGTGCCACGTTTGTCCAGAGAAGTCGGGAAGTGTCCATGAACAGCACTGCCGGCAAAAATACGCTCACAGATCGCACGACTGTTGCGATTCGCGATGTGCTGGCCGGCAAACGAACCGGCTTGCGCTCTGCTCTGCTGTTCGCCGGGCCCGCAGTGATTGCCTCGATCGCCTACATGGACCCAGGCAATTTCGCGACCAACATCCAGGCCGGTTCCCAGTTTGGGTACACGCTGCTGTGGGTGGTACTGATGGCCAACCTGATCGCCATGCTGTTCCAGGCGCTCTCTGCCAAACTCGGCATCGTGACGGGCCGTAATCTGGCGGAAATGTGTCGCGAGCAACTGCCGCGCAAGGCCGTCTTCGTCATGTGGTGTGTCAGCGAAGTGGCTGCGATGGCAACCGACCTGGCCGAATTCCTCGGTGGCGCAATCGGCCTCGCGTTGCTGCTCAAAATGCCGTTGATGGCCGGCATGGCGGTGACCGCCGTGGTGACATACGGCATCCTGGTGTTTGAAAAAAGCGGCTACCGGCCAATGGAGATCATCATCGGCGCGCTCGTTGCTGTGATCGGTCTGTGTTACCTGGTGGAATTGTTCATTGCGCCCGTCGCATGGGGACAGGCCGGATTGCACTCGATCTTACCCTCAATGCCGAACCGGGAAGCGCTGACCGTTTCGGTCGGTATCGTGGGCGCCACCGTGATGCCACATGCGATCTATCTCCATTCCGGGCTGACTCAGGGCCGGACTCCGGCGAGCAACGCGAGCGAGCACCGCGCACTGCTGCGTTTTTCGAACCGGGAAGTCATCGTTGCGCTTTTCTTCGCAGGTCTCGTCAACATGGCCATGGTAATCATGGCCAGCGCGGCATTCCATGCCGGCCACCGCGACGTCGCGGAAATCGAAACTGCTTACCATACGCTCACGCCGTTGCTCGGTGCGGGCGCGGCGGCGGTTTTCCTGATTTCGCTCATCAGCTCGGGTATCTCCAGTTCCGTTGTCGGCACCATGGCTGGCCAGATGATCATGCAGGGCTTCGTCGGTTTCCGGATTCCCGTCTGGGTGCGACGTCTGGTGACCATGGTGCCGGCGTTCGTGGTGGTCGGCCTCGGCGTGAATGCCACCCAGGCGCTGGTGATCAGTCAGGTCGTACTTTCGTTTGCGTTGCCGATCCCAATGGTGGCGCTGGTGCTCTTCACCCGCCGCAAAGACATCATGGGCGAGTTCGTCAATAGACGGCTAACGGACATTGCAGCGATTGCCGCGACGGTCGTCATCCTCGCGCTGAATGCGGTGCTATTGCTTCAGTCGTTCGGCGTCAGCATTCCGGGCATGCCTGCAAGCTGATGCAGCCCACCCGGACTCTTTCGGGATGGGCCGCGCTCCCGGTGCGATGGACGGCGAAGTTTGTTCGCCAGCCATCGACTGACCGCTGGGGGACCAGAGCTCCGGCTCCAAAAACGGCTTGTCGATTCGTTCGCTTTCGTCTGCGATGCCGGTGCATGCCTAGGGACGATCGCTGCTTCCATGTTCGCCTTGAGTTGTGAAACATACGGTAAGAACGGCGTTGACCCATGGGCACCTGGCTGGCTATGCGGATGAGGTCCGAAGCGGCATCTCCTGGTGCAAGCGTACGTCGACCTGGCGGGCTTCTCCGTTGTCTGGGCTGATCGTCCCAAAGAAAGCCTCGCCGGCGCGAGGCCCGGGAGTGGCTATTTGTACGGTCAGGCAAGCGCCGGGTAATCCGTGTACCCTTCCGCCCCTGGGTGATAGAACATATCGGGCCGCGGCTCATTGAGCGATGCGTCCAATCTAAGTCGGCGCGGCAGGTCCGGGTTGGCGATGAACATCTGCCCGAAAGCAACCGCGTCGGCGTCGCCGACCGCAAGCAAACGTTCGGCGGTGTGCTTGGTCATCTTTTCGTTGGCGATATAGATGCCACCGAATGCTGCCTTCAGCGCGGGTCCGAGCCGGTCGTCTCCCAGCGCTTCACGCGCGCAGATGAAGGCAATGCGGCGTTTGCCGAGCTCGCCTGCGACATAGCCGAAGGTGGCCGCAGGGTCCGAATCGCCCATCGACTTCACGTCACCGCGCGCAGACAGATGCACGCCGACCCGGTTGGCGCCCCATATGGCGACGCACGCGTCCGTGACTTCGAGCAGCAGTCTCGCACGGTTCTCGATCGACCTACCATATGCGTCAGTGCGCTGATTGGTGGAGTCCTGCAGGAACTGGTCAAGCAGATAACCGTTGGCGCAGTGGACTTCCACGCCGTCGAACCCTGCCTTTCTGGCGTTTTCAGCGCCGTGCCGGTAGGCCGCAACCACGCCGGCGATCTCGTCGGTTTCCAGCGCGCGCGGGACCTCCCTATGTGTCCGGGCGATCTTTCACGATAACCGGGACCGTGCATGACCAAACCCACCAGGAAGCAGCAATCTCCCTACCGTCCCCCTGTAGACGCTCTCCAGTATGAACGGCTCGCGCTGGCCGCCTTCCATCTTTGCGACCGGCAGGGGCAGCAACTCCGACATCTGATTACACTTGCGACCTCGATGCTCAGGAGTCCTGCTGTGACTGCAGAGGAAAGGCACGAACACCGGAACCTGCTGGAGATGATGATCCAGCTCGGCGAGGACTACCACGCCGCCAATCGCTGCGATCAGGAACTGTTCACGGTGCTTGCGCTCGACGCCAAGGGGCTTCCTAACCGCCAACTGACACCGCAGGACGCCGCAGCGATTCTCGCTGACGCTGCGCAGGGCGCGAACGGGAAACTGGCGGCTATGGACGCTTCGTGGACAAAGCACTAACCGGCGTCGATCACTTACGGAAAAAAAGCGGCTCAATGCCGCTTTTTTTTGTTGGACGGTGACACTGGAAAAATGCACCTGAAAATGAGATGGGCAGAGCAATTGTGAATATCTGTCACAACAGTTTTATCTCAATTTAAAGTCATTGACCGTGTCGCGGTTTGGATGGTTTATTCGTCGGGTGTGTTCTGGAAAATCAGCAGAGGTCAGATGGAACAACAGAAACAGGATGAAACCGGGGGCAAGGAAGAATGCCAGCTTTGCCGTATCACCTATTCAATCTACTCAAACTTCCCGCCAATGCCGTCCGCAATGGCGCTGAACGCAGAAACCGGCGAATGGTTTCCGTTCGATAGGCTGAAGTCGTATTCAAATGGTTACGAGATGGCTGAAGCCCTCGGTTACGCATGGGCGTGCGATTGCCGGGAACGCTCCCGGAATCGTTTCGATGAACAGTTCGTACTGAGAGATCGTAAAGGCCGACCATTCGCGAACGCGCGCTATCGAGCGCGTGTTGGTCTGAACGTAGTAGCAAGTGGCGTCACGGACGCCGCAGGTCGCACACAGCGAATCAGCACCAAAGACGCGCGGCGGCTAATACTCGAAATCAGCGCGGGCGTCTGATGGGGATTCCTGTAGTGAGGGATCGAGACGCATGGAAAGACCGAACGCATCAAGACGAATGCAGTATCAAGCTTGACACTTTACATTACAGGAGAAATCCGGAATGAACGAATCTGGTGAACGCAATAAGTACGGTTTCAAGGCGAACGAAAATGAAGAATGGTTCGAGGTTCATTCTGGCGCAGTGACGAACACGAATCCGGGCTCAATGGTTTATGTGACAATTGACACTACACCAATATGCCCAAACATGACGGACGCCGAATTTCGCGCCAAGGTCATGAAGTTGCGCGACGATGCGGTTGTTTTGGTTGACAAGCGAATAGCTGCATTGAACACATGGAGTCTTTCAGAGCAAGCGCGCGTCGCCAATTGGTTTGGCACGAAGGACAATGCAACGCGCAATCTTCTGATTCAAGGATTTACCGCAGTCAATAGAGTTATGCGTGGTCTCCAACCTAAGAATTTTATTCGGCAGTCTCCTGAGCTTGACCGTGTTCTTGGGTGTTTGCCCCATCCGGTCAGCAGTGGTTCTGCTGCGCACGTTTGCGCCCCTGATACAGCCACGCATACCATTAGTATTCACGAGGTCTTTTGCGAAACCCGCGATTTCACGTCAGGAGGGGATTCGAAGCTGTCAACGATCATTCATGAGTGCACGCACTTTACGGACACTTTTGGGAGCAAAGATTGGAAATATACGATCACAAGATTCTTGGCAACCTGGGGGCAAGAAAATCCGCAGCAAGCAATTAATAATGCAGATAGCCTGGCGGGATACGTCGTATATGAATATTAAATTGGGTGCCTTGGCATTTGGGCTGCTGTCTATCAGCGCACAAGCATGCAATACATCTCAGAACCTTCCGGGTCAAAATATCGATTTGTATTTTGAAAGAAACTCGACGCAGGTATCGGCGGATCAAATTTTAAAATTGGCAAATTGGGCCATCGACATGCGCCTTAAGTATCCTATTCAAGAGGTACTGTCCATTGGTGGAGTGGCTGAGGCAAGCGAAAAAGAGCCTAAGCAGTTGGCAATGCAACGTGCGGACACAACAAAGGCAATGCTGATGCAGTTTGGTCTTACTCAAGTTCCATACGACGTCCGCGCTGGAATATACAAGCCCCTTGAGCATTTCGTCGAGCCGCCTGAAAAGGTCCGACGTGTGGAGATTGAACTGACCCCCGGTTGTCCTAATAATTGCTGCGACGGAAAGTGAAGCGAGCACGTCCCTAAGCGCGGTTTTCCGGCATGGCTGCACGTACGACTGCGCGGCAAGCACCGCATCGTGTGCACGCCGTCCGGGCCGGAAGCCGTAGCTATGCTCGCTGAAGGTGGGATCCAGAACCGGCTGCAGCACCTGCAGCAGAGCCTGCTGGATCAACCGGTCCGTTACCGTCGGGATACCAAGCTCGCGCGCGCCTCCGTCCGGCTTCGGAATCGTCACCCGCCGTACGGGCTGGGCCGGTACGTCCCCTTCAGCAGTTGTTCACGAATCGCTGGCCACGCCGTCACCAGATGGCGCGCAGTCTGGTCAACGCTCAGACCATCCACGCCAGCGGCTCCTTTGTTGCCCCGCACCCGTTTGAACGCCCGCTTCAGGTTCTCTCTCGTCAACGCCGCTTCCATCAACGCTGACCCTGTGCTCCCGGGTTCATGCCGCGGGCAGCCGGCTTCGTCGCTCACAGGTACATGCGCAGCTTCACCACGCGCTGCTCCCGCTCGCCCCGTTTGCACGGGCATCTGACGCATTGCCTGCCGCATCGGCATATCCCTGAACACTCCTTCCCGTTCGGTCCTTCGTCACCAGCTTCAGCCTTGCCGACCTGTCCTGTGACTACTACGACCTCGGCTGACTTCTCGCTCCGGTTCGACACCGTTGCCCTTTCAGGCATGAGGCGAGATCTCCCCAGGTAAGAAAGCACTCCTTCACCGCACAACCGCCGGATTTACGGCACCAATCCTTGACCACAAGAGCTTCGCAGATTCGTGCCCGCTCGCCCTGATCGGTGCCGCCTCATATCCGGTTCTTGTCCATCGGCTCACGGCTTTGCTCCACGCTTCCTCCCCACGCTCGGTCACCCTTACGCAGTTGCGCTTCACTTCATTCGCTGTGGTCAGCTTATGGGAGGACTTGCACCTCCAGGAGTGCGCCCATGCTGGGCGCACACGAAAAACGGCCCGGGCGCACTTGCGCTCGGGTCGTCAAATCCAGACCTTTCCGTTATACCGTTCGATACCTCAAAAAAGACCTTAACTGAACGGCATTACGGCTCAATGCCGCTTTTTTGTTGGACGGTGACACTGAAAAAATGCACCTGAAAATGAGATAGGCAGAGCAATTGTGAATATCTGTCAAAACAGTTTTGTCTCAATTTAAAGTCGTTGACCGTGTCGCGTTTTAGATGGTTAATTCGTCGGATGTGTCTGGAAAACAGCAGAGGTCAGATGGAACAACAGAAACTGGATGAAACCGGGGACAAGGAAGAGTGCGGGCTTTGCCGTATCACTTATTCAGTCTACTCGAACTTCCCGCCAATGCCGTCGGCAATGGCGCTGAATGCCGAAACCGGCGAATGGTTTCCGTTCGACACGCTGAAGTCGTATGCAACCGGTTACGAGATGGCCGAAGCCCTGGGTTACGCGTGGGCGTGCGATTGTCGCGGACGCTCCCCTAATACGATGCAGAAAAAAGGCCCGTTATCGCACTACGGCGCAACGCCCTGGCCGGTGCTTCCGCAGTCGTCCATCTGTCTCGAATGCATGATTCACGCTGCCGGGCAAGGCGCGATGACCCTGGAGCGCTGATGATTCCCGCCTCTGTCAATGAACAGCTTCGACAGTATGGGGAACGGCACTACAGCGGCCGCGTGCTGGCGCTAGTGGACGGAATCCAGTACGAGCAGCATACCGGCCAGCAACTCACGCCCGAAGACCACATGACGGTTTCGCTGTTCGCGGGCACGAACGACATGGCACTCGCACACGCGGGGCCGTGGCTGGTTGATCCGAAGACGGCGCGCGACCATCTTGCGGACCTGGGCGAACTCGAACAGGCCCGCCCTGGCGTGATCTGGCTGATTACCTCAGAAAGCCTGGAGAGGCAGGCCGCAAAGCTGCGCCCGTACCTGAATACCGGCATACCGAAAGGACGAGCCGCCCTGCTGCGCTTCTGGGACCCCAGGGTGCTGCATGCGCTCAATGCGGTATGCCACGGCAAGAGCGAGCGCGAGCTTTTCAGGGCTGCCGATGCGTGGCACTACCTCAACGAACGACAACGGCTCACCATCAACGACAATGGAATTTACTGAAGGGCAATGGGCGCTTCTGAAAGCCTATGAAGACCGTAACTATGTGGACTTTATCCGTGGTCATATCGTGCGCGATTATCCCGCGCTGGCCAATGATCCGACTTTGCGCGACCGGCTTAATGCGGCCTTCGCGCGAACAAAGTTGCTCCGCTTCACGCATGACGTGCCGATAGTCGATTTCCTGTATGTGGAAGCAACGACGCCGGAGTTTTACAGCATTCCGGCGGTCATAGCATGGCTGTACAAATCAGGCGTTCCGGGTGAACAGCGATTCGAAGTGTTGATGCAGGCAATGGGTAAAAGGCAACAGGAAATGAAGGAGAAACGGTGATGGGTATTCCATTCCCGGCGACGCTCGCACGCGCAGCAAACGCAATGGCGCATGCAATGCCTATGCCTGTTCCGGTCCCCACCGCCGCACCGTCTGCTGGTCCCGCAGGCAGCAGCGGCACTGGTGCGGGTGCAGACGGCGGATGGGACGAACTGCCGCGTGACCGGAGCCGCGAACGCGAAAGACCGTGCAAGTGCCCCCCGGAGAAAGGCGCACTGGTGCGAAAGAACCACAGCATGAACCCTGAGCCGCGACGATACCAGGCGCGCATTACCGGCTTCGAGTATGCGATAGCAACGGACGGAAAAGGCCGTGAGACCGCCGAAGGCTGGAATATGGAATGGGACTGGCTTGACATAGACTTTGATGGGTTTCAGCATTCCCAATGTCTCTTGCAGGAAGCCAAGGGAAATTACGATCAATTTTTCAAAGAAAATAAGGAATTGAAATTTCCGTTTAAAGGATTCACAAAAATGCAGGAGCAAATAGCAATTCAAGGAGAAGCTGTTCGCGCCAATCCGCCGAGCAGATTAATGTGGTACTTTGAGACACCGCAAACGCGAGCTTACATGATGAACACACTTCGCCAGTTTGGCGTGCCTTCGGTCCATCAATCGTGAGTGATTATCGTGAATTTACTTGAACAACATCGGGATCAAGCTGCCGCACCAAAAGGCGCATTCGAATTTCATCTTCAACGCATTAAAGCCATTGTCGACTTTATTGCAACCAAGGACGAAACCTTGGGTGGGAACTGGTATCTCGCAGGAGACACGCAACAAGATGCACTTCAATATGAGGTCTTCGCCAATGGAGCAGCGTCGAAGGCTGCTATAGATGTTTTGAAGGCAGAGTATGGACATGGGAAAAAAATTGATCGACCGAAAGTCATAGGCATATGGAACGGAAGACAAACTGACGGCGCGACCGCCATCATGTCCTTAATGATCGACACGGGAGTTATTTCCAATAACATCGAATTGTCTCTGGATGAGAAAGCGAATGGTCTTTCGCGGCTAGGCAATTACAAATCCGTGGCCGAAGTTGTAGCCAAAGTGGTTGAGCTTTATCGCTCGCTGTATGTGACGTTCGGGCCGCGCGCTTATCAGGATCAACAGGTCTTTGATGACCGCTTAGGCGTAAGCTGGATGCTCTACCTACCGCACGCTCTCGCGCCGGCCCAGGTGCCGGAAGCGCGCGACTTAATCCCTGTCATGCGCGATGGCAGGCAGCAAGGCACGATCATCGTCAGCGTGACGGATGAAGTCTTTGATGTGAACAACCGGGAGCACGTCAAGGCGGCTAACGATATCGAAATCCGCCTCGCCGATCAGGACCTGTTGCCGCGTTTCGTTGATCTCTGAGTTCGGCTCGCTATCCCCGCTTCGGCGGGGACTTTTTCTGCGAAGAGGCTCGCTACTGCGCGGGCCTTTTGCCGTTACGCCTGATTCCAGCGATTGGGCCAGGGGCGATCCACCACGATGCCACTTGCGCCGTTCTGTTGCGATTTTCTCCAGCAACTGCAACACCTCTTCGCGGTTGCCGGCTTTATCCGCCTGTTCCATAGCGGCCCGGTATTCATCAGGCGTCGGCTCGACACCATCACAGCACCGGTTCACCACCACCGTAAGCGCATCCATCGGCGGGCCGACATACCGGGCACGCAACGATGACATCGCATCATGCGTGAGTTGGGTCAGATCGTCGGTCTGCAACACGGCGACGCTGATTCTCAGCACGGGTTCCATCCACGCAAGCAATTCTGACGAATGCTGCTTTCGCACTTCGAGCGAACGAAGATTGTCGTAGCAGCGCTTCCTGTTGTTATGGTCGAACGTGGCGGGCGCGAAACGATACGTGAACTCGGTTCGCGTCCATCCGAGGTACTCACGCACACTGGAGACATTTGCACCGAGCCTCATTTCCCTACCTCCAAAAGGCAGAAAAAAATCCGCACACGAAGGTGCGGGCACTACCACACACGTCGCAGTCCGGGGATGGGACCTCGACGCTTTACAACGCGATGCTATCCATCCAGGGTGGCTGCGGACGTGCGCGGGCGCTGCGCACCAGTCAGCACATTTCTCCCTTCCGTTTTGCACCGGTTTGTGCAGGAACGAAGCGGTCTTATGCTTGTGCTGGCAACTCGAAAGCGACGCATTCCGTTTCGAGGGTCGTTTCGTGCGATGTCGTCGGGAAAGGGTATGTCGCGGCGTGTTCTACGATTGCATCGCAACAGAAAGTACGTCGTAGTGAGACGACAGGTCCTGGCCGGACAATCCTGGTGGACAGACCGCGCCCTCGCGCTTGCCGGTCAGTAGCTCTGTTCGGTAATAACCCGGGCCACTGTTTCCAGCGACCGGCGCAGCGTGGCCAGATCGACGGACCCAATCGCGAGGCGGATGGCGTGAGGTACATGCGTCGATGTCGCGAACGGCAGGGCCGTCGACACTGAAATGCGCTCACGCATCAGCGCCATCGCAATCGCGTCGGCGCGGACTTCCTGCGTCAGGGGGATCCAGATGAAGTACGACGCTGGATGGCTCATCGTCTTAAGCTTGCCGAGCGCTTCGGCGGCAAGGATTTGGCGCGTCTTCGCATCCCGCCGCTTCTCGTCTTCGAGCCGGGCCACCGTGCCGTCGTTTATCCAGTTGCAGGCGATTGCCGTCATGGTTGCGGGAGTGTTCCACGTCGTGGCCCGGATTACCCGTTCAAGCCTGGGAATCCATTCGCGTGGTGCGCAGACGAAACCGACGCGCAGACCTGTCGCGACACTCTTCGACAAGCTCGAGACATAGATCGTCGTCTCCGGAGCAATCGATGCCAACGGCGCCGGAGCATCTTCTGCGAGGTATGCGTAGGCCCCGTCCTCGATGAGGATCAGTCCATGCTGTCGAGCGATACTGACAAGCTCGCGGCGCCGCCGCGCGCTCATTACCCAGCCAAGAGGGTTGTGCAGCGTCGGCATTGCGTAGACGAGCGGACTTGCCGTCATTTCGCTTGAAAGAATACGGTCACGAAAACGCGGAAATTCTCCGACGCAAGGCCGCGGTCAAACAGGGGCTCGCTGGCGTTCTTATACGGTTCCCACGTAGCTATCAAATGCGGTCACGAGATGCTGGATCGCCTGTTCGAGGTCATCTGCCGGCGTTTCAAAAGACTGATTCAGTGGCATCGCTTCCCTCGACGTCAGGGCTTCCAGCAGTGTGGCGGTCATCTCATCGTAGCGATTGGCCCTTTCCCGGTCATGTGCGTCCGGTTCCCCGCTCCGAAGGACTTCGATCACCGCGGCGGCGCCGCAAACCACCCGCACCGCGACGGTCAGGTTCCGCAGTTGTTCGAGCCGCGCAGATCGCCGCTGGCCCTCCAGGAGCATACGTTCTCTCGCAACTTCAAGCCGTGAGCTGGCCAGACCGGCTTCGCGTTGGAGGCGATCGAGGGTGGCGGTCGATCCTCCAGCCATCCGAAGCGCGGCGGACGCGAATGCCATGTTGGCCGAAATCGCGGCTGAGATCACGGCATTCAGCGCGTTACTCTCCTTCTGCGGCCAGAGAAGAAAGCTCGCCGCCACGCCTACGCAGGCACCGACGAATTCATTGGTAAGACGAGCGACAATCAGTCCCTCCGCCGGATGGATGAAATCCGACATCAGCATGAACATCGGCGTCAGGAAGACAACGAACAGACCGTAGTTCACCAACCTCAATGCGACGGTCACCGCGGCGAGCGGCAAGATTGCCAATGTCACCGCAACCGGACCGGACAGACTCGTCAGAAGAACAGCGGCGATCGTTCCGCCGATGAGGCTGCCGCATGCACGCTCCAGCACGCGCAACCATGTATTGGCGGAAACCGGTTGGGTCACGACGATTGCAGCGATCACGCCCCAGTATGCAAACGTGACACTGAGCGATGTGCCGATCATGAAAGCGAGCACCGATGCGACAGCCACCCTCAGCGCATGGTCCCAGACCAGCCTTTCAATCTTGACCGCGCGAGCGGCGGCAGGCGTGGGCGTCTCGGGGTCCATTGCGAGCGCGTGTCGCCCGTCCGCGAGCCGAGCGATGGCCCTTGCCGCAAAGGCAACGGCGCTTGCCGTTTGGTCCGTCCGTTCAGCCGTCTGCCGCAACAATGCGTGTGCTTGCGCTATCAGCGTATCGGGAATGTGCAGTTCTTGCTGTGCCTGCGCGGCCACGCTTTGCAGCAACTGTCGCAGGCCCTGGAGCGATTGCCGCGATCCATCGTCGTCGCCAATCGCTGCGTTGCGTCGGGCATGACCGATTGCGATCAGCGTGGAAAACACCCTGCCCGCGGCATCGACGCCCGGCCCGAGATCAGGGCCGTTGCGAACATCATGCGCCGCCAATGCCCTGCCGCGCTCGATCGACATGCGCACCCCGCGGCGATAAACGGTATCGAACTCGGTCCAGCCCTGCACATCCATTCCAGGCCGCGAATCCAGCGACTCCAAAAAACCGGCCATGTCCTCGAGCCTGCCGAAGATCGTCGCGAGCGTGAAGCCCGCGGACTGTGGGAACGGGACGGGCCAGAGGAAGATGCAAAACAGCATGGTCCAGGCTGAGCCGAGCAGAAAATAGCCACCATGAGCGAGTGCAGCGGCAAGCGGCTCGGGCGACGCAATTCCGATCACGACCGCGAGCGAGGCAATCAACCCCGCCTGCGCCGGCATAGGCCCGAGCGAGGGCTTGTAGGACCGTGTCAGTCCACAAAGGAAGACCAGGACAAACAGGGTGACAATGCTGACGGCATAGCCCCAATGCGCGGCATAGGACGCCAGCGGCATGACGACAACGCCCATGGCCGTGAAGATGGCCATCGCCTTCAGGCGCTGTGACCTGGACCCTTGCGGATCGCAGAGACAGTTCCAGAACGCCGCAACGGCTCCGAAAGCGATATCCGAACGACCGAGAATCGCCGCGGCACAGAGCATCGGCGCCATCGCAAGCGCAGCGTGTATCCCTTCCGCAATCCCGATGCGCTCGGGCGTTATGGCGAAGACATGACCTTCAGCCCGCAAGGTCCGACGGCTTACCAGGGATACGAGCTTTCCTATTATTGTCATCGCACCTTTGCTGCTCACGAACGTTGATTGCTGGAGGACATGGCCCAGGAAATGGGCGCCCCCCGGATTCACGCTGCCAGCGCGCTGAGATAGCCGCCGACTCCGCGCTGTGAACGTCTGCTTTTCGCATATGCGACTGGCGGCAATGGGGCTCGTCTGCCGCTCTAGCTGGACACTCGGGCGTCCGGTCCGCCCCAACAAGCCGCCAGTCGCCCGCAACACTCACTTTGCATTGTCGGTTGTTGCGATTATCCGCTGAGCACTGCCCGCGCCAGTCCGAACGCCCACGCCCTGTGATCACGACTCGAAATTCACGCGGTCCAAGACCATCCCGAGCGCGAGTCGCGAGGTACCCCGACGCCGGATTCGTCGTCTACGCCGAGAGACCTGGCGTGCCAACCGTCAGGCGATTCGGGTTCTTTTGCGTGGCTTGACAATCCTGTCGACGGCGCCGTCTGTGACGTCCTTGAAGAGTGCGGCGTTGCCATAGGCCCGCGCGGCCAGCATCGCACCGTAGACCAACGACACGAGCGTTGCGGCCTCAGCCTGAACCGACGTACTCAGTTTGAACTGGTTGGCTCTCGCGCCCGACTCGAGCACATGTTCGAGCCACGCCGCGAGGTTCTCGAAATACGCTCTGACCTCTTGCGCCACTTCGTCGGGCAAAGCCGGGCGTTCCGCGCCAAGCATGCCGGCTACGCAGAATGGCGTGCTGTCGTCCGCAATGCAGCGTTCCCAAAAGCCGATATAGGCCCGTAACTGCGCCAGAGCGTCGGCACCACTCGCCTCCAGTGACGCCATGTCGGAGTCGAACTTTTCGCGCCACTGCTTCACCACGGCGATTACCAGATCTGCCTTGGCGGGAAAGTGGTGGTGAATGCTCGCCTTGCGAATGTCGATCGCGTCGGCAACGTCGGCATAGCTAAACCCGCAGTAGCCGCGACGCATGATGAGCTGTCGCCCTGCCTCGACGATTTTCGCCGCGGTGGTTTCGCCGGTCGCTGTCATTTCCCTCTACCATCTAGTCGGTTGAATTAAGTGTAAGTCTACATTCGGAGCGCGAAAATTTCCAATTTCTAAAAAAGTACTTGCGACCCAACCATCCTACCAGTAGGATGGTTGGGTCGATCGGGAATGCCCATCAACACCTTCTCATCACCTGATCTTTTTGGAGCCTGAAAATGAAAGCAGCCTCACGTGTAACACGTATCGCCACCGCACTCGCTCTCTCCTTCGCCGCCCTGGGTTCCCAGGCCGCGGTGGCCGCGCCGGTCAAGAACATCGTGCTGGTCCATGGCTTTTTCGCCGACGGCTCGGGCTGGCAGGCAGTGTCGAAAATCCTGACGCGCGACGGCTACAACGTGTCTGTCGTGCAAGAGCCGGAAACCTCCTTCGCAGATGATGTGAAGGCAACCACGCGGGTAATCGATGCACAGGATGGTCCGAGCATCCTCGTCGGCCACAGCTACGGCGGTGCGGTGGTGACGGAGGCTGGCAACGACGCGAAGGTGGCGGGCCTGGTCTACGTGGCTGCATTCCAGCCGGATGCCGGCGAAAGCCCGATGGATCTGACAAAAAAAATGCCGCCCGCGACCAAGGCGATCAAAGCAACCGCAGACGGCTACCTGTATCTCGACCAGGCCCAGTTCCATACGGATTTTGCCGCCGACGTACCCACCGCCGAAGCGAAGTTCATGGCGATCTCACAGGTGATGCCGGCCGCCCAGTCGTTTGGCGTGCCGATCACAAGCCCGGCATGGAAAACGAAGCCGAGCTGGGCAGTCGTCGCGACGGCAGACCGCGCAATCAATCCCGATCTCGAACGTTTCATGACCAAGCGCGCCGGGAGCACCACGGTCGAAATCAACTCGAGCCACGTCGCCTATATTTCGCATGCGGCCGAAGTCGCAAAGCTGATCGAGCAAGCCGCGGCAAAGTCCAGCAGAGAATGATCGAACGCGATGCGCCGCCTGCGGTTGTGGTAATTGTCAGGCGGCGTCCGCTGCGTACTTGACACCGGCCTTTGACACAGTACGGCTTCAAGGACTGCAACGGGTCGGCCTGAGACGGTCACCGGCCGTCTCGGTTCGGCCAATTTGAGACCGTCGCGAACGGCTCTGCGAGGTCGCTGAGCGGCTGCCACAAGCCCTGAGTCCGTCCCCGTCAAGTATTTCGAGGGCGGCCGATCTGGCCAGTCTGTGCCTGGCCAGCGAGACCCAAAGCCTGATTTGAAAAGGTCGATCCACTGGTTAGATTTGATGCCATGTCCCTCCCCAACGTAGCAAGCGGTCATGTGGATCTATACTGGGGTACCTGGAGGCTTCGATGGCTAATCAAGACAGACTGCATCCGCTACGTCCGCTCCTGAAGAATTGGGTTTGGGAGCATGGCCGAATCGGTACCCGATATCTGGACTGCACCGATGGCGAAATCAAGTTTGACGAAGGCAAGAAGTCGCGCTTCGCGGCCGAAGAATACATTCACGTGCCGCTCGACAAGGATGGCGACGACGATGCGCCTGTGGAAGGTCCTGCGATCCAGGAAGCGGGACTCGCCCGGTTTTTGAGGGCAGCGCAGTTAGGCAGGCCCGAGGAGGCCGGCACTATCGTGGAGGTCCAGCGCGCAGTGCAGGACTGCATGGAACTCGGCCTGTTCAGCGCATATCAGTTGAGCGCCCAGCAGGCCGCCGCACGCTATGCGCAAGAACCCATGTTCGAGGATGAAATCCGCGCTGCGGTTGTCGACGATATCCGACGTATCTACGCGGGCATGCGCGAGCAATTGGCGCTGTACGATTTCAGTGTGCTTTACGGCTTGCCCACGCCCCTGCTCATCAGCGAGGCGCCGTTCATCGACTGGCGCGTGCGCGCTAGTCCGGCCCTTCCGTTTGTCTCGCTTCCTCTTGGGCCATACTGCCTGCTGGTGGGTGCGCCGTCGGGCAGGAGCAGCCGAATTGGCCCCGTGGTCTGGAAGTCCGCCGCGGCAATGGGCCCGTTGAAGGACCACAACCGCCAAATCGCGGAGCACGCACGGTTGTGGCTGGTGGCGACCACTGATGACCAACTCGTCGCGGTACAAAGCCGCTTTGCTGATGCCAGGAGCCCCAAGCCAGAGGATGCGAGGCCCTGACTGAAGTCGGCGGGAAACGCGTTGAATCGTTCGTGCTTCTGGAGACGATTTACGGACGTCCGCTCCCTGAAGCCACGAGTGTCACGCTGGGTCGATATCCACGCGGCCTTCATAAGCAGCGGAATACACCCGCGAGCAGGGGTCGGCCCCGTCAAGCCCCCCGTCGCGCGTGCCAGCCTCTGAAAGTCGCGATCGCGTATCCTGGCAGGTCAGTCCTTAGCCCACGCCGCAGCCATGGCGACGGCAAAGTCCCGATAGGATCTCGGTTGCCGTCCCAGCAGCGTCGCCAGACGCTCGACGTGCGCGCTGGACGCGACCGCGCCGTCCTGCTGATACCGGCCCATCATGAGCCGCATGTCGTATGCGAGCCAGGCAGGAGCAACCGACTTGAGGCGCTGCTCAAGGACGTCGAGATCGTCGCCACCGTAGCGGACGGGACGTCCCAGCGCCTCGGCCCAGATCGAAACCACGGTCTGCGCATTGATCACGTCAGGACCGACGAGTTCGTACGTCTCGCCGGGCAGCGGGTTTGAGCCACGCTCGCGGCGCAGCAGTTCGCGCGCGGCAGCCTCGCCGATATCACGGACGTCGACCATGGAAATGCCTTTCGCGCCAATTGGCATGCCGTAGACGCCGTGCGAAAGCAGCGGGTCTTTCTGCCGGACGTCGTTCTGGATGAAATACGCGGGGCGCAGCACTGTCACCGGCAGGTCGAGGTGTTCGATCATGCGCTCGACCGTATGTTTGCTGGTGAAGTGCGGCACGTCGACGTATTCGGCGCCCTTGAACACCGACAGATAAACCACGCCTTTCACACCCGCTTCCCGTGCGACGCTCAGGGTCTGCACCGCCTGAGTCAGCTCGTCCGCGACGTTGGGCGCAAGCAGGAACAACGTGCTGACGCCGATCATCGCCTGCCGCACCGCGTCGACGTCGGACAGGTCGCCCTTCACTGCGGTGACGCCACCAGAAAATTGCGCTTTCTCCGGTGTGCGGGTCAGCGCGCGTACCTCGGCACCGCTGCCGCCCAGATGCTCGATAACCTGCTTACCGATCACGCCCGTGCTGCCTGTAACGAGGACTGCCATGGGTATCTCCTTGAAGTGGATGGGCTGGGTCCGCCCGTGAGACAAACAATAGTCGTTTCGCTCAATAGTCGAAAGTGCCAGAATCCATACACTTCGTCTCGTACACGGAACGATCATGAATTTGACGTCGCTCGGCGATTTCAATGCAGTTGCACTGCACGGTGGCTTTGGGCCCGCCAGCCGGGCGCTCGACCGCCCCAAGGCCACCCTCTCGCGGCGCGTGGCCGAGCTCGAGGAAAGCCTCGGCGTCAGGCTGATCGAGCGAGGCTCACGCAGGCTGCGTCTGACAGAAGAGGGCGTTGCACTCCATGAACGCACGCGGGGGCTCATGGCTGAGATTCAGGAGGCGGGTGAAGCGCTCGCCTCACGCGCCCCGGTGGCGCGCGGGCGGCTGCGCATCAGCGCGCCTGTCGTTTTCGCGCATGTCGTGCTGTGCCGGATCGCTGCGCGCTTTGCGCTCGCCTATCCGCAGGTCGAACTTGAGGTCATTGCAGAAGACCGCATCGTGGATCCGGTGGAGGACGGCTACGACCTCGTTATCCGTATCGACCCGGCGCATGGCGAGCAGCTCGTGGGACGGCGCATCCTCGGTGACGAGCGCCTCGTGGTCGCGGCGCCGGGCATGTCGATACCTTCGAGACCGGCACCCGATGCAACCGGGTTGGAGGTGCCGGCCGTTATGTCGGCCGCGGCACCATCAGGCGCGTTATGGCACATGCGAACGGAAGACGGTGGTGCGATAGCGATCAGGCCGATGCCCGTGTTGCGGCTGTCATCGTTGCTGATGGTGCGTGACGCGGTGCTCGAGGGCGTAGGCGCGGCGCTCTTGCCCAGCTTGCTGGTTGAGCATGATGTGTCGACAGGAAGACTCGCCTGTTGGGGAAAGGCGGGCTCGCCCGTGGAAATCTGGGCCCTTTACAATTCGCGCCGGCTTCTGAGCGCGAAGGTGCGAGCGTTCATGACTATGCTGCAGGAGTTGCCGGGTCGGGAGCGCAAATGGGGTGGCGCTAGCAGTTCCAATGATTCTCCGCGCCGCTAGCTTTCTCTGTGGTAGCGCGGCGACGTGGTCGAGCCGTCGAGCGGCTGCTTTCGGCGACATTGAGTGTCTCAAACGGGTCCCGGCTGCCGAACGCACCCCTGCAAGGGCGAAGCATGTATGCCAATGGCATGAGTCGGCACCCGGCCCCTTTCGGCCGTTCACCGGGGCACCGCCAGGACACTCGATTGGCTGTTTCACTTCGGAAGCCGGGCCTCCGGGATGGCGACGGGGCACGACGAACATTGGATCCCCACCAGTCACGGTGTTCCCAACCGCGATAGCGCGACTTTCACCTTCCAGGATTGAAACGAACTCTTTAGCCTACGTAGCGATGCCCAAACATCGGGCATCGCCTTCCGTGTCCGGTCCTTTATGCCTTCGCAGAAGGGCGGTCCGACATCTTGTCGTACCAGGTCTGCAGGGCATCGAATTCGGCGGGAAGGCGCATCTTCATGGCGCCCGCAGCAAAATCGACGGTAGCCAGCGTTGTGATGTCAGCGGCGGAAAACTTGTCGCCTGCCACGAAAGGAACCGTCTTTAGACGCTCGTTGAAGTCGGCGAAGAAGTTGGCTACGCGCAGCTTGCTGCGCTCGACGATCTCAGGAATCTGTTCATAAGCATGCGGGCCCGACAATGCACGCCCCTTCAATCCGGCGACCGCGTTTCGCACGCCTTCCATCACGGCCGCAAATCCGTCGAGTTCGGCGCGCCGCTCCCACATCGCGATCAGCGCCTTCTCTTGCGGCGCCGTGCCTAGCAATGCGGCCTTCGTGGGATACGCGTCCTCGATGTAGCGCCAGATTGCAGGGACTTCGCCAATCGCCGTGCCGTCTTCGAGTACAAGCGTCGGGACCTGTCGGCGAGGATTGATTGCGACGTACGCATCGGAGAATTGCTCTTTCGCACCAAGGTCCACAGCTTTCGTCGGAATCTCAATGCCTTTCTCGGCAAGAAAAATGCGGACTCGACGAGCGTTGGGAGAAGCCTTGGATTCGTAAAGCGTGAGATCGGTATTCATGTACTGGTCCAGTTCGATGAGAAGAGTTGACTCGCCCGCAAAGCAGTCGCTACGCAGGCGAGCATGTCAGGTCGCTTTAGCCTGCCGTCTTGCCGCCGTCGACCGTCAGGATCTGACCGGTGACGAACGCGGCGCCGTCGGCAGCGAGATAGAGCACCGCTGCGGCGATGTCGTCGGGCTTGCCGATGCGCGCGAGCGGCACCGTGGCGGCGAGCGCTGCCTTGTTTTCCGCCGTGCTGGTAAAGCGGTCGAGCATTCCCGTGTCGGTTGGCCCCGGCGCGACTGCGTTGACGCGAACACCCGTCGATGCAACTTCAAGCGCGGCCGATTTCGTGATGCCTTCGACGGCATGCTTGCTGCCTGCATAGACCGATGCGAACGCAGCGCCTTCGTGACCGTAAGTCGACGAGATGTTGACGATGCTGCCGGCCTTTTGCGCGGTCATCACGCGCAGTTCATGCTTGAGACTCAGCAGCGTTCCGAGGACGTTGGTGTCGAACGTGTCGGCATAACTGTCGGCGGTCTGCTCGACGACGGGCCCAGGCCGACCTTCGGTGCCGGCGTTGTTGACGGCCACGTCCAGCCGGCCGTAGCGGGCGACGGTTTGATCCACGAGGTTGCGGACTTCGTCGTCGCGGCGCACGTCCGCCTGTACGAAGTGTGCTTCGGCGCCAGCTACGCGAAGCTCTGCTTCAAGCGCTGCGCCTTCCGCAGCGCGTCGACCGGATACGACGAGCCGCGCACCTGAACGGGCGAACGCAAAAGCGGTTGCGCGGCCGATGCCCGTAAGGGCGCCAGTGATGAGAACGACGGGTTGGTTCATTTGAGGCTCCTGTCAGTGGGTTTCACGACACGTCGGTCGTATCGCGCTGCTCGGTGAGCATGACGGAGCTAACTTTAGGCGTCGCTTGCGGCCGTGAAAAAGACTTTCCAGGCTGGAGGGCATGCCTGGTAGGCATGTCGAACGGATCAGGGCGCCGCACGTCTTTCAGCACCTCGGCATATTGCCGGAAACACGTGTTGCGCACGCACTCGTGCGTACTTTCGAAGCGGGCAACCGTTCGCTCAGACAGCTTGCCCATCACGGATTACTACAAGATGTCCCGAACCTTCCCGAGCTTGCTGCCGTCAGCACGCACGCTACAGCTATCGCGATGCGCAATTCGTGACGGCATCGCTCAGGCCTGCGTGGGACGCCGTAATCGCGAACGCGAGGCCGCCCATGAAGAGAAGCGCGTACCCGATGCGCGCCACGAGGACGGAGACGATCAGCAGCGGCAGCGAATGAATGCGCGCGGCGAGTGCGAGCAACAGCATCGATACGGCTGCCGCGCAATCGCCTGCACGAATTGCTCCGTAACACAGGCGTTTTAAAAGAAGGTTGGTCATGCCCCAGACAATCGCGAAGATCGTCGTGTTGCTCGCGTGCCAGGCGCGCACGCCAGGCGTCGCTCGTCGCGGGCGCGGCGCTCGTCCACAACGTCTGAACGATCGCACGCGCCGCGATTCAGAACGGCGCGCGGCTGCGAGCACCTCAGAGCTTCGATCCGCCGTCGACGCGCAAGGTGTCGCCCGTTACCCAGCGCGCGTCGTCGGAGGCGAGGAACACGGCGGCGCCCGCGATATCGTCAGGCTGCGCGACGCGTTTGAGCGCCTGCATGCCCAGCGTGAAATCGCGGCCCGCGTCCGTTTTCGCGAAGTTCGACATGTCTGTTTCGACGACGCCCGGCGCGATCGCGTTGACACGAATGCCACGCTCGCCGAGTGCGGACGCAAAGTGGCGCACGAGCGTGTCGACAGCGCCTTTGGTCGCTGCATATGCCGACAGATTGTTCACGGAGGCGCGCGCCGCGAGCGACGACAGCAACACGACGCTGCTGCCGTCGCCCAGCACGGGCAGCAACTGCTGCACGAGGAAGAACGGCGCGCGCACGTTGACGGCGAACAGATTGTCGAAATCCTCGACGGTCGTTTCTTCGATCGGGGCGGCCTTCGAGATGCCCGCATTCGCGACGAGAATGTCGAGCCGTTCGCCCGTCAGCGAGCGCACGCGCTTCGCGAGTTCATGTGGCCCGTGCGCGTCGCGCAGATCGGCGGCGACCTTGTCGGCCTGTCCGCCTGCCGCGCGAATCGCCGCGACGACCGAGTCGGCGGCCTGCTCGGCGCTGCTGTAGTGGACCAGCACGCGCGCGCCTGCTTTGGCGAGCGCGATCGCCGTGGCGCGGCCGATGCCGCGGGATGCGCCCGTCACGAGGGCGGTCTTGCCTGTCAGGTTGGTCATGATGAAATTCCGTTCGATGTCGTGTGAGAGGGCGTTACGCCTGCGGCGCGTCCGCTTCCGAGAGGAACTGATCGACGTGCGCGGCGAAGCGCTCCGGGTACTGGTACAGCGAGCCGTGATTGGCGTCCGGATAGAGGATCAGCTGCGCGTTGGGGATGTGCTGCTGCAAGTGCCACGAGTTGATCGAGTAGATGATCACGTCGTTGTCGCCGTTGACGACGAGCGTCGGCTGCTTCAGCGCGTCCAGATAGTCGTACGGGTTCTCGCGCGGCGCGCCCCACTTCGCGAGCGCGGCGAGTTGCGCGGGCGCGACCTTGTCGCTGGCTTCGGGATCGCGGTTGTCGGCGCGCAGACGGAACCGTCCGACAAAGCCACGGCCTGCCGCCTGGCTCGCTTCCGAATGCGAAAAGTGCACGCGCAGCCACAGGTCGTCGGGATTCGCATACGAGGCGCCGAATATCTCCTGTGCTTCCGGTGTGAGCGTCGCCATGCCTTCGCCGCTGCGTGGGCCCGTGCCGACGAGAATGACGCGGCGCACGAGCAGAGGCTTCGCGATCGCGAGTTCCTGCGCGATCAGTCCGCCCATCGAAAAGCCGAGCACGTCGACCTGCTTCAGTCCGAGCGCTTCGATGAACGCGCCGGCATTGGCGGCCATCTCTTCGATCGACTCCGGCACCGTGCCCGAGCTGCTCGAAATGCCGGCGTTGTTGAACAGGATCACTTCGCGGTTTTGCGCGAGACCGTCGGTGACGGCGGGATCCCAATGATCCATCGTGCCCGTGAAGTGGATGTTCATCACGAGCGGCACGGCACCGGGATTGCCGAAGCGGCGATACGCGAAACGGATGCCGTTGGCCTCGACGAACTGGGTCGGCGCGGTCTGGTGAGTATGGCGGGTCATGGCAGTTGTCCTTTCAGAACCGGTTGAAGTCGATGCGGCGCGGTATAGCTGAAACGTATGGGTGCGTCGGGCTTGTTGCGGGGGCTGGCCCGTCTGCGCTTCTTATCGCGCCGTCCTGACAGGTAATGTAGGCGCGTCGAACCACGAAGAAAAAGACTTTATAAGCTGTGTGGCATGCCTGAAAGGCATGACTCGGGGACTGGCTCACGACGCCGTGCGGCCGCCGTTCACGCGCAGCACTTCGCCCGTCATGAAGCCGGCCGACGCCAGGTACACGATTGCTTCGGCGATTTCGTCGGGCGTGCCGGCGCGTTTGAGCGGCACGGTGTCGAGAAACGCTGTCTTGCGCTCGGACGTCTGCGTGAGCCTGTCGAGCATCGGCGTTTGCACGGGCCCCGGCGCGACCGCGTTGACGCGCACGCCGGATGCAGCGGCTTCGAGCGCGGCCGACTTCGTCAGCCCTTCGACGGCGTGCTTGCTCGCGACATACAGCGACGCGCCCGCCGCGCCGCGCGCGCCCATCGTCGAGGACACGTTGACGATGCTGCCGCCGCGCTGCGCCGACATCGCGCGCAGCTCGTGCTTCATCGCGAGCAAGGTGCCGAGCACGTTCGCGTCGAACACGGCTGCATAGCGCGCGGTCGTCTGTTCGACGACGGGCGCGGATTCGCCTTCCGTGCCGGCCGCGTTCACCGCGATATCGAGCCTGCCGAAGCGCGCGACCGTGCGCTCGACGAGCGCCTGCACGTCGTCTTCGACGCGCACGTCGGCTTCAATGAACTCCGCCTGAGCACCGAGCGAGCGGAGCGTATCGGCGAGCGCCTGACCTTCGTCTGCTCGCCGGCCTGAGATCACGACGCGTGCTTTCGAGCGCGCGAAGGCGAGAGCGGTCGCGCGGCCAATGCCGCTCAATGCGCCCGTGACGAGCACCACTGTCTGTTCGTTCATGTCGGTTCCTTATGCGTGTTCTTCGATCGAATCGACACGGTCGGTGTAGAACGCGAGGCGATCACGGATCGGCTCGACGGCGGGATAGGGCGACTCGTAAGTCCAGATCGCATTGATGGCGCGCTCGCCGCCCGACGGGATCGAGAAGTACGCGGCATCGCCCTTGTACGGGCAGTACGTCGAATGGCCGGTGCGTTCGAGCGACGTCATGTCGACATCTTTTCTCGGGATATAGAGCACGCGCGGATAGTGCGCCTCACGCAGCGTCAGCGCGTCGCGCGTGTCGGCGACCGTGTGGCCGGCGACCTTGACCACGACGCGCGAAGGATTGCGCTCGATCGTGATCGGATGATCGGGGCCGGGAATCTTGACGGTTTTTGCTGTGTTGGAGGTGTTACTGGTCGACATGTTGTGACTCCTTGAATCAGGTGGTTTCGTCTGTCGACGCTTCGGCGGCAGCGTCGCTGCGGGCTGCGTCGTACGCGGAAAAGTCGGTGTAGGCGCGTTCGTCGCCGCCCCAGAACGCGTCGCGCTGATACGGCGTGAGCGGCAAATTGCGGCGCAGGCGCTCGGGCAAATCAGGGTTCGACGAGAACCAGCGGCCGCTCGGCGAGACACGCACACCCACACGATCCGCGCCCCACACGGACGCGAACGCGTCCACCAGTTCCAGCGAAAAACGCGCGCGCTTTTCGATCGTGCCGCCATAGGCGTCGGTGCGTTTGTTCGTGCCGTCCTACAGGAACGTGTCGGCGAGATAGCCGTTCGCGTTGTGCAACTCGACGCCGTCGAAACCCGCGGCTTTCGCGCGTTCCGCCGCGCGACGAAACGACTCGACGATGGCCGGAATTTCGTCGATCTCCAGCGCACGGTGCGGCGAGTTTGGCACCCAGCCGTTCCGCGTGAACACGGTGGTTTCGTACGGGACGACAGAGGGCGCAACGGGCGCATTGCCCCGGCTCAGATCGACGTGCGACTGACGGCCGTCGTGTGCGATCTGCATGAAGATATGCGCGCCTTTCGCGTGAACGGCGCCGGTGATCTTTTTCCACGCTTTGACGTGCTGGTCCATGTAAATGCCCGGCGCGCCGACATAGCCACGGCTGTCGTATGAAGGATGCGCGCTCTCGGTAATCAGCAGACCGCCTTGCGACGCGCGCTGCCGGTAGTACTCGACCATCATCGCGCTCGGGCTGTCGCCGGAGTCGGAACGCAGGCGCGTCATCGGTGCGTGTGCGACGCGATGTGACAGTTGCAGTCGTCCTACTGTGGTGGACGAGAACAGTTTTAAGTTTGTATCAGTCATTCCGGATGCCTTATCGATTGAAATGGATCGGGTCCATTGCGGTTCTAACGTGACTCAGAGCTTCGATCCGCCGTCGACGCGCAGCGTGTCGCCCGTGATCCACTTCGCCCTGTCTGAAGCAAGAAAGCTCACCGCGCCGGCGATGTCGTCAGGCTGAGCGACGCGCTTCAAGGCCTGCAGGCTCAGCGCATAATCGCGGCCTTGGTCGGTTGTCACGAAGCTGGACATATCGGTCGCGACGACGCCGGGCGCGACGGCGTTCACGCGCACGCCGCGCTCGCCGAGCGCGGAAGCGAAGTGGCGCACGAGCGTATCGACTGCGCCTTTGGTTGCGGCGTACGCAGCCAGTTCGCCAACCGATGCACGCGCTGCCAGCGACGAAAGCAGCACGACGCTGCTGCCTTTGCACAACATCGGCAGAAGCTGCTGGACGAGGAAATAGGGCGCGCGCACGTTGACGGCGAAGAGGTCGTCGAAGCTTTCGACCGTCGTGTCTTCGATGCTCGCGGCGCTGGCGATGCCCGCGTTGGCGACGAGCACGTCCAGCCGTCCGCCGACGACGGCGCGCACGCGTCGGGCAAGCGTATGCGGGCCGTCGGCGGTGCGCAGATCGGCGGCGATTTTCTGCGCGTGGCCGCCGCTTGCGACGATGTCGGCGACGGCCGAATCGGCCGCCGCTTCGTTGCTGCTGTAGTGCACGAGCACCTGCGCGCCGGCGCGGCCGAGTGAGAGTGCGATGGCGCGGCCGATGCCGCGAGATGCGCCCGTGACAAGCGCGGTTTTTCCTGCGAGGTCATTCATGGCGAAGCTCCGTCTGGTTGATCGGCGGGCCGTCAGCGATAACAGGCAGGTATGGCTGCGAAACTGGGCCGCCGGCTTCCGCGCTGCTCGATGCGACTGCTCGCAGATAATCTAGCCATTGCTTGCGTAACGGAAAAAGACTTTGTAGGCTTGCCGGCATGCCTTGGAAGCATGGCCCGGAAGCATGGCCCGAAGTGGAGCGATAGAACGGAGCAAAACAGGAGAACGCATGGAGCTACGTCATCTGCGCTATTTCGTTGCCGTTGCGGAAACGGGCAGCCTCACCGTCGCCGCAGAACAGCGGTTGTACACGTCGCAGCCTTCGCTGAGCCGACAGATCCGCGATCTCGAGGACGAAGTTCGTGCGGAACTGTTCAGCCGCAGCGCGCGCGGCGTCGAGTTGACCGCGTCCGGCAAGGCTTTTCTCGACCATGCACGGCTTGCGCTAGCGCAGGTCGACGCCGCGATCGAAGCGGCGCGCCGTGCTGCGCGTCCCGCGAAGCAGGTTTTCGCACTCGGCTTTCTGACAGGCCAGGAAATGACCTGGCTGCCGCGCGCGATGCAGGTGCTGCGCGACGAGTTGCCGAACATCGACGTGACGGTGTCGAGCGGCTATTCGCCCGATCTCGCCGACGCCGTGGCGCGCGGCAAGCTCGATCTTGCATTCGTGCGCATGGAGCCGGGGCTGGATCTCGACTATCGCGTTGTCTATCGCGAGAAACTTGTCGTGCTGATGCCGAGCGATCATCGGCTGACGGCGAAGCAAGCCATTCATCCGTCGGACCTGCAAGGCGAGACGTTTGTGATGGCGTCGAACAAGGCGCGCGTGCTGCACGATGTGGTCGCGGGCTATCTGCACGAGAACGGGCTCGACCCCAAGCCGGAGCACGGCGTCGACAACCTGGCGATGGCCATGTCGCTCGTCGCTTCGACGCGCGGGCTGTCGCTGATGCCCGAGTATGCGATTAACCTGTTGCCGTGGTCGGTGGTGAGCCGGCCGCTGGAAGGCGAAGCGCCGACCGTCGATCTCGCGATCGGCTACAGTCGTTCGAATGCATCGCCTGTGCTTAAGATGTTTCTGTCGAGAGCGGATGAACTGATTGCCGCCAACTGAGTGAGGGAGAATCGCATGGACCGCCTCGCGGCGATCGAGATCGTTGCTGTGCAATGTATCCATTCGCAACCAGCGCGGGAACTGGCGGAAAGGAATACGGCTCATTCCAGACCGGGATAGGTCCGAGGGACGTTTTGACTGCTTCCCGCCGTTCGCCATCGCGGCGTCGAGGAGCCCGTTGGCTGCTCCACCTCGGGAACCGGTCGTTCGACTTAAGCGGCGGTGAACGTCGGCAAAGGGTGGCCATCTACGGCCGTTGGCTCGCGCTGTCACGCGGACATTCGAACGTCGGCTGCGCGAGCTACAACGGTCACTCAAAGTGACTGCCCGCCGACTGGAACTGCACCGGACGCAACGTCGCTCAAACGCGACGCGATTTTCGTGCGCACTTTCTATTGGGCAGCAGCCGTCTGTTGGACAGCGCGGAGATCTGGCCCGCGCGCGATGATGCCGCTGGAAATCCTGATCGCCCCGTGCGCGTACACCGGGGCATTCAAAAACATCACCGACGGTCAGGTCGTCTCTGCAAATACCGACAACGTGCGATCCGCATGGCGATGAGCAAGCGGATTCACCTTCGGCGAAGCGACTAGGCTAACGCCCGGCTCGTCCTTCTCCTACACTCGGAAAGTTCCCGCGAGCGGCACGAAGAACCGGACGAAGGAGGAGGCTTTTCCATGGAGTTTCAAATCCGTGAGATCGACCACGTCGTGATCAGGGCCGCCGATCTCGATTCGAGACCCGGTTTTACTGCGATGTGCTTGGTTGCAGTGTGGAAAAGGAACAGGCGGATCTCGGGCTCATCCAGTTACACGCCGGGCACTCGCTGATCGATCTGCTGAAGGTCGGCGGAAAGATCGATCGCCCAGAGAGCGGTGCGCCAGGTGCGGGGCGCAATATGGATCATCTGTGCCTGCGCATCGAGCAACGGCCCGGTAAAGATACCGCCATTCCCCCTTGACGCGGATGTACGTCTAGTCCATCCGCCAGCTCTTACCCACCGGACGCTTGCGGCGGCGAAACGCTTTCTCCAGCACCGGCAACAGCGCTCGATGGCCCAGCGGTGCTCAGTCGAATGATCGATCCAAACGCCGCGCTCAGCCATCATGTCTTCAAGGTGCCGTAGGCTCAGCGGATAGACCACTTACCAGCGCACGCAAGTCAGAATCACGTCCAGCGGATAATGCAGGCGTTTGAGCACTCGGGCCACCACCGGATTCATCGTCTTCATCGAGCTTTCAGTCGTTCATGTCGTTCCGCACATCATAGCGGACCGGCCTTACTGCAACAGAACCGCCATAGCTTACTGGCCGCCGAACGGTTTCTCGACCGTCAGCTTGGTGGTCACGGAGATGACGCCCGGGACGCCCTTGGTGATTTCGGCCACCTTGTCGATCTGCGATGGGTCGACGACCGTCCCGTAGAGGGTGACTGCACCACCCTTCGCGACGACACTGATGTTCCCGGCGTTGATCTCCTTGTGCTTCACGATGGCCGAATAGACCTTGCGGCGCAGTGCGCGACTGGCCGCCCGGTCCGATTTGGCCGCCGGTGCGGCCGACGCCGCCGTCGCGGCACCATTCGACGCCGCGCTCGCTGCGCCTGACTGCGCCGAGACGTGAACCGATGCCAGCGCGAGCAATATGCCGCCGGCCATCCTGAGTGCCATGTTGCTTGTGCTCATTCGATGCTCCGATTGTCGTGGTTCACGGGGTCAGAAAGCGTGACGGATGCCGATCATTGCTGCGGTGCTCGACGTTCCTTCCGGAACCGGCGCAGCGTATACGATCGTCTGGCTCATGTTGCCCCGGTTGTTGACGTACCCGACCTGTGCGTAGGCGAGGGTGGTCCTGGACAGGTTATATTCGGCGCCCACCGCGAACAGATTCGACTGGTTGGAGGAAAAATTTCGGTCCCTCAAGTAATAGAAGCCCGACGTGACCTTGAAGAATGGGGTGAACTGGTAGCCGAGGCCAGCGGAGATCATCTCGAAGCTGTCTTGACTGCTTTTCGCCGGGTTCTTGCCCATGCCGTACGACGTCGACACGGAAACATTGTAAAACGTGTATTGCGCGCCAACGTACCAGAACCGGTTGTTGTTCAGGCCTGTCGCCGGGGTCACGGCACCGTTGGGCGCAAACGGGTTGGCATCGTGTCCGTTGTAGTACACCCCCGCCACGTTGAGGCCGTAGTTCGAATACTTGAGCACGGCCGACTCGCGCGTGCCGCCTTGAAACTTCCCGGCGACGCCGCCCGGCGCGTACTCGAGCGCAAGCGATGCGCCGTAGAATTTCGGCGACTGGTAGACGATCGCATTGTCGTCATACAGCGCGCCGATCGAGCCGTTCGTGCTGGTGCCCGGCCAGCCCGCGGCCTGGTTCAGGCCGAGCCACGCGGTCAGGATGCTGCCGAAGTATTGGGCGTTCCGTACGTCGGTGTCCGCCATCGCATAGATCATCGGCAGGATCTGCCGGCCCAGGTCGAGCGTGCCGTATGGACTCGACACGCCCACCGTCGTCTGCTGGTTGAACATCGCGGTGGCGGTCGGTGTGTCGGCCAATCCGGCCCTCCCGGTGGGCGTGTCGAACGACCCCTGCAGCTTGAAGTTGACCTTGTAGCCGCCGCCGATGTCCTCGGTGCCCTTCAGGCCCCAGAGGCTCGCATAGATGCCACCGTCCTTGAGCTCGTAGACATGCCCGAGATTCACCTTCGACTGAAAGTTGCTCGCGTTCGCGCTCTGATACAGGAACCCGGTATCGAGTATGCCGTACAGCGTCACCGACGATTGCGCGTGTGCTGCGCTCGCGAACACGACAAGCGCTGCAGCGCCACCCCACTTCGATTTCATTTCGGTCTCCTAGTTGTGTTGCAATCTCGGGACACTT
This sequence comes from Paraburkholderia sp. CI2, assembly GCF_014201055.1. Lineage (NCBI taxonomy): Bacteria > Pseudomonadati > Pseudomonadota > Betaproteobacteria > Burkholderiales > Burkholderiaceae > Paraburkholderia > Paraburkholderia sp. CI2. Next base: position 98,266 of record NZ_JACHDL010000015.1, read on the forward strand.
CCGGCAGGCGTACGGCTAGTGCTGGAATGAAACTGGGCCGGGCGTTTCTACCGGCATCGAGTGGGCAGGAAGCAGTCCCCATGCTTAGATCGTGCTCCTCGATTCGGGCAGATGGCCCTGGGGCTGCTGGCGAGCGGTTCAAACAGTGACAGCAAGGCGCACCCTCAGCGGTTGTAGAGGCCAGTCAGGGTGGCCATGGCGAGCGTGTTCTGGTAGATCACGAAGCGCGCCACCGCGTTCGGCGGGTTGGCCGGCAGCTCCAGCTTGGGCACACCCAGCGCGTGCAGGGTGAAAATATAGCGGTGCGCCGGCAAGCCCTTGGGCGGGCAGGGACCGCCGTAGCCGGTGGCGCCGTAATCGTTGATGGCCTGAGTGCCGCTGGCGCCCAGGTCAGTGGCGTCGGGTGCACCTACGCCTGCGGCGAGCTGGGTGACGGACGAATCGATATCGAACAGGATCCAGTGCCAGAAGCCGCTGCCGGTGGGTGCGTCCGGGTCGTACAGCGTCAGGGCGAAGCTCCTGGTGCCTGCCGGCGCGCCGTGCCATTGCAGCGCGGGCGAACGGTTCTGGCCGGTTCCGTCGAAGCCATTGAACTCATGCACCAGTTGCAGCCGGTCCTGATCCCTGAATTCAGGCGATATCAGTGTGAAGATGCTCACGCCATTTCCTTTGATTTACTGGATTTGAGAACCAAGGAAGCTGCATCGCCTGGATGCGCCCCAGAACCGATGCACTTATTTGTCATGGCGCCGCTTCCTCCAGCTGCGTCACGGCCTCCCCTCGCACGACACGTTCGGCGGCGGACGAATATTCAATCGTGTCTGCCCCATTGATTCCGTCATGCGGACAGGTCCGCGATAACCCGGGCATAGGCGGCGCCCATTTCCGTCGCTGTCGGATTGCGGCGCAGCGTCAGACCGCCATTGACCTGCAGGTTCTGTCCCGTCATGAAGCACACGTCGCTTGCCAACCACAGAGCCGCTTCGGCGACGTCGTCCACAGTGCCAATACGTCCGAGCGGATAGCCGGCCTCGAAGGCCCCCAATATTTCGGGGATGTTCAGGGCGTCACCCGACATCGGCGTGCGAGTGATGCCAGGAGAGATCGAATTGGCGCGGATTCCGAGATGGCCAAAGTCGTTGGCGACACAGCGCACGACGTGGTCGGTGCCAGCCTTGGTGCCCATATAGGCGGCGTGGTTCTCAAGCATGATCGTCGCGGTCGCCGACGAAATCATGATGATCGAGCCCCCGGCGTCGGATTTTGCCTCATCGCTTTCACGAGCGCCTGCATGAACTGAAAGGGCCCCTTGAACTGGAGATCCATCATCGCCTGCAGTTCTTCCTCACTCGTGTCTTCGAACGGCCGGAGAAGTCCCCAGCCCGTGGCGTTGATGCCGACATCGACGTGGCCGTAGCGCTCGTGCGCGAAGGCGACGAGGGCTTCGACGTCTTCCTTGCGCGTGAAATCGCAAAGCCGGCTGGCGCCTCCGATTTCGCTTGCCAGGTGATCCAACGGCTCCGCGCGTCGTCCAGCCACAATCACGCTGGCGCCTTCGCCGGCGAAGCGTCGGGCAATGCACTGCCCCATGTTGCCGTGGCCAGCGGCGCCGACGACGATTACGACCTTACCCTCAAACCTCTTCATGAAACTGTCCTCCCGCAAGGTTCATCGTCATTTCGCAGTCTCCAGGCTCGGGTTTATGGACCGTTGCTGATTGATCCGGTTGGTGTCGTCGGACCTGCCTTTGCCGCGCCCTGGATGCGATTTGTCTCGCGCTGCGCGGGTCAGTACGACTTCGGCAATCCGAGCGCCTGCTCGGCGACGTAGCACAGCGCGAGCTCCTGCGTCACCGGTGCGAGCAGCGAAAGCACGCTTTCGCGCAGGCCGCGCTCGACGTGGTACTCCTTCGCGTAGCCGTAGCCGCCGTGCGTGCGCACCGCACGCAACGACGTCTCGAAACTGGCCTCCGCCGCCAGGTACTTGGCCGCCGTGGCCTCGACACCGCAGGGCTTGCCGGCGTCGTAGAGCGCCGCCGCCTTCCACATCAGCAGTTCGGCCGACTGCAGGTGCATCCAGCATTCCGCCAGCGGATGCTGGATCGCCTGGTTCTTGCCGATCGGCCGGCCGAACACGACGCGTTCCCTGGCGTAGTCGGTTGCCCGCGCCAGCGCTGTCTCAGCGGCGCCGAGCGCCGCAGCCGCGACGAGGATGCGCTCCGGATTCAGGCCGTGCAGCAGGTAGCTGAAGCCCTGGCCTTCGTCGCCGATGCGATCCTCGACGGGGATCTCCAGCCCGTCGATGAACAGTTCGTTCGAGTCCACTGCCTTGCGCGCCATCTTGTCGATCTCGCTGATGCGCACGCGCGATCGATCGAGGTCGGTGTAGAACAGCGTGACGCCCTCCATCGGCCGCGCGCATGCCTCGATCGCCGTCGTGCGGGCCACCAGCAGGATCTTGTTGGCGTGCTGCGCGGTCGAGGTCCAGACCTTCTGGCCGTGGACGATGTAGCGGTCGCCCGCGCGGCGGGCGAAGGTTCTGATGCGTGTGGTGTCGGAACCGACGCTGGGCTCGGTCACGCCGAAGCAGGCGCGATCCGAACCGTCGATCAACGGCGGCAGCATGCGGCGCTTTTGCGCCTCGCTGCCGAACACGACCACCGGCTGCGGGCCGAACAGGTTCAGGTGGACCGACGACACCGCCGCCGAGCCGAGCTTGCCGATCGTGCGCATCACCATCGCAGCCGCGGAGATGCCGAGGCCGGCGCCGCCGTGTTCCTTGGGCATGGTCACGCCGAACCACCCGCCGCGAGCGACGGCGTCGCAGAACTCGCTGGGCCAGCGTCCATCGCGGTCCCGCTCAAGCCAGTAATCGGCGCCGAAGTCGGCGCAGCGGGCCTCGACGGCGTCGCGGATTGCAAGCTGGTCGTCGGAGAAGTCGAAATTCATGCGGGGCGCTCCTGCAGCAGGTCTGCGGGGACGTCGACCGGCATATCGAGCAGCATCTGCGCCATGCCCTTGCCGAGCGGGTCGTTGCGCAGCGACGCCATGCCGCCGCCGCCCAGCGCCCGCTCGCAGACGAGGTTGATGGCATGGATGCCGGGCAGCTCGTAACGGTGGACCGGCCCCTGCATCAGATGGCGGAGGTACTCCGCGACGCGTTCTGACGTCACCTGGTCTTTCAGCACCGGCAGCAGGGCCGGATGCCGCGCGATGAGGCCGATGTTGGAGGTGTCCCCCTTGTCGCCGCTGCGTCCGAGCGCGATTCTCACGAGCGGCACGGTCTGGCGTGGGCCGGGGGGCAGCGCGCCCTCGATGGGCGCCAGCGGTCCAGGCGCGACCTGCGGTTGCGGTGACGGCAGCGTCACGGTGTACGTCGTCTCGTCGAGCGTGACCGTCGGCGTCACCCGCGCCTTCGGAATGAGCCAGGCGAACTGCCGCAGCACCGGCGACACCGAGGGACGGCCACCGGCACCGGTCGTACCGGGTGACCAGGATGTGCCTGGTGCGGCTAACTCGCGGCTGAACATCTCCAGTGCGCGCCGGTCGGCATGCGTCACCGTCAGGCGCAACACGACTTCGCGCGTCGGCAACGGTCGCGCATGCGGCCCGTAAGCCGACTCCGTGCCGAGCAGCTCGATATGGGTGGCCAGGAAATCCACGAACCCGCTCTCATGCAGCAGCCGGCGGCCGCGCTCGAGCAGCGCCTCGCCCGTGCGTTTGGCCTTCGCTGCGGCGTCGATCCCGACGATGGTGAGCTGCCCGGACACCTTGAAGCCTGCCGGCGCGGTGGCGCTGACCTTGTAGGTGCCGGTGGGCGGGCGGCCGCGCGCGCCGGTCACGAGCACGCGATGCGGCCCGGCCTGCTCCATGCGCACCTGGCGGAAGTCGCAGGTCACGTCCGGCAGCAGATAGTTGGCCGGATCGCCTATCTCGTACAGCAGTTGCTCCCCGACGGTTGCGGGCGTGACGAGGCCGCCGGTGTCCGCGGGCTTGGTGACCACAAAGCTACCGTCTTCGCGGCACTCGACGATCGGATAGCCGATGTTCGCCCAGTCCGGCACGCTGGCCCAGTCGGTGTGCAGGCCGCCTGTCGCCTGGCAGCCGCATTCGATGATGTGGCCGGCCAGGCTGCCGGCGGCGAGCCGGTGGAAGTCGTCGGCCGCCCAGCCGAACTCGTGCATCAGCACGCCGAGGGTGACCGCACTGTCGACGCAGCGGCCGGTGATGACGATGTCGGCGCCCGCGGCCAGGGCCCGCGCGATGGGCAGTGCACCGAGATAGGCATTGGCCGTCACCAGGCGCTCCGGCATGGGCTCGCCGCTGGTCATTTCGACCGTGCCGGCCGCTCGCATCGCGGCGGCAAGCGGGAGCACGTCGTCGCCTTCGACGATCGCGACCCGCACCGGTACGCCGAGTTCGTCGGCCAGAGCCCGCACCGCCGCGGCGCAGCCCCTCGGATTCACGCCGCCGGCGTTGCTGACGATGCGGATGCCCTGCTCGACGGTCTGCTTCAGCACCGAGCGCAGCGCCACCGTGACGAAGTCGATGGCGTAGCCTTCCTCCGGCCGCTTCATGCGCGCGCCCGCGAGGATCGACATGGTGAGCTCGGCGAGATAGTCGAACACGAGGTAATCGATGGCGCCGCAGCGCACCAGCTGCAGCGGTCCGAGGCTGCTGTCGCCCCAGAAGCCTGAGGCGCCACCTATGCGCACAACCTTGCCCGGCGTCGACGATGTCAGTTGCCCGTCCATTGCGGTTTCCTTTTTTCCTTGAATGCGGTCAGGCCCTCGCGCGCGTCCTGGGTCAGGGCCAGCAGGCCGATCTGCCCTTCGCCGAAGGCGATCGCCTCTTCGAAGGACATCGAGCGCATCGCCTTCATCGCATACATGCCGCGCCGCAGCGCGGTAGGTGAGTTGGCGAGCAGCCGTGACAGCAGGCGCTCGAGCGCAGCGTCGAGGTCGTCAGCCACCTCGTTCACCAGACCGATCTCGCGTGCCCGCGCCGCGTCGATGGCCTCGCCCGTCAGGCACAGCTGCGCCAGGCAGCGCAGCGGCAACTGGGCCTGCAGCACGGCGAGCACCTGCATCGGGAACACGCCCACCTTCACCTCGGGCAGGCCGAAGCTCGCGTGCCGGGCCGTGATGGCGAGATCGCACATCGCGAGCAGGCCCATGCCGCCGGCCATGCAGGCGCCGTTGACCCGCGCGACGAGCGGCACGTTCAGCGTGCGGGCCGTGCGCAGCAGGTCGGCGTAGGCGCTGGTCGGCGTGGCGTAGTCGAACGCGAAGGCATCCCCGCCCAGGTCGGCGCCGGCGCAGAACGCCTCGTCGCCCGCACCGGTGAGCACCACCGCGCGAATCGTCTCGTCAGACCGGGCGCGATCCAGCGCTTTCTGCAAGGTGCCGATCACTTCCGCGTTGAGCGCATTCCGGCGCTCCGGACGGTCGATGGTGAGAATCAGCCGCCCGTCCTGCCGGCTGGCGTGCACGACCTCGGTCATGCTTCGACTCCCGTTGACTCGCTGCACGCCGCCACTTGCGTCACGCCCGCCTGCGCCATCTCGCGGATCTGCTGCGGCGAGTAGCCGGCCTCGGCCAGCACTTGCGCGCTGTGCTCACCCAGCAGCGGCGGCGGGCGCAGCGGCGGCAGCGGGGTTTGCGGCCATTCGCTGGGCACCGCCATGGTTCGCAGCATGCCTTCGGTGGGATGCTCGAACTGCTGGAAGAACCCGATGTCCTGCAGGTGCGGATCGTCCATCAGCGACTCGAAGGTGTGCACCGGCAACACCGGGATGCCGAGCGGCTCCAGCAGCTCGCGCCATTGCTGCGTGGTCTGCGCTTTCAGCTTGTCGGCGAGGATCTCGTACAGCGCCTCGACATGCTGCGTGCGCGATTCGCCGTCGGCAAACCGCGGGTCGCTGTTGAACCGCTCGGCCTCGCCGACCACGCGCATGAAGGCCTGCCACTGTTCGTCGGTGTAGACGACGAGGCACACCAGGCCGTCCTGCGTTGCGTACGGCCGCCGCTGCGGGTTGAGCAGCCGCGGATAGCCGAAGCCGCCGCGCGGCGGGATGAACGTGTGGCCGTACAGATGATCACCCAGCATCATCTGCGCGGTGGTCTCGAACATCGGCACGTCCACCGCCTGCCCGCAACCCGTGCGCTCGCGCGCGAGCAGGGCCGCGCAGATCACGCCGAACGCGTACAGGCCCGTGGCCCGGTCCGAGAGGTTGAGCGGGGCATAGCGCGGCACGTCGGAACCGGCCCGCACGCTGGCCTCGGGGATCGCGACGGCCGCCTGGATCAGGTCGTCGAAGGCGCGCGAGTCCGCATAGCGGCCGCGCTGGCTGAAGCCGAAGGTGCCGACGTAGACGATGCGCGGGTTCACCAGCCGCAGCGCCTCGTAATCCAGCCCGAGGCGCTGCATCGCCTGCGGCCGCACGTTGTAGACCAGCGCGTCGGCCGTCTGCGCCAGCTTCAGCAGCGCTTCCTTGCCGGCAGGGCGCTTCAGGTCCAGCATGACGCTGCGCTTGTTGCGGTTCAGGTTGAGGAACAGCGGGCCGGCGCCCGAGCGCCCGCCGGGTCCGACGGCGCGCAGCATGTCGCCGCCGGGCGGCTCCACCTTGATCACGTCGGCCCCCAGGTCGGCCAGCATCTGCGTGGCCGAAGGTCCCATGACGACTTCGGTGATGTCGATGATGCGCAGGCCGGCTAGCGGCCCACCCTGGTTCGAGTCGTTGCTCATTCTGTCCGTGCTCCTCTTTCCGGTCAGGAACCGGCTACGTCGGCGCCATTGCCGCGGATGTAGGGCACCGGTCCGATGTCGCGCGCTGCCGCGAGGGCCTCGATCGCGTATCGGATCGAGACCGCGTCATTGAGCGAGTGGAACGTGCCGTCCTCGTTGAAGCTCACTTGCGCGCCTTCGATCCAGGCGATGGTGATGGTGTCCTCGGTGTTGTCCTCGGGGGTGTAGAAGGTGTGCACCGAGCCGCCGGGCTCGTACAGGTAAGAGCCTGCCGTCTGCCGCTGCTCGGGGTACTCGCGATACGCCCAGCAGCCCTGGATCGTCCACACCTGCGCCGTACCGGTGTGGTAGTGAATCGGCAGCGAGCAACCGGGTTCCAGGATGGCCATGAAGACCCACTCGCCGCGCTCCAGGTCAAGGCGCAGCGGCTTGATGTGGATGCCCGGAAAGACATCCCTGATCAGCGGGATCTGCTCGATGTTGACGGTCAGGAGCTTGTCCTGTGGCAGAGCGGGCAGCGGCAGCGGGGCGCCGGTGGACGTGGTGGGCTGCGCGAGCATTCTTGCGTTCATGAATTGTCTCCCGTTGTTACTGGATTTGAAGCAGTGGATGGAAGCCGCCCCCTGATAAGGAAGCCGGATGCAGGCTGCTCCGGCAAACAGCGCAGGGAGGCGGCGACCCCGCGCGGAAGAAACAGGAAGTCGCCCGGGGCGAGACCGAAGTCCTGCCCGTCGACACGTGCGTCGATCCGTCCGTCTTCGACGTAGAGAACCTGCTCGGCGTCAGGCTCCGCGGTGCAGACCGATGGGCTGCCGGTAGGCATGCGCAGCGCCGCAATGTCGACCCAGCGCGCGCCAGCGGTCTCGCGGTCGATGAGGGGAACCGTGCCGGTGGCGGCGTCGCCGGCGGCAAGCACGCGCACCTTGCCGTGAGCGGGCGCGGCGGCAGCGTCGTCGGGTTCCGTGATCGTGTGCGCCGGGTTCTCGCCATACGGCGGCGTATAGACGACCAGCACACGCCCGGGCTGGTCGCTGGTCACGCGAAACGAATGGAATACGCCGGCCGGCACGTAGGCCCAGGTCCCGGGCGCCATCGCTTCCACGCTGCCCGCCGCCCCCGACTCGCCGGTTCCCTCGATCATGTAGGCGCATTGCTCCAGGTGGGGGTGCGCGTGCGCCCGCGCGCCGTGCGATTTCACGATCGTGCCGACCAGCACTTCGAGCGCCGTCGCGCCGACAGTCTCGGGGCCGATCACGCGCACGTTAGAGGTGCCGGTATGGTTCGCCGGCGCGTAGGCGGCAAGATCGGCCGCCCTGACCACGGTAGGTACGGGCTTCATTCGGGCTGGCTCCATGCGATCTTGACCGCCGGGGCGGCGGCCTGCGCCGCCATGAAGCCGGAGGCGGCGGGACGGTTTTCCACGATGACGGGCTGGCCCTTGCTGGCGGGCAGCGATTGGTCGGGCACGCGCGCCCCGGCGTCCCGTCCGCTTCCGACCGGAAAGGGAACGATGATCTTGATGGGCTTGGCCGGATAAGGGGCCACCGCCATCGCTTGCGGCTCAAGGACGGGGGTAGCCAGGAGGAAGAGAAGGTTCCGCATGCGCATCGAGCTCCAATCAGGACTCAACTTCAGGGACTTAAACCTAAATGCCTAATGTTAGTAGTTTAGGCATGCGCAAAGCGGCGTCAAGTCCGGGCTTACCCGACAGCCCGCCGCTGCGGCTCGGTGATCCCAGGCACGGTTTTCAGGGCGGACGCGGGGAGGTCGATCTCGGAAACGTAGCGGTCGCCCCGATACCAGGTCGCACCGGCGTACAGCACGTTGCCTTTGCCGTCAACCAGGCGTCGCGTCATCTTCGCGACGGGCGAGGCAAACGGGATCTTCAGCATATCGCACAGAGGAAAATCGGCGGGTATCACGGTCACGCGTTGTCGCAAGCGTTTGCAGCGCGCGCCAAGTTTGTCGAGCACCGCGGCGAGCAGTTTCCGCTGCATGGCGATGTCCTTGGGCAACGATTCGAAAACCGGCGTCGGCACATAGATTTCGGCGTAGCAGAACGGCTCGCCGGAATAGGAGTGCAGCTTGCGGACACAGACGTATTCGTCGGCCGACCGGCCATCCGGTCCAAGCAGTTCTTGTGGCACAAGGGTGCGGCGCCGGACTTCGAGTATCTCGAAGGCAAGCGCCTGCGGTGCGGCGAAGGGGTTGTTGATCACCTGTTCGAGGTCGCCCGTCACGGCGGGCAGCGCTGCAACGTGGGTCCCGACGCCCCGCTGGCTGCGGATAAGCCCTTCCTTGGAAAGCAGCTCGTATGCTTGCCGGACGGTGATGACGGCGACGCTCAGGTCGTCCGCGAGTTGCGTGATCGGCGGCAGCTGCGTGCCGAGCGGGTACTCGCCCTTCGCAATTCGGTGCCGCAGCAGGGACGCCAGCCGGTGATATTGCGCAACACCGCGCTCGGCTGGCAGCTCCGGCCGCGCGGTCTCCATGTGTCGCTCATCCGCCATCATATAAATCCTAATTAACCAACTTTCGAATTATATGTCAGCGATGCGCGAGCAGTCGCTCGCGTTTCTGGCACACCCAAACAACTTTCCTTGCTGCTCATGCACCAGTCGTGCTTTTGGGCGACTTTCGGCCAGTTTGAGACGTTCGACATCATGGGCCAGATCGCTGACAATCTCGGCAGCAAGCTGGCCGAGCCCAGAGAACCCTCGTGTTGGCAAGCGACGGATTGACCGACGCCAACGACTTCGGCAGGTAATGCCGTTGGGCGTCTCGAGCCTCGTGCTAGTACAACGGAGAACACATGCGAACGACAAATATGAAACTCTCGCACACGATCAGGATTCTTATCGCAACGGTCGGTCTCTCGGCGCTCGGTGCGCATGCAGCCGACGAAGCCAAAGTGCTGCCGTTTGAAACTCATGCCGCGTTCTTCTCTAGGGAGACACAGCAAAAGACACCATTGGACCCACAGGTTTTCGTCGAGCAACCGGGTGCCCCCGCCGCTACCGGGCCGCAAGGGATTAAGCGAAGCGCTGGCCTTCGCAATGCGCTAATCGCTGACACGCCGACGCTGCCTTTGAAGACCGCTACCGGCCAGCGGATGAATCTGACCTTGGGCGCCTGGCTTGGTGCCAGAGGGGAAGCGATCCTGACGCCGCAGCCGGACGGGCGTGAGAAGGTAACTGTCGTGCTTTCTGGTCTTAAGCCCAACGGACACTACAGCCTTTTCGAAAATCACTTCAATGAGAAGCCGATCGGCTTCACGCCGCTTGATGGTAGCGGTCAGGACAACGACCTGGTAGCAGACGCCGAGGGCAACGCGGCGCTCACCACGATCGCACCAGTGCCGCTGACGCACGACAACGCTGTACTCGTGGTCTATCACTCCGACGGAAAATCACACGGCAAGCAGCGCGGCGAAATTGGCGTAACGGCGCACCACCAACTCATCGCGAGACCGTAACTTTGCTGTTGTTCATGCGTGAAGGGCTGCTTCAGAGCAACGCTAACGTCCCTTGTGGGTCGTCTACGGTCTCCGAACCGTGTTAAGGCGGAACGCCGAAACGGATGTGAAAATCCCTTGCGGGTGCCACGGCGCGTCCGATACTGAAAGTGCTTTGCGGGTGCCCGCTACCGAAGTTAGTGGCAAAGTCATCGGCAAGGTGAACGGACTACGCAATGGAGGCTGACTATGAACCAGTCAAGTTCCGCTCAAAGGCGGGAGAAAATATCCTACGAGGTGTCAGGCGAAAATTCGAAATACACGCTGCTTCACCTGCTGGACGTTGAAGACATACCGGGGCATTCGCTCGCACTCTATGAACTGCATCGCACCTTTCCCAAGGGCGCGTTGATGTTTGCTGGCGTAAGCGTCACGGAGCAATGGATGCGCGGCACCGTTGACACCGTCGATGGCAACGGCACCGTCATCGGCTATGGGTTTTACAACCTGGAAGACGGCGACAAGATTTTCGGCAAGTTTGACGGGATCTCACAGTCTGCAACCGGCCAGTCCGCCGATGTCCGCACCGTCATAGGAAGCACGGTGCTCACTGGCGGCACGGGGAAGCTGCGTGGCATTTGCGGCATCCTTCACTTTGTGACCAACACGGACGTCTCACAGAACCTAAATGAGAGTAAATGCGAGGGCGAGTACTGGATGCAAAAAGGCTAGTCCGGGCCTCACGGTGCCTTGCACGCGGCCCAGCGCAAAGCTCACTGATCAGAAGCCTCCGCTGAAGCTCAAGGAAATCTGGGCGATCTGCGAAAAGCTGAAGGCGGATACGACCTCGCGATGTTCAGTTCAATCTACGGGAGGGTCACTACCTGAAATACGCCGTTACCAATTTATAACGTGCAACATGGAACCCTGACATAAGCTGAATGGAAAGTGTGAGGCGCATGTCGCCGCGCGAATAACGAGGGAGCATGTCATGAACCCGCTCGATGCAGCGTTGCGCGCCGGCAGCGCCGTTGCAGTTCTTGCGTTGTCCGGCGCGCTGTCTGGTTGTTACTACGTACCGTACGGCTACTATCCGGGCTACGGGTATTACCCGGGCTATCCTGCTACCTATTCCACTGCCTATCCGAATGGCTATCCCGCCGTGCCGACGGCGGCCACGCAGCATGGCGTGCCCGTCGCGCCCGGGGACCCGACGCAGCAGGCTCCGGCGCCAGAGGACTTCAACATGCCCGACGGCACGTCGCCCGACGGGCCGCCATCGACGTACGATTTCGCCCCCGCGCCCGCCTATGGCGCGCCGGCGTACTATCCAATCGCCTATCCACCGGTCTACCCCTACGCGTATCCATACCCGTACTACGGGTACTGGCCGGGCTACTACTGGTGGCCGTCGGTGTCGTTCGCCTTCTGGGGCGGGTGTTGCGGCGGTTACAGCCACTACCACTATGGCCATCACACGTACTGGGCCGGCCACGGCTACTCGGGCCATGGGTACTATGGACACGGCTACTACAGCCACGCTTACTCGGGAAATGGACAGGGTGCGTGGAGCGGCAGTCACGCCAGCTGGGGAGGTGGTAGCTACGGCAGCAGCGCTTCGGGCGCCGGTCACGCGAACTGGGGCGGCGGCGGCGGTGGCGGCGGCGGTGGCGGCTGGGGCGGCGGCGGCGGCGGCGGTGGCGGCGGTGGCGGCTGGGGCGGCGGCCGTTACTGGGGTGGCGGCGGCCACGGCCGATCGCATTGAACCGGGCGTACGGCGCACCGCGCGACGGGTATCGCGCGCGGCGAATGGCCGGAGCTGGGACGGCGAACGCAATCCTTCCCCCCATCGAGTCGGAATTCGCGAGGGCTCAGCACCCTGACCACGAAGACTGGCCTTACCGACCTAGTCATGCTCGTAGCACGGGTTGTTCGGCCCCTGCTTTTCAAGTACTGTTAATCTTCGAGGAGACACCGCCATGCCTAACGACATTCTTCTCGTCAACGAACGCGGCTACATCGTCTACGCCGACCCTGATGCTGGCCGAAGACGACAACTATCTCGCGTTCCTTCGCATCCACGCCAACATTTCTAAATCCAACCCGAGGCCGGATAAGCTGCGCAAGGAACATTCGAACTGGACTTGAACGACCGAGTATCGGGTCGTCAAGTGCCTTTCGCGCTCTTGGAACAACGTTTCATCGGTACATCGCGCGCACCGAATCCTTCAGATACTTCAGGTCCGAGCGTTCGTGGCCCACGCACCAGGAGAGATAGTCCACCGGCACGGTGAACATCTTGTCCTGCGAGAGCGTCGGCTCCTCTTTTCACGGCTGAAAACGGCCAGTACTTCCCGGCGCCGCCTCGAAGCGTCAATAGCCTTTCGTATAGAGCGTCAGATGGTTACTCACCGACGTTACACCCGGCACGCCCTTCGCCACTTCCGCGGCCTGCTGGATCTGAGGACCGTCCGACACGCTGCCGGATAATGTCACGACACCGCCGCGCGCCTTGACGAATACGTTCGACACGTTGAAGTTGGGCGCTTTCGACAACGCCTTGCGTACATCCCGAGCCAGCTTCTTGTCCGCTGGCGTCGCCTTGCCTGAACTTGCAGCCGGACTCGAGCCCATCGGCATAGCGTTGCTGGCTTGCGCGTAGACGTTCGACGTCAACGTCACGCATCCCACGACGACGAGCAGATTCACGACGTTCCATGCTTTCATGATTGCCTCTCTCGTTCGGCCTGGCAGATGGTGAGTCAAAGATAGCCAACATTCCGCTTCTAACAAAGCTGCTTGCACGATTAAGGAAAAGCCCGGATCCAGACGCGCGCCCGCTGGCAGGCCGATCATCGGGCGAGTTTGCGAATGAGCAGCCGCAGTATCGTTGGCGAGGCTTCACCGCAGATCCGAACGCGTGACGCATTGGAAGCCACCTCACCACGTGCACGACCAGCATGCTGAAAGGTTACGCCTCAACGCGCTGCACGGAGGCGCCCGACTCCAATACACATGGCAAGGAACGCTGAACGCCTCAACTGGCGCGTGTTTGCGCTCCAGCTAGCGCCCGTGTGGTTATGACGCTCGTAGTCTTTGTATCGGACGTTGAAGCTGAGTACTTCGAGGCAGGCCGTCAAAGCTCTCCTTTTGACCGTCGCGCGCGCCTCGTGTGGCGCATAGACATCCGCGTGAACGGCCGCTGTACTTTGGAAGTTGCTGTTGCGGTCTTTCCACGTCGAAGGGCAGAAGTGGCTCGCGTGCCGTTGATCGACGTCGGACAAAGATCGGCCAGGAAGAGACCTTCTTCCTAAGCGTCGCGAAGACATTCAGACGGCGGTTCCATTCAGATAACGGTCATTGACGAACACGACACGTAAGCTCAGCAGGCCTCCGAATTTCACGATAAACCCATCGGTGTCGTATCGGATTCCACGCGCGAAGATGCAGGACGTCCGCGGATCGCGGTGACTATGCAGCACGTCGTGCTCACCCGCGTATTCGAACCCGGCTGCGCCCGATGATCGACGATTACGTAATGGCCGCCCGGCATCAACACGCGAAAAACGGCGTCGTTGAATGCATGAACGTCGACGGGGACCATCTTTGGCGTGTGGAGATCGTGGTAGTTCCGCGCGATGCAAAACGCGTAGATCTGTTCCGTCGGGCGCCCGCTTTTCCGGCAATCCCTGTCAGCAGCACGACATTGTGCCGCTACCGCGCGAACTGTTCGACCTCCGACTGTCCCGCCTCGATGCGCTCGATCTTTGTCAGCTCGGCGGGAATCGCGGCGAATACGCGTCCGTGGTCTCCGGCCAGTGACGCGAACAAGCGAGTGAAATATCCGCGATACGGCAGAAAGATCGCCTGGCCCGATGTCGATGAAGCGAAGCACATCGGCGACGCGATCTCGCCCGTCGCGGGCGCGATCGCGGTGAGGCCCTGTGTTATCGGTGAGTGCCGCTTCGATCTGTGCGTCGGTCGAGCGTGCCATGGTCGTGCGCAACACGGCTCAAACCGCTGCAATGCAATCTATCTCGATATCGAAACGTCCGGGCCATGCGGGCACGTTCACGAAGATCCGTGCCGGTGGCTGGGGGCTAAAGAATCGCGCATAGATCTCATTGACGATTGGGAACATCTCGACGGATGTGCAGTAGACGTTGCACTTGAGCACCTGGTCGAGCGACGATCCGCCGGTTTCCACGCAGAGTTTCAGTTGCTCCAGCACGCGTTGAGTTTGCTGATCAATCGGCGCATCCAGCACTTCGCCGGTCTGCGGATCGAATGGCGGCAAGCCCGACACGTAAAGCGTGTCGCCGTGACGCGTGGCAATGGAGGTGGGTGCCTTCCAACGCTCGAGCCAGTTGGACAATGGTTCGACACGGATGATTTCGCGAGCCATGTGTTTCTCCTTGAGTGACGGGATCGATGTTAATGGCGCGCGTCAAGCGTCGCCAGCGAACAGTGCATTGAGATCCGAAGCCGGTGGGGCATCTGCGAAGCCGTCGAAGCGTCCGTCCGAAAGCGCCTGGGCGGAGCGCATGAGGCCGCCCCAGGCGCTCCGCGCGAGTGCGCCGCCCACGCTGACGCGCCGCACGCCCAGCGCTGCCAGTTCTGGCAATGTCAGGACCGGGTTCGCGCCAATCAGTACGTTCACCGGTTTGGGCGAGACCGCCGCGACGACGGCCTCGATCTCTTCGCGCGTCCGGATACCCGGCGCGTACAGGCAGTCCGCGCCGGCCGCTGCGTAAGCCTTCAGACGCTCGAGCGTGTCGTTCAGGTCGGGCACACCAACGAAAAAATTCTCCGCGCGGCCGATCAGCAGCGTATCGCCACCGCTATCGTCGATCGCTTGCCGCGCCGCTGCGAGCCGCGCCACGGCGATCTCTATCGGCAACAGAGGCGCGGCGGCATCGCCGGTCGCATCTTCGATCGACAGGCCAGCCACGCCGGTGGCGACCGCGAGTTTCACGCTCTCGGCAACGCCGGCCGCATCGTCGGCAAAGCCGCTTTCGAAATCTGCATTGACCGGCAGATCGGTGGCCTCGACCATCGTTCGCAGGTGCGCGAGGATCTCATCGCGGCTCGCCTGGTTGTCGGCGCGGCCGGTCGACCACGCATAGCCGGAACTCGTGGTCGCGATAGCCTGGAAGCCGAGGCTCGCGAGATAACGTGCGCTGCCGGCGTCCCAAGGGTTCGGCAGCGTGAAACAACCGGATTCGTGTAGCGCCCGGAATGTGGCGCGCTTTTCGGCAGTGGTGCGTGGCATGGCAGAACTCCCAGAAGAGGGGGAAGCCCTTGCGGGCTTCCGAACGCGTTCAGGCGATTTCCGTTTCGACCACCGGGAAGTCGATCTCCGTGTCGAACACATTATTGACGAAATTCGTCAGCATGAACTGCGCACTCAGCGCGATGATCTCGACGATATTGGCATCGCTGTACCCGGCGGCTCGCATCACGTCGAGGTCCCCCGTCGCTACTTTGCCGCGCGTTTGCATCAGCTTGCGCGCGAACGCCACCGCGGCCGCCACGCGGGGCACGTCCGAGTCCCCGAGTCTGTTGCGGCGAATCTCATCGCTGGAAAGGCCGGCAAACTGGGTGGCTGCGTAGGTGTGGGCGCTGAGGCAGTACTGGCAGCCGTTGACCTGCGACACGGCCAGTGCAATGCCGTCGCGCGTCTTGATGTCGAGTGTTTTGGAGAGAGCGCTCTGCAGGCCGGCCCACCCGTTCAGCGCCTGGGGGCTTTGTGCCATGATGCGGAACAGGTTCGGCGTGAGCTTGAGTTGCCGCGACACGGCGTCGACGACGGCCTTGGACTCGGCGGGAATATTCTGCGGAATAGCGATGCGGCTCATAGTACTGCTCCTTGGGTTCGGTTCGAACTGCGGATGATGGCTGCGGGAACAGGTGTTCCTGCATTGAGAAGCAGTCTAGGAGCGATCACCGCGCACAGGATCCGGCAAATGTGCGCAAAAGTCCGGCTCGTGGGTCGCCACTCGGCGCTTCGGGCGTCGAGCGGGCGAGTCAATCCGCGCGGTGCGGATCAGGATGAGGATGGTGTTGCTCGATACTCGGCGGGCGCCGCGCCATAAATTTCGCGGAAGGCGCGTATGAAAGCTCCGCGGCTCGCGTAGCCGGCGTTGTGCGCCACCTGGTCGAGCGCGAGATCCCCGGCGCGCAACTGGGCGGCGGCCTGGCGCATTCGGATGTCGCGAAGCACCTGCATCGGCGCCTGGCCGAAGGCCGCCGAGAAGCGCGCCATGAACGCGGAGCGGCTCAGACAGGCGATCTGGGCAAGACTTTCGACAGTGTGCGGCGCGGAAGGCCTCGCGGTCATGTCGGCGAACGCGCGCGCGATCTGGGGGTCACCGAGCAGTGCGAAACGTTCCATCCACAGCGCGCTGGTTTTAAGCGAGCGGCGCACGAGCGCAACGATCACCTGCTTGAGCAGCGCGCCCGACATCGCACCGGCGCCGATTTCCTGTGCCATCAGCTCCTCGAAGGCAGTGCGCAGATAGACGTCGAGCCGGTCGGACGGATCGAATTGCTCGACGATCGGCATCGAGAGCATTTCGAAGAGATTAATCGAGGCGCCGAAAGCTGCGGTGAAGTAACCGCAGATCATCACGGTCATGGGCTCAGTCGATCCGGCGCGGAACCGGTTGATGGAATCGACGACACGCTTATGCTCGCGGCCGGATACGACGACCGGTGCGATGCCCGCCTGGTTTGCGGGCACCTCGAGCTTCAGCGGATGTCGCGGTGGGACGATCAGCAGCGTGTGCGGTGTAAGGGGTACCGAATCGGCGCCTCCGATGTGTAGAAGCCCGCTGCCGGAAAGAATGTAGTGGATGCCGGGCGCGTCGTTGCCGTCGAGTTCGAGCACGAACCCCTCGCTGACGAGACACTCGGACAGGCCTAGGACGCGGATCTCGAGCAGCGCGATGAGTTCATCGAGGTGTGCTGCGGAGATGCGCGCAAACGACGACAAGGGCGTTGAGATGGACATTCGTTCGAAAGAACGCGGCAATGCCGGCCAAAGCTGGAACGCGATGACGGATTGTCGCACGACTGCAGCGGGCTGCGGACTTGCCACGGCAGGCCAGGTCGCGTGTCGGCGACCTCCCTAGGGAAGACGGAGAGAACTAGCTGTAGCAGCACATACTCATCACTCTCCGTCGCTTTTGCACAGACAACGGCCGTACGGTTGAAGCACGGGCGACCGGCCGCAGTGGGTCGATCACGGCCTTCGGCATCGGGCAGTAGTCGGTCATGAGCGCTCGTCCGGACAGGTGCCACGATCGCCAACATGTAACCTCGGCTAGCCCACCTACACTGCCAAGGAGTTGTTGGGCTCGGTGCGGACATACGGGCGCAGATCACTTCATGAAACAGTTGAGGAACACCTCGGTCGTCGTGCAGGCGGATCCACCGCGCGCGTTACGCGTTTGTTGCGCATCACTCGCTGACTGTGCGCAGTGAAGGCGAGGAGTGGCAGATGGATTTCGCCAGCGAAATTGACGACCTTGCCAAGGCGCTGGAACGGCTCGGGATCGATACAGGCCAGGGGCTCATTACTCCGATGAAACGAGACGATGAAGACGACGAATGATGCTCTTGACGTGTCGCCTGTGGCGCTTCCGGATGTCCATGATGGGCTCACCAAGGTACTGTTCAAACGTACAGTAGCGCGCGCTTCACCTAACGGCCTAGACTTAACACGTGGACAAGAACGCGGAGTGAGTTATGGTCACCAGGACTGTCCGACGGACACTTTCCGGTCTGACTTCAGCGATTGCGCAAGCGCCGAAGAGTAAGCATCGGATCGAACATACCGTGAAATCGGCTCAGCAAATGGCCGACGATGCCTGGAGACGGACGACTCACGGACTGCACAACTCCCTGATGCGTAAGGATCCGAAAGGGTGATTTTCGCAAGCCAGACGCAAGACTGAGCTCGCCGGGTTGGACGTATATGCTGTTTCTCCCAGAACCGGATGCGGAGGCACACTATGTCGAGCAAAAGCGATAGGGACAACAGATCCAATCAATTGAATCCCAACAATCCAGCGTACGCGAGTTCTCGCGCGGGCAATTTCCGCGATGATGATGACGATTGGGAACCCGTCTCTTATGTCGATCGATACTTTTATACTCCGCCTCGCGCGACCACGTTTCAGGCGATAGGGCAGTACGGAGTTGGGGTGGTTTCGCAAGAAGGGGAAGCGAGGTTCGTTACATTTCGTCTGGAAGCCACCACTAGCGCGACCCTCCTTTATACCCACGCAAGCTTGCAGTCGCGCGTAGAGGACTATTTCGAGCGTTTCGCGATCCATGTCCATGGGCTGTTCCACACGCACTTCAAAGCTCCGCCGGTCTTGTATGTCCAGTTTGATGGAACATCTGGCCGGCTACCGTGGCACGTTCCGCTCAACCTGGAACAACCCGAGACGATGCAGACGTTTCTGATGTCGCACAAGCCGCACATGAACTGTGCACCCGCTCCGGATGCAGTTATCGAACTGTTATGTGACCGCCTCAGTGAACCAAGCGAGGATTGGGGTACTTTCGAAGCCCTGGATCGAGACACTTCGGATCTGACATTCGTCTACGCCAGGCGCTGCAACGCTGAGATTCAGAGAAATTCCAAAGGATTGTGACAAAGCAGCAGGTGCGCTCAATCGGCCTAATGCCCTACATCCTGTCGCGCGATGCACCGTGCGCTTCTAGCCGGAACCCCGGGATCGGTCGTCTTCTGTCGAGTGCGGTCGGGCCGATTGACAGCCGCCGTCGTCGGTTCAGGATCGGACCGTGTGCGGCCATGAACGGTCACGGGCTGGCGGGTTGGCCCGGACGATCAATCATCGGCTCGACTCAGAATACGGCCATTCGGCCTGCAGTCGCATGCGTGACGGCGTTGGTGCATAGAGACGGGCATTGGGCAACGGTGGGACTCAGCCGAACGTGAACGCGTAAGCCAACACGCCAGACGCCAGGAAGGTGATCTCGAAGGTGCGTTCGCCGCTGCCGTTGGCCTGCCGCACGAGCTGGTAGAGGCGCTGCCCGGTGACCGTGCCGTTGCCATACGCATCGATGTCCGCGCCGCGGTCGGCGCCCGGCGCCTCGTTGTCGATCAGCACGCGAAAGCGCACGGGCTGGCCGTCGCGGCCGGGCCCCAGCACCAGATGCAGGTCACGGCCACGGAAGCGATAAACAATGCGTCCGTTAGGGCTGTCAAGCCGGGCACTTTCGTCGCTAACCAACCAGCGCCCGTCGAGCCCCCACTGGTTGGCCGTCAGGGTCGAGGGCGCGTGATACGTGGCAGTCTCGTCCTGCGCCACCGGGCCACCGGCGAAGTTCTGCGCGCGTGCGTAGCCGACGTAGGTTTCCGGCGAGCGACTGGCATCGCCTGAGCCGGCGGCGGCCTGTGCGCCCTGCGCGTTCGGTTGCACGTAGCCACCCGGCAGGTCCTTCTGGCCGCCCTCGGTGAGCAGCCGGCGGATCACGTCCTCGCTTTGCTGGTAGTCGCCTTCGCCAAAGTGGTGGTGACGAATATGCCCCTGCGGGTCGATGAAGTAATGCGCGGGCCAGTACTCGTTGCCGAAGGCCTTCCAGATGGCGTAACCGTTGTCGATTGCGACCGGGTAGTCCACGCCCAGGTCCCTCACGGCGTGGATGACGTTGACCGGATCCTTCTCGAACGCGAACTCGGGTGCGTGCACGCCGATCACCACCAGGCCGTAATCCTTGTACTTGTCAGCCCAGCCCCGCACGTAGGGCAGCGCGCGGATGCAGTTGATGCAGGAGTAGGTCCAGAAATCGACCAGCACCACCTTGCCCCGCAGCGACTGCGCCGTGAGCGGCGGGCTGTTGAGCCACTGGGTGGCGCCATCGAGCGTGGGCAGATCGCCTTCCACCGGCAGCGTGTCGCCGGCCTTCACAGCGATCTGCACGAGAGGCGGAGGACGCACCGCGTCGATCAGCTTCTGTTCGATGCCGCCCGTGCTGGCCAGCGACACGCGTGTCAGCAGCCCGGTATCCAGCCCCAGCGCGATGGCGGCCACACCTGCCAGCACCAGCACGCCCAAGGCGCGGCGCACCCATTCGCCAGCGCCCAGCGAGCGCTTCATCAAGGCGAAGACGCGTCCGCCAATCAGCAGCGCCAGCGCGAGCGAGGTCGCCGCGCCCGCCGCGTAGGTGAGCAGCAACAGCGTCGTCTGGACGCTGGCGCCCTTGAGAGCGGCGCCCGTGAGTAGCAGGCCCAGGACCGGGCCGGCGCAGGGCGCCCACAGCAGCCCTGTGGCCACGCCCAGCCCGGCCGCCGAGAGCACCGAATCGTCCTGGCTCCCGGTGTGCTCGGTGAGCTTGTTGCCGAGCGCCACGAACGGACGGGTGATCCATTCCGCGACGCGCTCCGAGAGCAACGTCAGGCCAAGCACGGCAAGCACCGCCAAGGCGACGAAGCGGCCGTACTGGTTGGCGCGGACGGCCCAGCCGCCGCCAACAGCGGCCAGCGTGGCGACCACGGCGAAAGTCAGCGCCATGCCCACCAGCATCGGCAGTCCATTGCGCGCGAACGGGCGGTCTGCTCGCGAAAATACGAAAGGCAGCACCGGCAGGATGCACGGACTGAGGATGGTCAGTGCACCGCCGAGGTAGGCAAGGATCAGTAAGAGCATGGTGGCGACATCCGTGAAGGGTTAGGGGTATGTACCGAGCTGAGCGACATCCACCCGCGATTGCCGCGATTTGACAACCCACGTGGGTATCTGCGATGGGGGCGGGCCGACTGGCGACGGTGTCGGCCGTCGGCACCAAGCCGACAGGTGCCCCATCGAGACGATTACCGGTCAGTTCGTCGACTTCGCGGCAACCTCAATCACTCGCGCGACCGCGGCCGGCTGAGAGATAAAGACAGCGTGGCTTGCGCTCACTTCGGTCACCTTGGCACCCGAGCGTTGATACATCCAGCGCTGAAGCTGGGGGCTCACCATATGATCCTGGGTAGTCAGGATGGCGTAGCTGGGCTTGGTTCGCCATGCCGCCACAGAGACCGGTGCGCCCAACGCTTTCTCGGCGAGTTGATCCTGCGAGTCCGCCAGGAATTGCGCGTCCGATGGCGAGACGTCCGCTGCAAAGTTCTCACGGAATTTCGCCGGCGGGAGGAAGAAATACTTGTCCGGCGTCGCTCGCATCGCATCGTTGGGCGCGGCGAACTTCTGCAACAGCTGACCGCTGGCTTCGCCGGCGTCGGGTTGCAGTGCGGCCACATAGACGAGCGAGCTGACCTTCGGGTCCGCACCTGCCTCCGTGATCACGGAGCCGCCATAGCTATGGCCGACCAGCACAACCGGGCCCTGCTGCTGATCAATGACGCGCCTGGCGGCATCGACGTCTTCTGCAAGGCCCGTGAGCGGCTCCTGCACGATCGCCACATGGTAACCATCCTTGACCAGGATGTCGTGGACGGCCCGCCAGCCGGAGCCATCCACCAGTGCGCCGTGAACAATGACAACATCTTTCGCAGCCGCCTTTGCCTCGGCGTGAGCCATCGTGGCGCCCAGGGCAATCAGGGCGGCAATCGCCAGGTTCTTTCGCAGTGCAAACATTTTACTCTCCAGGATTGTCTGTAGTTGCCCGTCGTTTCGCGCAATCACACTTGACGGGCGAGGATTGATCGGTGATAGATAACCGGGAATCAGGCCAGCTCGTTCTTCATCGCCAGAACGTCGATCAGCTCGACCGACGGTGGACTTGCGAGCATCTCCTCGACTCGCGTCATCAGCGAGTTGGCCATGTCGCCGGCAAGGTGTGCCTGGCGATCCTCTTCGCTCGCGAAGGCGTCGAAGACGCCGAACGTCGTCGCCGAGAGCTTCAGGGCGAACCAGATCGGTGTGGTCGCCTCCCGATTCGTCATCTCCAGGCCGGCGTCGAGGAAGTCTGCTACCGCCTGCTCCTTTCCCGGCCTCGCTTCAAGTCGTACGAATAGTGCTTTCTTGATCATCTTTGCTCTCCAGTTTGCGCGCGACGAGTTCGCGCGTTGGTCCAGACTTTACAAACAGAGCGCCCTTGGAGATACTGTCTCAATCGACAATTTTGGTATCGATCCTGCCATGCGGATTTTTGTCCTTGCGCTGGAGGGGGTGTTCGACACCGGCCTCTCCACCGTGCTCGATGCCTTGACGACGGCCAACGAACTTGCGCGCGCGACCGGGATGGCCACACCGGGCTTCGAAATCACCGTTGCGGGGATGCGGCCAGAGGTGCGCACCGCGCTCGGGCTGCAGGTTCCCGTCCGCGACACGACAGACGGACCCGCCCCGGATTGGGTTGTTGTACCGGCTCTCAACAGGACGACGACGGACCTGCTCGTGCCTTCGCTCGGCCGGGCCGACGTGATCGATGCGCTTGGTGCATTGCGCGCGTGGCACAGTGCCGGCGCACATATCGGAGCCGCCTGTACGGGTACCTTCGTGCTGGCCGAAAGCGGCTTGCTCAATGGGCGTGAAGCCACCACCACCTGGTGGCTCTCGCCGATGTTCCGGCAGCGTTACCCTGAAGTGCACCTGGATGCGCATCGCATTATCGTTCCCAGCGGCAGCACGGTGACGGCAGGGGCCGCTCTGAGCCATCTCGACCTTGCGCTCTGGCTGATCCGCAACAACAGCCCTGAGCTTGCGGCGCTCGTGGCCAGTTACCTCGTATTCGATTCGCGGCTGTCGCAGTCTGCCTATGCGATCTCCGATCACCTGTCCCATTCGGACCCGCTCGTCGAGCGTTTCGACCGCTGGGTGCGCGAACACCTCGCCACGGCAATCGCACTCGACGACGTCGCGGACGCATTGGCGACGAGCAAGCGGACATTGACGCGACGTCTGAATGAAGTGCTCGGTAAAACGCCCATCGAGTACATCCAGGATCTGCGGGTCGAGCGCGCCGTTCATCTGCTGAAAACGAGCAAGGTCAGCGTGGATCGCATCGCCGAGCAGGTCGGCTACGCCGACGGCGTCACCTTGCGCACGCTGCTGCGGCGGCGCATAGGTAAGGGGGTCCGTGAGTTGCGGGCGTCATGAGTCTTATCGACCAATGGAGTATGCCGGTGGTCGTGCTCGACCGATCCCACCGGGAGGATTTGCCAGCTGAAGCGAGGGGTCGAATGACGGCTTCGCCCTGGAAACGGCCGTCATTCAGAGTAAGCAGGTAAGACCGCTTCGGGTCGATCGGCGACCTTCCCCGAAAGTCTGCAAAAAGCGTTTTTACGTTGGTGCTGGTGCGTGATCAGGATCACTGCCCCGCAAATCGATCTGTCGCAAGTCGATAGCACGTTCGTCGGGATCAACGGCGAGCATGCACGAGCGCGCCTCCCGTTGAGTGGCGTCAACGCGCGGGAACGCGTCGGCCAAGAACACGACATCAGGCGTGATGCGAACAAGACGCGCCGTCGTCAGCCGAAAGTCTCGATGCCATTCTCTATTACTTTGGATCACGTTTGTCACTACACATTTGAGTCGTGACGACAAACCTATATAGAACAACGTTTTCGCGCGATCGGTCCCCACGCGCGCAAATCAGAAGTCGCAAACAAATGAGGATGCGCCGGTCTTTTCGCAAGAAGTCTTACACGTAAAGTCGTGACAGCTGCGTACCACGGGTTCGCGCGGGGGGCAAAATCCACGCTCTCTCCAACGCCTGAACGAGCGTTGCAAAAAATTCGTATACGCATTCTCTTCTCGTTGAACGTCCTCCTCGTCGGCAAGCACTAAATCAAACGTTCGAACCAACCTCGTTGTAAGGGACGGAACACGCTTCCTTACGTAACGCTATCGACACTACGCAACGCCTTTGGTGACCCGAGGATCCATTCGTGCCCGAACGTCAGATGAAGGATCAAAAACCTTAAACAACGCAAGCGAGCTACGAGAAAATTAAAATTAGCAACTCCGCGCTGCGGGCCGCCAACCCGCTAACCATCGGATTACCCAACTGCAACGACTCAAGCTTGATTTGCAGTGTTGTATCGGCCGCTCGCGGGTGCAAACGCCGAAGCTGTGCCGAGGGGTGCGAGGCTGGATTTGCAAAAAGTTCGCTCAAATACCTCGCGACTCTGTCCCCTCCGTGCCATGAGTTAGCTTGACCACGAAAGAATTCTTCGATTTGCTCGTATTGAACATCGTTGACACCGGGCACGTTGAACACATCGCCAGTCACTCGATACATGCTCCTGCCGGCCGACTGTCTACTCGAATCAGTTCCGGTTCTGCATTCAACGAACGAGATATGCAGAGCAGAGTCTGTACACACGAAAAACCGGCCCCCGTTCCCCGGGAGCCGGCCTCGACACTTCGCTTTCGCAGCTCGAATCGCGAGCCTGGATTTTTGTCGAACACAACGATTCTTTCCGACCTCGGATTCCACGGACTCGCGAATCTTCACTACCTCTGCTTACCTTCAACCTCCGCATACGCGGAGAAGACCTCAAGCGAAAATACAACCTGCTCGAATTTGACCGCTAACCTCCGCTCGCACGGAGAAGACCTCGAACGGTCGCATCGCTTTCTCTCCTCTCGGACATCGACGATGCAGAGTCTTTATAGATTGATCAAGAAAGAAAGAAAGAAAGGCAAGCACTACGTAGAAAATCTTTAGCTAACCCGAAATCGAAGTCAAAATCAAGAAGGTTATAGAGTGCTAGGCGCATAGATTTGGCTTCATATCATTGGTTGGGAAAGTGCGAACAACCCGACCTAAGCTTAAGCGTCGAATGCGGACAACGAGTTTAATAGCGCTCCTTCCTCGTGATTCAACGCTCACGCCAACGCTCCTTTGAGCGACTTTACAGTTGCTACACCTTTTGCATAACCAGAGTCCGTGCAGTTTATGCTTTCGCCGAATTCTCGCTTTCAACTGCTCGCAACCTGTTACCTGGCAGAGCCAGGCTATGGTCGCCCGTCGCAAGAGCGCCTGCATTAGTCGACCGACTCGGTTGGAAGACAGGGGACGTGCTTTCGATCAGGAGGATCCGCAATGTGGACTAACCTTGCGGCGCGTTTAGACCAATCCTCCAAACGAGATCGGCCATTCGCCGTCACACCGATATAAGCTAGCAGCAATGACGAACCCTCCGCCGATAAGCGGTCCCAGAACGAAGGCGTCCGCTGGCGCGAATCAGAGCGTTCGACCTTTGCACTCGACTGATACAAAATCCGTTCACCGTCCCGGCGTACCGACTGGAACCGTACGACGTGCGGCCGGATTCCGCTGACGCAGCGCCTCGGTTGTTTCACCGGAACCGTCCGCGCGCCAGCCCGGCGGCAGGATCACGAAGCTGATCGCAGTCCACACGCCGCCCGCCGATGCGATATCACGGGCGAGGCTGACCCAGTGCTCGAATTCGACAACGAGCGGATTGTGAGAGCGCGTCGGTGTCGTGAGACCGTAGCGGCACGGCTCATCAGCGCGTTCTTCGACATACGTGCCGAACAAGCGGTCGAATACGACGAGTACACCACCATAGTTCGCATCGAGATAATCGACGTTCGAGGCGTGGTGCACGCGATGCGCGGATGGCGTATTGAACACGTATTCGAGCCAGCCGAGTTTCGGCGTCCACGTGTTATGCAGCCAGAACTGATAAAGCAAATTGAAACTCAGCGTCGCCAGCACGATTTCCGGACGCACGCCAAGCCACACGAGAGGCGCGAAAAACATTGCCGAGCCGGTTAGCTTGCCGGTCAGGCCGAGCCGGTAAGCAGACGATAGCGTCAGCTGGTTCGGCGAGTGGTGAACCGCATGCGTCGCCCAGAAAAAACGGATGCGGTGCGATGCGCGGTGATACCAGTAATAGCAGAACTCCTGGCCGATAAAGAGCAGGAACACCATCAGCGCGCTGTTGAGCGTGACGGTAAAGATCCGGTGATCCCAGGCGAGCGCAAAAATGGGCGTCGCAAGCGAAAGCGGCAGCAGCGCGAACAGCTTGCGGCCGGCCAGATCGGCCAGCGATATCCACACTTCATGCCAGTCGAAGGGCGTGGCGCTATCGCGCTGTCTGCGGGTGAGCACGCACGCCTCGATCAGCGAGACGCCAACGACGAACAGAGTTACACAAAGCGCGATTTTTCCAGTGGTGAACATGATGGACGGGTAACGGGTTGATGGGACGCGTCGCCTGCGGGAAAACGCCGCTATCGCGTCAGGTGAAGCTAATGTAGTGGGCTGCCTAGCTAAAGACCATGCGGAAACTATGTCGCCGAATGTCATGAAGTTCCGGCCGCGATGGCGGCCGGACGGCACCGGGCGCTGGCGGCTGGTTCGTCGGTCGGCTGATCGGCTGATCCGGCCTTTCGAGCCACGCAAATGGTTCGCCGAACTTGAATGACCGATCACAGAAAAATCGAATAGACGCTGACGACCCACTTCGGACCTCGAAGCCGGCGCGAAGTCAACGGCAGCTTTGAAGGGTACAACGGCCATGTGCGCGGTCTCGTCGCACGGCAAGTGCTCGGCGCTCACGGCGCTGAAGTACCTCGCCGCCGCTCCACTCATCAACCATTAGAAATGGCTGTCTCATACCCGCGCATGACGGCCTTACCGGGCGCCCCGGGGACACCTCGAGGCATCCGAAAGTATGAGCACGTTATGCCCACGGGCGACTGCAGCGACCGTTCGTACAATGGTTTTCTTTTCGTCGTCCGTCTATCTTGATTCCATGGAGTTCGAGGTTCATTTCGCGTCTGTATCCGGTGAGGGTCACGATGAATACGAGCGCAAGGAGATTTGGTCCAGTTGCGTCGAGACGATCAATGTCGGCGGTAGCGACCAGCGTCTTCGACGCGGTACCCAAGAAGAACGCTGACGAAATCCGAATCGCTCGACGGTCTATCGTGCGGCCGACCGGACAGGGCGCAAAGGCCTCGTTGATCCCTCCATGCCACAGGAGATTGCCATGTTTATCTATTCGATCCGCTATCGCGACGTCTGCGGCCGGTGGTCAGTTGCCTTCGCACAGGCCGCTTCACAGTCCGACGCTGAAGCGATTGCAATCTGCCGTTATGGCGCGTTCCATTCCGTCAGCCGTGCCGGATCGGTTCCTTAACAACGTGGCCTGGCAGCCCGAATGGTCAAAGTGGACCGGAGCGGCAATTCCCGCCGATCGCGTCGCGCAGTCAGCGAATGCCTGCTTACGGTTCGTCGGGCACGGCGTCGCATGCGGCTACCTCCGGTCCCCTAGTGCACAGCAAGGAATTCCTTGCTACTTACTCAAGTGAACGAAAACTAGAGACTGACAACGCACCAATAAAAATCGGATACGTGGCGATGCTGTAATCACGTCCCGATGAAATAGGTTTGACACAAAACACGACTAAACCCGATTCGCGCAGAGATCTTGCGACAAAAGGGTTAAGGAAGGTCTGCACAACCCTCTTTGCAAGCGTTATCTTTCACATCCAGCGCGGCCTCTGCGTTCAGATCTTTGCTGGCGAGTCAATCGCCGGGGCTTTTTTCGCGCGCCGGAGCGCTTCAACCAGACATACGGACTTTATCGGCTCGGTGTTTCAAGCTTTGCGCAACGCTCTACGCGCCATCCATAAATTGCCCAAAGCAAACAGCGTAGTGATCTGGGCGGTGTTCTTCATCAAACCACGATAGCGGGTCTTCATGTAACCGAACTGCCGCTTGAGGATGCGAAACGGGTGTTCGACCTTGGCTCGAATACCCGCCTTCAGGCGTTCGATCTGATCGTATATCGCGTCCACCGAATCACTCAGATCCAGTTTCCTGCGCTTTGCCGGTCGCATTGCAACATGCCAACGAACCGCGTCAGCCTCACAACGCTTTTCGATACCCTGATATCCGGCGTCCGCGTACACATCCGTTTCTTTACCATGCAGCAATGCCTGGGCTACGTTGATGTCGTGAACATTGGCCGCCGTTCCGATGACCGTATGGACCAGGCCCGAGTCGGCGTCCACGCCGATATGCATCTTCATCCCGAAGTACCAGTTGCCACCTTTCTGCGTTGATTGCATTTCCGGATTACGCGTGCCGGAGCCATTCTTTTGTCGAACTGGGCGCGGCAATCAGAGTGGCGTCGACTGCCGATCCAGCCTTGAGCATCAGGCCTTTCTCCGTCAGGATTTCATTGACCAGCGCCAGCATTTGCACCGCCAGTCCGTGCGTTTCCAGCAGATGACGGAACCGGAGAATCGTGCTTTCATCCGGCAAGCGAACCATCCCGCCGTCGAGACCCGCGAACTCGCGATACAGCGGAACGTCATAGAGTGCCTCTTCCATGGCAGGGTCTGACAGACCGAACCATTGCTGCATGGTAAAGAAACGGATGTGTGACGCGGACGGCCTCGCATCGTCAAACCTTAAAAAAGGCCACCGTTTCACGCAAAGCCTGTGCCTGTTGAGCCATCGACTGCGCCGCCGCCGAGGCTTCTTCCACCAGCGCGGCGTTTTGCTGGGTCACCTGGTCCATCTGGCTGACCGCCTGACTCACCTGCTCGATGCCAGTGCTCTGCTCTACCGAAGCCGACGAGATTTCACCAACGATGTCGGCCACCCGATTGACCGACTCGACGATCTCATTGATGGTGCGGCCCGCTTCCCCTACGAGCTTCGAGCCGGCGTCCACACGACTTACCGAGTCGCCGATCAGATCCTTGATCTCCCTGGCAGCGGTGGCGCTACGCTGCGCGAGCGTACGGACCTCGCCGGCCACGACAGCAAACCCACGGCCCTGCTCGCCAGCGCGGGCCGCCTCGACCGCTGCGTTGAGCGCAAGAATGTTTGTCTGGAATGCAATGCCTTCAATCACAGTGATGATCTCGGACATTTTGGCCGAACTGCCGGAGATCTCCTGCATCGTCTCGACCACGCGCCCTACCACCTCGCCGCCGCGCCGCGCAACGCCAGAGGCCGTGCCGGCCAGCGTCGCTGCCTGCCGGGCGTTGTCCGTATTGTGACGGACCGTGGCCGTCAGTTCTTCCATGCTGGAAGCTGTTTCCTCGAGCGACGCTGCCTGCTCTTCGGTGCGCCTCGACAGATCGAGATTGCCCTGCGCAATCTGTCCACTTGCGGTGGCCACCCCTTCGGCGTTCTCCCGCACTTCCAGAACGACTCGTGACAGACTGTCACGCATCGCCCGCAGAGAAGCCATCAGACTGCTTGTGTCGCCGGGCCGAAGGTCGACGTTCACACCGAGATCGCCGTTGGCAATCCGCTTGCATAGCCCCGCCGCGTAGTCAGGTTCGCCACCCAGGCTCGTCCGGATACTGCGCGCCAGTAATAGCATTCCGACTGTCAGAACTGCGGTCACTATCGCTGCGAGCAACAGATCGCGCAGGAGCGTCACATAGAACAGATGGTCGATATCGTCCACGTAGACACCCGTATACACGTGCCAGTCCCAGTCGGCGACAAAGTCACTGCAGGTGATCTTGCGAACTGGCGTGTCACTGCCAGGCTTTGGCCACACATATTCGCTGAAGTGGTTGCCGCCGGGCGATGAGCTTTTGACGATCTCGACCGCAATGTGGGTACCGTTTGAATCAACCAGGTCTGCCAGGGACTTGCTTTCAAGTTGTGGCTTGGACGGCAAGAGGAGTGCCGTGACATTCGAGTCGTAGATGCCAAAATAGCCGCTACGGTGCGCGCCATAGCGAAGTCCGCGCAGGTTCTCAAGCGCCTGATGTTTCGCTTCGGCGAGCGACAAAGTATTGTCGGCGACCTTCTTCTGGTAATAGGAAATCACGCCCAGCGCGGTATCTATCTGCTGCGACAGCATGCTCTTGCGCTGTTCGAGCATATCGGATCGGCTCATCCACGCGCTCGTGACGACGAGCACACCAAGGCCAAACCAGAGAAGAGCCAGGATGCTCCAGAGCTTCTGGTTCAAGGTCAAACGCTTCATTTATGCCAGTCTCACAGATGGGGTACGTCAGTTCACTCAAACCTGCCACTGGCGGCAACGTGATTGCCTGCCTGGCAGATCGGCTCATCACTCGAGCGTCGGGTCGCATGCCAGATCCGTTTCCCCGTCGGGCCGGTCGTGGTTTCGCGCTCACCGTTCGCAATGACACGATTACGGCAAACGCCAGCGGAACTTGAGCAAATAAAGATTTCGCCCGGTGCGCCAAGCGACCAGACAGTGTATAAACGTAAGAGCGCAGTCACCGCCGACATCGTTGAAATCCGCCCCACACCGGCATCAACGGATCAATCGCTATGACGTTTGCTCACCCGGCATCGGGTCCAGGATCTCATCCCGGTAGCAAGGCCCTGCCTCGGCATGATCGGCCTGTGCAATTCTTTCCATAAGACCGACGGCTCGAGTGACATGATCTGCACACGAAGGTCCGGTGCCGAGGTGGAGGCGACGTTCGAAGGTTTGTGTGAAAGCCCGAGCGAGCGGCCGCAGTTGGTCGGGTCCTGCCCGATGCGGTCGGCGGGAGTCGGCCGGATATAGCCTTTCAACATTCACGTTCGCGGCCGGTCATGGCCGGCTTGTGCTGGGAAGCCTCAATACGAGATTTCGAAATGTGATTTCTGCTGAACCATGTGTGCGAGTTCGAAGGTCGAGTCGTTCATAAGAATCTCGTGAAACCGTCGGCGCTCCAGCGTTCGCTCCCTACGCCGTGATGAACGAAGAACAAACCATCGGGATCATACTGATCCTTAATGGCGAGCAGCCTGCATCCAATCGACGAAAATCTGGCGATCATGCGGTCATAGAATGACGGCGGCAGCTTTATAAACGACGCGTCGTCGCCGCCGCGGGAAAATGAAACGCCTTCGTCGTCCACCCAAATCAATTCAGGAACCGGTGTGCTGAAGGTTCTGCGCACTAGCAGTTTGCCTGACGCAGCGTCGTAGACCTGACCGAGATAAGCCGGGTCGTTGCCGCCTCTCCATTGGAGCAGGCATCGCTCTGCAGTGTAGCGGCCGTTTTTTGACGTGCTTTTGATGCATTCGCTCGCATTCCTGTGATCGGTGTGCGTCGCGACGAGAAGCACGGCAAACGCGACTGTGAGCACTACAGCGCCCCATCCGATCGATCGCCCGGGTTTCATAAATACACCTTGATCGGTGGGTCGATTCGAACAAGCTTTCGATCCGAATAGATCACGAAGTCACCTCCTCGCTGGTGTTTTATTGCCCACTCTCTAAATTCCTTATTGTGAACCGGGTAGTACACGTTGCCCCTGATTTTCGGATTCCCCAGTGCAACGGGATGGGAAAAATACAATCGCGGTTCGTTCAGATATGACATCGCGCCGTTGTACGCCAGAACGATCACCCCGTTTTTGCTCCAATGGCCAAGATATTGCGACGCCTCGCCAGGCTTGTCGGTGAAGTCGTAACTATCCTTAATATAAACGTAGATACCTGAGATTTCTGCAACCCTGGTACGGCCTTCCCTGTAAAAGTCGGCGTACCCCATGGCAGCGTATATGCCGAATGATCCCAACGCGCCGGTCAGATCGTCCGGGACGCCGTTGTTGTGGAAATCTGCGTAGAGGAGCTCTCCGATCTTCTGAGATAGCGAGCTTCCGACCTTTACATACTGAAACTGGAATCGCCGGTGAAGCTTCGAGAGATTCTCTCCGCACTCGGTCCTCGCATCAAGACATGGTCTTCCGGCATATGGCAGGAGAATCTCCTTAAGAGCTTGTCTTGCGCGTGACGTGCGGATCTGCGTCGTTATCAACTCGTCGTATTGATCTTTGGCTCGTCGATATTTCAATACCCAGTCGAGCTTGATCGTTGTGGTGTCGTACATATCTGGAGGATAGTGCTCCCCCTTCTGATTGATTTCGGCGGCAACGTCTTTGTCGGTAGGACCGTAGTTGAGTTCGCCGGCAAACCACCGCTCCATTAGCTTTGCCGACACTGGCATAAATTCCTTGCGCATAGCGCCGGGAATCTCCTGAATGTCGAACGGCGGGACTATCTGCTCTATCTTCTGTTTGGGACGCGGTACCGGTTGGAGTTCCTTCGGCGGCTCGCGCGTGTTCAGCCAAGACTTGAAACGCGAAAAGCCGCCGGACATCTTCTCGATGTCGTCGAGAAATTTGACCAACGGTTCTGGTGGGCGTGGTTTAGGGGTAGACCTGCTCGTGTCAGTTTCGGTTCCGGTGGCTTTGGCAGGGATAGCGGCCCTTTATCCATCGAGAGCCGCGCTTCGCGGACAACGGTGCAACCTTCGGCACCTTCGTATAGCGTCCACCTCCATAGAAGCTTGTTCACCTTGAAATAGGGAATTTTGTCACCGTCGCTCATAACCTGATCGTCTTATTCAATTTCTTCGGGCCCGGATGCGCGGCACCCCGGGACGGAGTTATCTCTTGCTCCTTTGGATTTTTGACGGTCAAGTCAGTTGATCGCAATCAGAAAATGCCGAAAACGGCTCGGAACAGACCACCGAGCCGTCAAAGATATTTCATTCAGATAACCGTTGCCGATCAAGACGTCGAAGTTCGACGTCTTCTTCACCACGAAAACAATCCCAGCGCTTTGACGGCGGCAAATACGAAATCCTCGGCGGTGATTGAAGCGGAACCGCACGCGGCTTCGCGCAACGCCGCCGCACAGGATTTCGTAGTTGGACGCTAAATGCGCGGGTGCTAGACTCGAAAACCCATCGTCGGTGATCGACCGAATCTGCACAAAGGGGCGTCCGCATGACCCATTCCCTCCACGGCAAGCAACGCTGGCTCGCGCTAATCGTGCTCTGCCTCGGCGTCCTGATGATCGTGCTCGACACGACCATCGTGAACGTCGCGCTGCCGTCCATCGCAGCCGATCTCGGCTTTAGCGAAACTTCGCTCGTGTGGGTCGTCAACGCCTACATGCTGACGTTCGGCGGCTGCCTGCTGCTCGGCGGACGGCTTGGCGATCTGTACGGACACCGCAAGCTGTTTCTCAGCGGCATTACGCTCTTCACGCTCGCTTCGCTCGCCTGCGGCCTCGCGAATTCGCAGGTGCTGCTGGTCGCCGCGCGCGCCGTGCAGGGCCTGGGCGGTGCGATCGTCTCGGCGGTATCGTTGTCGCTGATCATGAATCTGTTCACCGAAGCCGGTGAACGCGCGAAGGCGATGGGCGTGTATGGCTTTGTCTGCGCGGGCGGCGGCAGCATCGGCGTGCTGCTCGGCGGACTGCTCACCAACCTGCTGAGCTGGCACTGGATCTTCCTGGTCAATCTGCCGATCGGCATTGCAGTGTACGCGCTGTGCCTCGCGCTACTGCCCGCCGCGCGCGGCCACGCGCACGGCGAACGGCTCGACGTGGCCGGGGCGCTCAGCGTGACTGCATCGCTGATGCTGGCGGTCTATGCGATCGTCAACGGCAACGAAGCGGGCTGGACTTCGGCGCAAACGCTCGGCCTGCTGTTCGTCGGGCTCGCGCTGCTTGCCGTGTTCCTCGCAATCGAGGCGAGAATCGAACACCCGTTGATGCCACTCGCTCTGCTGCGTTTGCGCAATGTCGCGACCGCGAACCTGGTCGGCGTGTTGTGGGCGGCGGCGATGTTCGCGTGGTTCTTTATTTCGGCGCTGTATCTGCAGCGCGTGCTCGGCTATCGGCCATTGCAGGTGGGGCTCGCGTTTCTGCCCGCGAACCTGATCATGGGACTCTTTTCGCTGGGATTGTCGGCGCGCGTGGTGATGCGCTTCGGGCTGCG
Source organism: Paraburkholderia sp. CI2 (assembly GCF_014201055.1). Taxonomy (NCBI): domain Bacteria; kingdom Pseudomonadati; phylum Pseudomonadota; class Betaproteobacteria; order Burkholderiales; family Burkholderiaceae; genus Paraburkholderia; species Paraburkholderia sp. CI2. The sequence continues at coordinate 132,152 of NZ_JACHDL010000015.1, forward strand.
TCGTCCGCTCGCGGCCGGCCTGCTGATCGCGGCATGCGGGCTTGCGCTGTTCGCGCGTGCGCCCGTCGACGGCAGTTTCGTACCCGACGTGTTGCCCGGCATGTTGCTGCTCGGCTTTGGGGCGGGCATCGCGTTCAATCCGTTGCTGCTCGCCGCGATGAGCGACGTCGATCCCGCCGATTCGGGCCTCGCGTCGGGCATCGTCAATACATCGTTCATGATGGGCGGGGCGCTCGGGCTTGCGGTGCTCGCGAGTCTTGCCGCGGCGCGTAGCGAGGCGATGCAGGCGTCGTCGAGTGCGGCGGCTGCGCTGAACAGCGGGTATCACGTCGCGTTTCTGTTTGGGGCGGTTTTTGCGGCGGCGGCCGGCGTGCTGGGTGGGCTGTTGCTGAGGCCGGGGCAGGCGGGTGGCGCCGCGGGCGTGCATGGTGACGCGGCGGAATCGTCTCGGCCCTCCGCCGCGACCGCGAAACCGCAAGCGCGATCAAATGCGTGAGTTCGCCGCTGACTATGCTGGCTTCATGCTGACATGAGAGCCGAGATGAACCCGGTTGGAAAAGCGCTCTGGTATATCGAAAGCCACTTCGCCGGCGAGTTGACGCTCGACGACATCGCCCGCGGTGGCTGCGTATCGCGCTTTCACCTCGCGCGCGCGTTCGAAGCGGCCACCGGGATGCCGGTGATGCGCTACGTTCGCGCACGGCGTTTGGGCGAGGCCGCACGACGTCTGGCCGATGGTGCGCCCGACATCCTCGCGGTCGCTCTCGACGCCGGCTACGGCTCTCACGAAGCATTCACGCGCGCGTTTCGCGAACAGTTCGGGCTCACGCCCGACGCGCTGCGCGCGCGGGGTCATCTCGACAACCTGACCATCGTGGAGCCGATCAAAATGGACGAAACCCTTCTCACCCATCTGGACCCGCCGCGCTTCGAAGACGCGCGAGCGTTTCTCGTCGCTGGACTGAGCGAGCGCTATACGTGCGAAAGCAGCAAGGCGATCCCATCCCAATGGCAGCGCTTTGGCGCCTGGTACGGCAGGGTGCCGGGACAGGTCGGCAAGGTGGCTTATGGCGTTGGCTATAACGCCGATGAACTGGGTAACTTCGACTACATGTGCGGCGTCGAAGTCAGCGATTTTTCCGCATTGCCGCCAGAGTTGAGTCGTGTGCGCATCGCCGCGCAACGGTATGCGGTGTTCGCTCATCGCGAACACATCTCAGGCATTCGTCGCACGATGAATACGATCTGGAATCAGTGGTTGCCCGCGTCAGGGCACGTGCCTGCCGATGCACCGCATTTCGAACGGTATGGCGAGCAGTTCGACCCGGTGACGGGGATGGGTGGAGTCGAAGTCTGGTTGCCGCTGAAAAGTTGATGGTCGATTCGGCGGATGGCCGTTGCGGATGGCCGTTGTGACCGGCCATCCGCCTGATCGTTCACGGAGTGGCATGTCTGCTGTCATGCAATGCATGCACGTCGTCGTATTCCCGCGAAATGTCCTTATTCGTGTAATCGCCCAATCGCATGGCGGCGGCCACGCTAATCACCGCGCACGCGAAGACATACCACGCCACCGCAAATCCCGAATGGAAGTAAGCATAAAGCGCCGTCGCAATCAACGGTGCCGGACCGCCAGCGATGACGGAAGCCAACTGATAGCCCATCGACGCACCGCTGTAGCGCAAGCGCCCCGTGAACGATTCGGCGATCAACGCGGCTTGGGGACCATACATCATCGCATGCGGCACCAGCGAAAGAACGATGGCCGCGAAGATCCATATCGGGTTATGGGTTCCGACCATGAAAAAGTAGAGGAAGCCGAATAGCCCGACAGCAGCGGCACCGATCACATACATGCGTCGACGTCCGATCAGATCAGACACGTGACCAAACAGCGGAATCGTGAAGAATTCCAGCACCGAAGCGGCCAGCACTGCCGTGAGCAGCAGATCGCGTGTGACGCCCAGACTCATCACACCATAGGTGAATATAAAGGCCGTAAAAATATAGAACGGCGCCTGTTCCGCCATACGCGCAAGAGCCGACAGAAGAATGTCTTTCGGCTGCCGGCGCAATACTTCACGCATCGGCGCCTTTTCGATCCTGCGCTCAGCGAGCAGCTTCGCGAAGATAGGCGTCTCGAGGATACTCAAGCGGATATAAAGGCCGATCGCGACCAGCACGATACTGAGGAAAAACGGCACCCGCCAGCCCCAGGTGAGAAATGCGCTGCCGGAGATCTGGCTGACGGCGAGCACCACCAGATTCGCGACGAACAATCCCGCCGGTACGCCGAACTGCGGCCAGGACGCGATGAAACCGCGATGCTTGTTGGTACGTGCCCACTCCATCGACATCAACACCGAACCGCCCCACTCGCCTCCAACGCCCACACCTTGAATGAAGCGCAGCGCCGTGAGCAGGATTGCCCCCCAGATACCGATCGTCGCGTAGGTTGGAACAAAGCCCACGGCAAACGTCGCGAGTCCCATCAGCAACAGCGTCACGATTAACGTGGCTTTACGTCCGATGCGATCGCCATAGTGGCCGAAAATCGCCGCGCCCACCGGCCGCGCGATAAAGCCGACAGCGTAAATCAGAAAAGCTTGCAGTGTGCCGACGAGCGGGTCCGATTCAGGAAAGAACAGTTTCGCGAATACAAGACCCGTGACAATGCTGTACAGGAAGAAGTCATACCATTCGATTGTGGTACCAATCGTGCTGGCGATGACAGCGCGGCGCAACTGGCGCCGAGCCTCCTCATCCGAGAGGGGCACCGCCCCTGATTGCGTGGCAGCCATTTGATATCTCCCCAAAATGGACGGGTGACATCATTTTTTGACATTTGAGGTATTGCGTGGTTCCAGTGAGGACGCGAGGTACGTGCAGCGAAAACCGGCTTTGCGGCTACTGTTATGGCTGGGCGGCCGGGTCGAGAAAAACCGGCTCCGAACCACTATTCGCAGAGACCGGGGCTTTATTCAGAGAGACATTTCGAAATTGCATTTTTTGCCGAATTAGGAATCGGCAATGCTCGCTCAATGCAATTGATACCGATGGAGCAACTTGCTCCGCACTAGCAGGCATCTCGCATGCTCATCACACCCATCCCAATCACACCAACGGAATGTAGATATCCGTCTGCCACTGATCCAGCGGCGTCTCAGGATAGACGCTCAGGTAGTGGAAAAACAGCGGATGGTCCCGCAACTCTTCCCCACTCGAAGGCAACCAGTCGCGATAGACCGGGTAGATCGTCTCGCCGATGTGGTCGGTCGATCCTGCGTGCCGCACCACCGCGCACCGTCCACCCTGCATCACGAGCTCGCGCACGCCATAGAGATTCGGCGCGACCGGCTCGTCGATCTCTCCGCAGATATCGAAACGGAATTCATCCGCTGGCACCGTGTCTGGATTGCCGTGCGCGACGCCGAAGGTCCGGCTCGACGCCACCGGTGATTGTCCGCTTTGGATACGCCAATCGATGAACTTGCGCGCACTCTCGTTGACGAGTCCGGGCGAACCACAATGTTCGAGCGCGGCAACGCGGGTCTCCGCAAAATCGACGATTTTCACTTGCATGGTCAGTTTCCTCGAAACATAGGGAACAACAAAACTCGCACTCCAGAATTGCCATGTTGGATGTCGTCGAAACGCGCTCGGCGCCATGCCGAACGCACGCTTGAACGCACGGCTGAAGGCTTCGGGACTGTCGAAACCGGCGTCGAGCGCGGCATCGAGAACCGGGCACGACGCCTGCGACGCGAGGCGGCGTCTGTGTGAGCTAACATGGTCTGGATCGTACGAGTGTCGATATGGTCGCCGAGGTTGGACACATCCTACCTAGCCGGACTTGCTCGATCTTCAATTGGCTTGCTGCCGAGCCTGGAGAATTTACGTAAACTTATCTTCGTTCACCCGCGCTTCCTGAGATTGTCCGCCGATGCCCTCTTCGATCAGCAATTCGCTCCTGTGGATCTTCGACGCGTTTGAACGCGATCCGACGTATATGCGTCGGCGCATGTTTGGTAGCGACGCTGCGTACATCGATGGGCTGTTGTGCCTGGTTGCCGCCGATCGCGATAAGCCGTGGAATGGGCTGCTCGTCTGTACGTCGCGGGAACGCCATGCTGCTCTGATTACCGATATGCCTGCGTTGCAGCCTCACCCGGTGCTTGGGAAATGGCTTTACGTGCCGCAGGAGGATCCTGCGTTTGAAGACACTGTCGAGCAGTTGACGGCACTCGTGCTGGAGCGGGACCCGCGAGTGGGTGTCGAGCCTAAGCCGAAAAAGCGGCGCGGTAAGTCAGTGTTGCCGGAGGGTTGAAGCGCGGCAGTGCCGTTTCGGTCTCTCTTCCTGTCCGAATGCGCTTTCATTGGTGACTACGCGAATTGCGGTCGGGCTTAAAGACCGGAAATAAGATTCTCTCCTCGTCGAATCGCGCGTTATTACTTCGATTCACAACCATAGCGTGAACTCGTTTCATGCAAATAGCATGAATTCCTCGAAATAACTTCGCAATGTAGAAAGCAGCGATGAAGCACTGTGCCTGACATGACGTGCTCTGTGCGATTTCGCACATTCCGCCAATGCGCCGCGATCGGACGTTCACTATATTTTCGATTGCCCCACCCCACCGCTAGAAATTGTTTACCTGGTCTTCTAACTATCCGTATTCCTGCTTCGCAAAAACGCAAACGCAGCTTTTCCAAATAATTCCGGAGGAGACGACATGAGAACTGATACGTTGTGTTCAGCGTGGGCGCTGCTATTTGGTTTAACAACGAGCAGCATTGCCTATGCGACCGATTGGACGACTTCGGGTAACGGCTTGATGAACTCCCGAAATCAGGCGAATGAATCGGCGATTAGTCCGAAGACAGCAGGTTCCCTTCACAAACTCTGGGCAGCCGACACAAGCGGAAACGTGACGGCGACCCCTGCCCTCGATGACCGCTATGCCTATTTCCCGGATTCCGCGGGCTATCTGTACAAGGTCGACAGGAAGACCGGCAAGCTGATCTGGAAGAACCTTGTATCGTCCTATACGAACATCCCCAACGACTACGCGCGCGCAACGCCCGCCATCTCCGGAAACGTACTGATACTCGGCAATCAAAGCGGCAAACTGTCGAGTCCGCAACCGGCCCAGGTCTTTGCCGTCGACAAGAACACTGGCCTGCGGCTTTGGCACACGCAAGTCGATTCAACCACTTATTCAATGGTCACGCAGTCTGCCGTCATCGCGAACGGCACGGCTTTCGTAGGAACCACATCGAACGAAGAACTGATGGCCGCCTATGTCCCTCCGCCTGCCTGGCAGTGGAGTTTCCGCGGCAGCGTCGTCGCACTCGATGTCGCGACCGGCGCAATCAAATGGCAGACATACACGATACCGAAGGGTTATTTCGGCGGCTCCGTCTGGGGTAGCACGGGCGCCGTCGACGTCGATCGCAATACGGTGTTCATGGGTTCCGGCAACAACTGGGCAGTGCCTCAGGCCGTACTCGACTGCATGAACAGTGGCGGCACGCCGACCTCGTGCATCGATCCGAACGATCACTTCGATTCGATCCTTGCGCTGGACATGACCACGGGCGCAGTCAAATGGTCCGCGCGTGGTCTGCCGTACGACACGTGGAATGTCGGCTGCGGCCTCAACGTCCCAGGCGTCTTCACCCTTCCGCCGAACGCCAACTGTCCCAATCCGAAAGGTCCGGACTGGGACTTCGCGCAAGGACCGATGCTCTTCGGTGGCAACGGCAATGCTGGCAGACTGGTCGGCGCGGGGCAGAAGAGCGGGATGTTCTGGGCCTTCGATGAAGACACGGGCGCTCTGCGTTGGTCCACGCAGGTCGCCCCTGGTGGACTCACAGGCGGTCTTCAGTGGGGATCGGCCAACGATGGCCAGTTCATTTATGTTGCGGTATCGAATAGCGGAATGACCGGAGCGGGAACGACACCAGGCGTATGGCAATTGGCGAACGGCGGTGGCACCACCACGTCTGGCGGTTGGGCGTCGCTCAATGCGAATTCCGGCGCAGTGAAGTGGACCACGCCGGACCCGCTCGCAAGCCGCGCGGAGGCAGCCGTCAGTGTCGCCAATGGCGTGGTCTTCGGATGCAATCTCGACTACACGAATGGCACGATGTACGCGCTCGATTCTTCCAACGGAAAAGTCCTGTGGTCATTCAATAGCGGGGGTGCATGCAATGCCGGGCCGGCCATTGCGGACGGCGTGGTGTTCTGGGGCTCTGGCTCGACGAGTGGACCGGGGCCGCTGAAATTGTTCGCCTTCGGTCTGTAGGAAACGCCCAAGGCCCGGTCCGTTCGCGGCGGGGCCTTTGGCTCTTTGCTACGATGTGAGTCTGTTCCGAAGCCGGCGCATTTGGCGCGTACCGCCCGCCGGCCGGCAGTCATCACCGAACTCACCGAGCACTAGACCTTGACGATCCACATTCGCCCCGCCACCGCTTCCGACGCCCCCCTGATCCTGCGCTTCATCACCGAACTCGCGATCTACGAAAAAGCCGAGCACGAAGTCGTCGCCGGCGCCGAAGACATCGAGAAGAGCCTGTTTTCCGAGGGCGCGCCCGCGAAAGCGCTGATCTGCGAAATGAACGGCGAGCCAGTCGGTTTTTGCGTGTACTTCTTTTCGTATTCGACGTGGCTCGGCAAGCAGGGGCTTTATCTGGAAGACCTGTACGTATCGCCCGCATCGCGTGGCAGCGGCGCGGGCAAACAGATGCTGCGCCATCTCGCGCAAATCGCCTGCGAAACGGGCTGCGGTCGATTCGAATGGAGCGTGCTCGACTGGAACGAGCCGGCCATCGGCTTCTACAAGTCGATCGGCGCGAATCCGCAAAGCGAATGGGTACGTTATCGTCTCGCCGGCGACGCGCTCAAAGCATTCGCCGAAGGCGAAACCGAACGGAGCACCTAAGCCCGGTCACTGCGCGGAGGCCGCGACGGGCGCCACCTCGAATGCATCGCCCGTCGCGAAGAAGGTACCGCCGGCCACGTAATGGCATGTGCGCAGGTCGGGATCGTCGCCGAAATGCCAGCGGTTGCGCGAATACACGCGGCTATCCGCATACGCGGCGACCACCTCGCCGATGATCAGATCGTGCCGTTGGCTGTCGTCCGGAATCACCTTGCATTCCATCCAGGTGATGCAGCCGGCCAGCATCGGCACGTCGATTTTTTGCGCGCGGAAGGTCTCGAGATCGAACGCGGAGAACTTGTCGAGTTCGACGCCCGCGTGCGTGCCGACCGCGAGCGTTTGCGCGGCGAAACCGCGGCTCGGCAACTGCAGCCCGAACACGCCGCTCGCTTCGATCAGGCGACGCGTCAGTGTGCGGCTATCCACGACCACCACCACCTTCGGCGGATTGAAGTCGAGCGGCATCGCCCATGACGCGGCCATCACGTTCGAACGACCATCGTGTGCGCTCGTGATCAGCGTGACGGGTCCGTGATTGAGCAGTTGAGTCGCGCGCGACAATTCCACGGTTTCTCGGGTGGCGTTCATGGCATCGTGATGGCGTCGAAAGGATGACGCTGATTGTAGCGGGGCGGAAGAAATGCGACGCGGCGCAGGCCCGAGCGATACGAGAGCGATTCGAACCACGCGCGGATGGCGGCCGAATCGAACTGCCGGGCGGCGGCCCACAAGCCGTCGCCCGACCGGACTTCAAGCGAATTTCAAGGGACCCTCAATGCGGCACCTTGCCGTTCGGCACCGCATTGAGCGGCTTGTGCTGCTCGTCGCCGAGTCCCGGGAAGAACGCGTTCCAGGCGGCGCGCACGCCTTGCGCCGCGGTGGCTTCGGCGCCGACCGACTCGGCCGCGCCGTCCGCGGCTTTCGAGGGATCGGCGGACAGGCCGCGCCAGTGCGTGAATACGAGCAACGGCTTTTCGGTCCACACGCCGTCGCCAAATTTCGCAAACGCCGTGTCCCCGCTCGCCAACTGCACTTCGTACCAGCCTTCGCGTACGGGCGTATGGATGGCAAGGTCAAACCACGGGGTCGGTTCGATTTCCTTCATGTCGTCTCCGGTCGGATAGATCGTCATCGATAACCACACTGAACGCATTGTTCGTGCCCATCGCCGGCGCCGCACCCGCCGCGCGACGGGACGGGCAACCGCGGCACATGCGGGCAAACCAGCACATCGGAACTGCGAAGTCGCCGCGCATACGACACGATAGCGCGACATGGGCCAGGCGGACAAACGTAAAACTTACATGCCCGGAGTGGCGGGCGTGCGGCGTGGCGGGGCGGTTTTTTTGCGGGGCCGGACGACGGGTTTTCCGCCCTGTTTTGTCGCGTGCTTCGCAGCCGGTCGCGCCTCGCCCTGCATCTCCCGCACTACCTCCGCCAGCGCTTTCACCGCGGGCCCCAAGCGCTCCGCCTCCGTATTGCCATACCCGATCACGAGCCCGTTCGTCTGCTCCGACGCCCCGATCGAAAACCCCGACAGCGCGCGCGGACTCAACCCCAGCGCCTGCGCCCGCGCAGTGAGCGCGCGATCGTCGAGCGACGCCGGCAGCCGCAGCGTCAGATGCATGCCGCAATCGCCGCCAAGAATCGTCGCCGCCGGAAAATGCTCGGCCAGCGCGTCGCGCAGCGCCTGCTGCCGCTCGCGGTACAGCCGCCGCATCCGCCCGAGATGCCGCCCGAATTCGCCGCTTTCGATGAAATGCGCGAGCGCCAGCTGCTCCAGCCGATGCCCGCCGCGCAGCATCTCTTGCAGCGCAACAGCGGCGTGCGCCGCGATCGCGCGAGGCAGCACGACGAAGCCGATGCGCAGCGCCGGAAACATCGTCTTGCTGAACGAGCCGACGTACAGCACGGGCGCCGCGTCGACGAGGCCCTGCATGCTCGCGATCGGCTCGCCGGTGTGACGCACCTCGCCGTCGTAATCGTCCTCGATCAGCCACGCGCCGCAGCGCCGCGCCTCGGCAATCAGCGCAAGCCGCCGCGCCACCGACAGCACCGCGCCGGTCGGATACTGATGCGCGGGAGACGTGTAGATCAGTTTCGGCGGATGCGTGTGCCACGCGTCGGCCGGCACGGACATGCCTTCGGCGTCGACGGGAATCGGCAGCGTGCGCAAGTCGCCCGCGTTGAAAGCGGCCTTCGCGCCGCGATAGCCGGGGTCCTCGATCCATGCGATATCGCCGGGATTGGTCAGCAGTCGCACGCACAGGTTCAGCGCCTCCTGCGCGCCCTCGGTGATCACGACCTGCGAGCCATCGCAGCGCACGCCGCGCGCCATCCGCAGATGCGCGGCGATCGCGTCGCGCAGCGCGGGCTCGCCGGCCGGCATGCCGTAGCCGAGCGCGCGTGGTAATGCACGCTCCATCGCACGTTCGAGCGCGCGCCGCCACGTGGCAAGCGGGAAACGGTCCAGCGCGGGCGTGCCGGGGGTCAGCGCGTACGCGTTGTCGGCGTGATTGTGCGACGCCGCGAACTGCTCGAGGCGCGCCGCGTATACGACCTCCGGCGCGGCCGACGCCGCCGCCCGCTCGCCGCGCGCGGCGGGGCTCGACAGCGGGCTCACGCGCGTGCCCTGGCGATCGGCGATTACGTAGCCGACCGCGGCGAGATGCTCGTAAGCGATCACGGCCGTGTTGCGCGACACGCCCATCTCGGCGGCGAGCAGCCGCGACGACGGCAGCAGCGACCCGGCCGGCAGACGACCGGCGAGAATCGCCTGCTGCAGACGTTCGATCAGCTGCTTTTGCAGCGGCGCGGGCCGCTTGGCCCCGCTGGCGCCGCTGGCGCCGCTCGCGGCGAACGCGGCGAACGCGTCGTCCGCATGGACGAGCGGTCCGATGATCTCGATCATGGTGGCTGGACCTATCGAATAAGCACGTCGTGGATCTTTTGAACATACCACGTTTGCCGTATCGTTCCTGCATCGACACGCATCGGCATCCTCCGGCATCGCCCATTCATCGACAGGAAAACAGACATGGAACCCACACGTAACGCCTACGGCCAGCCAATCGGCGCGCCCCTGCCCGGCTGGCACGGCGCGCAGCCGCCGGGCCGCGAGCCGCTCGGCGGCCGCTATTGCCGGCTCGAAGCGGTCGACGTCGAGCGCCACGCGGCCGACCTCTTCGATGCGTACGGCTCGGCCACCGACGGCCGCGACTGGACCTATCTGGCGGTCGGCCCGTTCGACAGTCTCGCGGCCTATCGTGAGCGTCTGACGCAGATGGCGGCATCGAAAGATCCGCTGCACTACGCGGTCATCGACCTGGCGACGGGCAAGCCGGTCGGCACGCTCTCGCTGATGCGGATCGATCCGGCCAACGGCGTGATCGAAGTCGGCCACGTCACGTATTCGCCGCGGCTCAAGCGCACGCGCATCGCGACCGATGCGATGTACCTGCTGCTAGGCGAAGTGTTCGACAAGCTCGGTTATCGGCGCTTCGAATGGAAATGCGATTCGCTCAACGAGCCGTCGCGCAAGGCCGCGTTGCGCTATGGATTTACGTTCGAGGGGATCTTCCGGCAGGCGATCGTCTATCGCGAGCGCAATCGCGACACGGCGTGGTTTTCGATCATCGACAGCGAGTGGCCGGCATTGCGCTCTTGCTATGAGCGGTGGCTCGACGCGGGCAATTTCGATGCGCAAGGGCAGCAGGTCGAGCGGCTCGCCGATCTGATCGCGCAGCGCCTAGAGGCGGACGAGGCCCGGTAAAACCAGACGATCGATAACCAGGCAACAGCTCGACCAGTTCGCCAAGCGCGATGCCGAGCCAACCGCGTGCCCGAATCCGTGAAATTGTCGTGAATGCCGCTCCGGGCGTGGCAGACAGCGGTAGCACCGCCTGCCATCACCGCCCTCCTACGCGATCTCGTATCCACCCTCGTCGGCCAGCGAACGCGAGGCCAAGCGCGGTTCGCGCCGTGCATGGTAAATTCCAGCGTCGGCAAGACAACTCCAGGAACGTTCGGGTGACCTGAACATCTTCGTCCGGTCCACCCGCCACTGGCGATACAAGGTAGATCGATGATCGACGTGAGTCAGCGTATTGTCTGGCGGCGCCTCTACGTTGCGCTGTGCAGCTGCGTCGCGCTGGCCGGCTGCATGGTCGGCCCCGACTACCACGCGCCGCCCGCGCCGGCCACCGACACCTTCACCACCACGCCGCTGCCCGACCAGACCGCCTCCGCGCCCGGCCCCGCAGGCCTGCCGCAGCGTTTCGCGCCGGCCCAGGACATTCCCGCCGCATGGTGGACGCTGTTTCATTGCGAGCCGCTCGACGCACTGATCCGCGAGGCGATCGCCAACAGTCCGAACATGGCCGCCGCGCAGGCGGCGTTGCGACAGGCTCGCGAGAATTACATCGCGCAAGCCGGCGGCACCTTGCTGCCGAGCGTCGACGCGCAACTGAGCGCCACGCGCGAAAAGATCAACGGCATCGCGTTCGGCGAGCCCGGCCTCGTCGAGGAATTCAATCTCTACAACGCGTCGGTCAACGTCTCGTACAAGCTGGACGTGTTCGGCGGCGCGCGGCGCGAACTCGAAGCGCTGCATGCGCAGATCGACTATCAGCGCTTCCAGCTGCAGGCCGCCTATCTCACGATATCGGCCAACATCGTGACCGCGGCGGTCAAGGAAGCGTCGGTGCGCGCGCAGATCGACGCGACCGAGCGGATCGCTACCGAGGAAGAGCAGCAGCTGAACGTGCTCGACCAGCAATTCTCACTCGGCGGCGTGAGCCGCACGGCCGTGCTCGCGCAGGAAACGCTGCTCGCGCAGACCCGCGCGACGCTGCCGCCGCTGCAACAGCAGCTCGATCAGGCGCGCCATCAGCTTGCGGTACTCGCCGGCAAGCTGCCGAGCGATACCTCGGTGCCCGGCTTCACGCTCGACATGTTCTCGCTGCCCGACACGCTGCCCGTGAGCCTGCCGTCGTCGCTGGTGCACCAGCGCCCCGACATCCTTGCCGCCGACGCCACGCTGCATCAGGCGAGCGCGCAGGTCGGCGTCGCGACCGCGGCGATGTATCCGCAGATCACGCTGTCGGCGAGCTACGGCGCCGAAGCGTTGACGCCCGCGCAGGTGCTCAGGGCCGGCAGCACGCTCTGGAGCATCGGCGCGGGCTTGCTGCAACCGGTCTTTCACGGCGGCCAGCTGAGCGCGCAGAAGCGCGCGGCCGAGGCCGCCTACGAGCAGGCCGGCGCGCAATACCGCGAGACGGTGCTGCTCGCGTTCCAGAACGTTGCGGACACGCTGCGCGCGCTCGAACACGACGCAACCGGCCTCAAGGCGCAGACCGACGCGTCGCGCGCCGCGAGCGATTCGCTCGAATTGACGCGCGGACAGTATCGCGTCGGCGGTGTCAGCTACCTCGCGCTGCTCGACGCGCAACGCCAGTATCAGCAAACGGTCGTGAGTCTCGCGCAGGCGCAGGCCGCGCGTTACGCCGACACGGCGGCGCTGTTCCAGGCGCTCGGCGGCGGCTGGTGGAATGCCGGCGCGCCCGAGTCCGCGGCCGCGCCGGCCGCCGCGGCGGCGAGCGCGTCGAACACGTCGTCGCCATCGGCAACGACGGCAACCGCCGCAACGCCACATTGACCGTGCCCTGACGCAACCCCAGCCCTCGCCCCAAGCCGAGCAAGGACATCACGATGGCCGAAAGAAAACCGATGACAAAGCGGATGGTGATCATGTTGATCAGCGTCGGCCTGCTGCTCGCCGCGCTGGTCGGCTTCAACCTGCTCCGCGCGCACATGTTCGCGAAGTTCATGGCGGCCAACACCGCGCCGCCCGCCACGGTCTCGGCGGTGGTGGTCCACTATCAGTCGTGGCAGCCGCAGCTCGCGGCGGTCGGCAGCCTGCGCGCGGTGCGCGGCGTAGACGTGACGACCGAAGTCGCCGGCCTCGTGCGCGAGGTCGCGTTCGTGTCGGGGCAGGAAGCGAAAGCCGGACAGATCCTCGTGCGACTCAACGCCGACAGCGACGTCGCGCTGCTGCAATCGTTGCAGGCCGCGGCCCAACTCGCGCAGACGGTCTACGAGCGCGACCGCGCGCAGTACGACATCAAGGCGATCGCGAAGGCGCAGCTCGACGCCGATGCGGCCGACCTCAAGGGCAAGAAGGCGCAGGTCGCGCAACAGCAGGCGCTCGTCGACAAGAAGACGATTCGTGCGCCGTTCGCGGGGCGCCTCGGCATCACGACGATCAATCCGGGGCAATACCTGAATCCCGGCGACGCGATCGTCACGCTGCAAGCCATCGATCCGATCTACGCCGACTTCTCGGTACCGCAACAACAGCTCGGCCAGCTCGCGATCGGCGCGACCGTCAGCGTCGACACCAACGCGTACAGCGGGAAAACCTTCACCGGCAAGATCCAGTCGGTGAGCCCGAAAGTCGACAGCGCGACGCGCAACGTGCAGATCGAGGCGAGCGTCGACAATCGCGAGCGCAAGCTGCTGCCCGGCATGTACGCGAACGTGAAGATCGACTCGGGCGCCGAACAGCGCTACCTGACCCTGCCGCAAACGGCGATCACCTACAACCCGTACGGCGCGACCGTGTTCATCGTGAAGCCCGGCACGCAGCCCAACGCGCAGGGCAAGACGCTGCCCGTCGCGCAGCAGGTGTTCGTAACGCCGGGGCCGACGCGCGGCGACCAGGTGGCGATTCTGAAGGGCATCGACGACGGCACGCAGGTCGTGACGAGCGGCCAGATCAAGCTCAAGAACGGCACGCCGCTGATCATCGACAACCGCGTGCAGCCGTCGGACAGTCCGAATCCGACGCCGCAGGAACAATAAGCGAGGCCGCCCGACCATGTTCACGGACATCTTCATTCGCCGGCCGGTACTCGCTTCGGTCGTGAGCCTGCTGATCCTCGTGCTCGGGTTGCGCGCGCTCGCGGTGCTGAAGGTCAGCCAGTATCCGCAGACCGAGAACGCGGTCGTCACGATCACGACGGCCTACTATGGCGCGAACTCGGACACCATCGCCGGCTTCATCACGCAGCCGCTCGAAGCGGCGATCGCGCAGGCGCAGGGCATCGACTACATGTCGTCGACGAGTATCACGGGCGTGTCGACGATCATCGCGACGCTGCGTCTGAACTACGATGCGAACCGCGCGCTGACCGAGATCAACACGCAGATCGGCTCGGTGCGCAACCAGTTGCCGCCGCAGGCGCAGCAGCCGGTGCTGACGGTGCAGACCGGGCAGACCACCGACGCGATGTACATGGGCTTCTACAGCAGCGTGCTGCCAAGCAACAACGTCACCGATTACCTGCTGCGCGTGGTCAAGCCCAAGCTCGATTCGATCCAGGGCGTGCAGACCGCCGAAGTGCTGGGCGGGCGGCAGTTCGCGATGCGCGCGTGGCTCGACTCGGCGCGGCTCGCCGCGCACGGCGTGAGCGCGAGTGACGTGTACACCGCGCTCGGCAACAACAACTATCTCGCCACGCTCGGCACGACGAAGGGGCAAATGGTCAGCGTCGACCTGGAAGCGGGCACGGACCTGCATACCGTCGACGACTTCAAGCAGCTCGTCGTCAAGCAGAAGAACGGCTCGATCGTGCGCCTCGAGGATGTCGCGAACGTCGTGCTCGGCGCCGACAGCTACGACTTCAACGTCGCGTTCAGCGGCAAGCGTTCGGTGTTCATCGGCATCAAGGTCGCGCCGGACGCGAACATTCTCGACGTAGCCAAGCGCGTGAAAACCGTGTTTCCCGATCTGCAGAAGCAGTTTCCGACCGGCATGACGGGCGACATCGTTTATGACGCGACCGACTTCGTCAACACCGCGATCAGGGAAGTGATCAAAACGCTCGTCGAAGCGCTCGTGATCGTGACCGTCGTGATCTTCCTGTTTCTCGGCAGCTTGCGCGCGGTGATCGTGCCGTTGATCGCGATGCCGCTGTCGCTGATCGGCACGTTCTTCGTGATGCAGGTGCTCGGCTATTCGATCAATCTGCTCACGCTGCTCGCACTCGTGCTCGCGATCGGGCTCGTCGTGGACGACGCGATCATCGTCGTCGAGAACGTCGATCGGCACATGAAGCACGAAGGCAGGACACCGTTCGACGCCGCGCTGATCGCCGCTCGCGAACTGGGCGGCCCGATCGTCGCGATGACCGTCGTGCTGATCGCCGTGTACGCGCCGATCGGCTTCCAGGGCGGGCTGACGGGCGCGCTCTTCACCGAGTTCGCGTTCACGCTCGCGGGCGCGGTGACGGTGTCGGGCGTAATCGCGCTCACGTTGTCGCCGATGATGTGCTCGCGCTTCTTCCGCGCCGCGCAGGAGTCGGGCCGTTTCGCGCGTTTCGTCGACCGCCAGTTCGAGCGCGTGCATCGCGGCTACGGCCGCCTGTTGCATGCGACGCTCGACACCTGGCCCGTGTTCGTGATCATGGGCGCGCTACTGCTGTGCGGCACGGTGTATCTGTTCATGACCTCGAAGTCGGAACTCGCGCCGCAGGAAGACCAGGGCATCGTGCTCTCGCAGATCATCGGGCCGCCCAACGCGACGATCCAGCAGATGCAGACCTACGCGGACCAGGTGTTCGATGCTTCGAAGACACTGCCCGAATATTCGCAGATGTTCCAGCTCACGGGCTCCCCGACTGTCAACCGGGGCATCGGCGGCGTGCTGTTCAAGACCTGGGATCAGCGCGGCAAGAACGCGACCGTGCTGCAGCAGGAGTTGCAGCAGAAGTGGAATCAGATCGCGGGCGCGCGCGTCGCGGCGTTCCAGTTTCCGCCGCTGCCGGGCGCGCAGGGCTTGCCGGTGCAGTTCGTGATCAGCACGACCGAGCCGTTCGAAAACCTCAACGAGGTGTCGCAAGCAGTGCTGGAAAAAGCGCGCGCGAGCGGCATGTTCTTCTTCGTCGATAACGACCTGAAAATCGACAAGCCGGAAGTGACGCTCGTCGTCGATCGCGACAAGGTGGCCTCGCTCGGGCTGTCGCAGAGCGACGTCGGACAGGCGCTCGGGTCGGCGCTGGGCGGCGGCTACGTCAACTACTTCTCGATTGCGGGACGCTCGTACAAGGTGATTCCGCAGGTGTTGCAGATCGACCGGCTCAATCCGTCGCAAGTGCTCGACTACTATCTGCGCACCCCGGACGGCAACGTGATTCCGGCGTCGACGATCGCGCATCTGCGGCACAGCGTCGTGCCCGAATCGATCAACCACTTCCAGCAGTTGAACTCGGCGACGATCTCCGGCGTGATCGTGCCGGGCGTGTCGCAAGGCCAGGTGCTCGACTTTCTGCGCAAGGCGACCGCGCAGGTCGCGCCGGCCGGCTATTCAGCCGATTACTCGGGAGAGTCGCGCCAGTTCGTGCAGGAGTCGGGCGGCTTCGTCATCACGCTGCTGCTCGCGACGATCATCGTGTTCCTCGCGCTCGCGGCGCAATTTGAAAGTTTCCGCGATCCGATCGTCATCCTGATCTCTGTGCCGATGGCGCTGTTCGGCGCGCTGATCTTCATCAACATCGGCCTGACGACGCTGAACATCTACACGCAGGTCGGCCTCGTCACGCTGATGGGGCTCGTCAGCAAGCACGGCATTCTGATCGTGCAGTTCGCCAACGAACTGCAGCGCGCAGGTCGCGCGAAGCGCGAAGCGGTCGAGGAAGCGGCGGGCGTGCGGCTGCGCCCGATCCTGATGACGACCGCGGCGATGGTGCTCGGTGTGGTGCCGCTCGTGATCGCGTCGGGCGCGGGTGCGGCGGGCCGCAACGCGATGGGGCTCGTGATCTTCACCGGGATGTCGATCGGCACGCTGTTCACGTTGTTCGTCGTGCCGGCGATGTACATGTTTCTGGCCGCCGAACACCAGCGGCATGCTCAGGCGCCGAAGGCCGACGAGGCGGGTCAGGCGGGTTAGAGCCTGGGTGATCGCGTACCCGGCGCGCGGGTTGTTGTCCGAAATCTGAAAGCCGTCGTCCTGATGCCTTTACTCGCATCACTTAGACTACGGTGCATTCGCTGCGCAACGCGGCGCAAGACCAACCGGAGCCACGCACGATGAAAGCGATCCAGTTCAAATCTTTTGGCAACCCCGAAGTGCTCGAATACGTCGATCTGCCGACGCCGCAGGCCGACGCGGAGCATGCGGTCGTGCGGGTCATGGCGGCCTCGGTCAATCCGAGCGACGTGAAGAACGTGTCCGGCCATTTCGAACACACGGTGCTGCCGCGCACGCCGGGGCGCGACTTCAGCGGCGTGGTGGTGGACGGCCCGGCCGCGTGGCTCGACGCCGAGGTGTGGGGGACCGGCGGCGACATCGGCTTCACGCGCAACGGCACGCACGCCGAGTACCTCAGCATTCCGGTCGCGGCGCTGTCGCGCAAGCCCGTGGCGTTGAGCCACGTCGAGGCGGCGGCGATCGGCGTGAACTTCGTGGTCGCGTGGCTCGGCACCGTCGAATACGCAAAGCTGCAGGCCGGCGAGACCATTGCCGTGCTTGGCGCGAGCGGCGGTGTCGGTGGCGCGGTCGTGCAGATCGCGAAAGCACGCGGCGCGCGCGTGATCGCCGTCGACCGCCGGCCGCTCGATCCCGCCACGCCCGCGGGCCGCCTGATCGACGCCTACGTGGCGTTCGACGAACACGCGGCCGCACGCGTGCGCGAGCTGACCGGCGGCGCGGGCGCGGAAGTCGTGTACGACACGGTAGGCGGTGTCGCGTTCGAGACCGCGCTGAGTCTCGCGAAGCGGCGCGGCCGCGTGCTCGAAATCAGCGGGACCGGCAAGCGCCGCGTCGAGTTCGACCTGATCGACTTCTATCACAACGAGACGCAATTGCTCGGCGTCGACAGCGCGAAGCTCGGCGTCGCGGAATCGGCGCCGCTGATGACGGCGCTCGTCGAGGGCTTCGACAACGGCAAGCTGAGCGGCCCGGCGATCGCGCAGGAATTCCCGCTCGCCCGCGCGCGCGAAGCCTACGAGGCGGTCGCCGCCGGCACGCGCGGGCGCGTCGTGATTCGCATGCAATAACCGTCCCTCTGACACAGTGCATTGAAGCTGCGGCCTCCGGGCGTCGGCGACACGCTAAGATTGAGGCCGCCGGGCGCCCGCCCCGTCCGGCGAGAACGACAAAAGCATTGCCTCGGAGAATCTGATGTCTGAAGAATATGAAGTGCACGGTCCGCACGACCATGCCGTCGAACACGCCGGCCACGCCGCGCATCACGACGCCGATCCGTTCGCGAGCCGCATGGCCGTGATGACCGCGATCCTCGCGACGATCGGCGCGCTGTGCGCGTACCAGAGCGGCAACGCCGAAAACCTCGCGCTGTTCTTCAAGAACGAAGCCGCGATCAAGAAGACCGAAGCGTCGAACCAGTGGAGCTACTACCAGGCGAAGGGCGAAAAGGAAAACCTCGCGGAACTCGGCGCGGCGCTGTCGGCGCCCAATAGCGACGCGCACGCGAAGTTCGTCGCCGACGTCGAGAAATACAAGCAGCAGAAGGAGCCGATCCGCGCGAACGCAGAAGCGATCGAAAAACAGGTCGTCGCCGCCGATACGCGCAGCGAAACGCTGTTGCACGGCCATCATCGCTGGGCTCAGGCGACGCTGCTGATTCAGGTCGCGATTGCGCTGTGCGCGATCACGCTGCTCACGCGCAAGAACTGGCTGCGCAATCTGTCGTACCTCGTCGCGGGAGTGGGCGTCTTGACCGCGGGCGCGGCGTTTTTCGGGCTATGAGCGGGATGCTCGCGTTACCTTTCACCCAGAGCTTTGCAATCGGGAGTGGGTCGTGATCGATGGGTCCGCCGTGGTCGGCGTGTTTTCCGTGTATGTCGCGGGCGTGGTGAGTCCGGGCCCGAACTTCGTCGCGGTCGCGCACAAGGCGGCTTCGGCGACGCGCATCGAAGCGCTCGCGATGGTCGCCGGCATCGTGCTCGTCAATCTGTTCTGGGCCAGCTGCGCGATTCTTGGCGTCGGCATCGTGTTCGCCGCGTTCCCGTGGCTCGCGCTCGTGGTCAGGATCGTGGGCGCGTGTTACCTGCTGTGGTTCGGCGGGCGGCTGATCTTCAATGCCTCGGCGGCGCGGCAAGCGGTGCTCGTCAAGGCACCGGCGGGCGGCTTCAGGCAGGCGTTCGCGCAGGGCTTCGCGACCAACATCGCGAATCCGAAGTCGATGGCGTTTTTTGCCGCGGTGTTTTCGTCGGCGGCGCCAGCGCATGTGAGTACCGGCACGTTCACCGCGATGCTCGGCATGGTGTTCGTCGTCGCGAGCAGTTGGTATGGGTTCGTCGCGCTGGCGCTGTCGCATCAGCGCATCGCGTCGGCTTATCGGCGCGGCAAGATGTGGGTGGATCGTGTGTGCGGCGGCTTGATCGTTGCGTTGGGGGTGCGGCAGCTGATTCGTTGAGGCGGCACTGACGTGTGCGTGAGCACCAATGTGCCAGCACCAATGTGCCAGCACGAATGTGCCAGCCTCAATCCGCGAGCCCGCGCGCACGCTCCAGCAACAACTCGCGCTCGCGCGTATTGCGCGTCATCGCCGCGGCGCGCTCGAACTCCACGCGGGCTTCATCGACGCGTCCAAGCTTGACCAGCAGATCGCCGCGCACGCTCGGCAGCCAGTGATAATTCGCGAGCGCCGAACCGGCGGCGAGCGCATCGACGATCTCGAGTCCGGCCGCCGGCCCGAACGCCATCCCCACCGCGACCGCGCGATTCAACTCCACTACCGGCGACGGCGCGACCTGCGCCAGCGCATCGTAGAGCGCGACGATCTGCGCCCAGTCGGTGTCCTCGGCGCGGCGCGCTCGCGCATGGCACGCGGCGAGCGCCGCCTGCAACGCATACGGCCCGCTCTCGCCGCCGAGCGCATGCGCGTTGTCCAGCGCCGCGAAGCCGCGGCGAATCAGCAGCGGGTCCCAGCGGCTGCGATCCTGATCGAGCAGCAGTACCGGACGCCCCTGGGCGTCGGTGCGCGCGTGCGTACGCGACGCCTGAATCTCCATCAGCGCGACGAGACCGTGGACCTCGCTCTCGTCGGCTGCGAGTCCGCTCAACACGCGCCCAAGCCGCAACGCCTCCTCGCATAGCGTCGGGCGCATCCAGTCGTCGCCGGCCGTGGCCGAATAACCTTCGTTGAAAATCAGGTAGATCACCTGCAGCACCGACGCGAGCCGCGCCGCGCGCGCGTCCGCCTGCGGCACCTCGAACGGCACGCGCGCCGCCGACAGCGTGCGTTTGGCGCGCACGATCCGCTGCGCGATGGTTCGCTCCGGCACGAGAAACGCGCGCGCGATTTCGTCGGTGGTGAGGCCGCCGAGCAGGCGCAGCGTCAGCGCGACGCGCGCATCGGTTGACAGCAGCGGATGGCACGCGGTGAAGATGAGCCGCAGCAGATCGTCGCCGATGTCGTCGGCGCGCGCGGCGTCGAGCGCATCGACGAAATCGGGCACCACGTGCGCTTCGATCGCGTCGAGATCGTGGCCGAGCTCCTCGCGCTTGCGCGCATGCAGCGCTTCCTGGCGCAGGCGATCGAGCGCGCGGTTCTTCGCGGCGGTCATCAGCCACGCTCCGGGGTTGTCGGGCACGCCCGCGTCCGGCCAATGCTCGAGCGCGGCCACCAGCGCGTCCTGCGCGAGTTCCTCGGCGAGTCCCACGTCACGCACGATCCGCGCGACGTGAGCGATGACCTTCGCGGATTCGATCCGCCAGACAGCGTCGATCGCACGATGGGTGGCCTGTATCGTCACGGCGTCAGCCTTCACCTGCTGCCGGCGGTTGCGCGTTCAGGACCATGTACGCGGGCTCCCAGACGTAGTCCATCAAATCAGCGGCGATCTTCTTCGAGCTTGTGAAAGCGCTCGACTTCCGGCCCCGGCTCGAAGTCGTCGAGTTCGAACAGCTGCCGCACTTCGATTTCGCCATCGGCGTGCTCACCGAACGGCGCCGGAAAACGCCGCGCCCATTCCATCGCCTCGTCGCGCGAGCGCACCTGGATCAACGTGTAGCCCGCGATCAGCTCCTTGGTCTCCACGAACGGCCCGTCCACGATGCTCCGTTTGCCGCCGCTATAGCGCACGCGCCAGCCTTTCGAGCTCGGCTGCAGGCCCGTCGCGTCGAGCAGCACGCCGGCCTTCGCGAGTTCTTCGTGGTAGGCGCCCATGGCGGCGATCAGCGACGGTTCGGGCATCTCGCCGGCTTCGCTCGCGGCCGTGGCTTTGACGATGATCATGAATCGCATGTCGTTGCTCCTTGTTGTTAGTGGTTCGTCGTGAGTGGATTCTTGTGAATCGCCTGGCGGGGCCACGCCGGCTCGCCCCTTACTCACACGACGCGCGATGCACGGTCCGATCGACACGCGCGGCGGTCCCGACATCCCAGGGAAAACACCGAAGCTGGTGAAGTAGGAGTCACGCGTGCCTAGGGCCTGTTCACGCTAATAACGGGCTTGCGCTGGCCGCCAGAAGGGCCGAGCGCAAGGATTGCGACGCAGCGAATACTCGACGTATTCGCAAGGAGCATGACGCGGCGATCGGCCCTTCTGGCGGCCAGCCCCTTGAAGGTTTTTTTAAAACAGGGGAACGTGCCTTTCCGCCCGTATTGCGGCGTCGGTCGTCGCTTGTTTGGCTCGGCCAAACGGCGCTCCTCTCTCCTTGCACTACGCGCGGAAAGGCACGTTCGCAAGCCCGTTATTAGCGTGAACAGGCCCTAGATGAAGCACGGTCCGAGCTTGCGCACCTCGACCGTGCACCACGACGCCGCCGGGCAGGTTTGCGCGATCGCCACGGCCTCTTCACGGCTGTCGCAGTTCAACAGAAAGAAGCCGCCGATCATCTCCTTCGCCTCGGCGAACGGCCCGTCGACGAGCTTCGATTGGCCATGGCGGACCTGCACGCGCACGGCGTCCTTCTGCGAAGTCAGTGACTCGACCGCGAGCAGCTTGCCGCGCGCTTTCAGGTTCTCGGAGAAACGCACCATCTGGTCGTAGAGGTCGCGGCCCGCGGCTTCGGCGCGCTCCTCGCGTTGGTCCGTGGGTTCGACGATCAGCAGCATGTAGGACATCATGTCTCCGATAGGGCTCGGTTGTATGCGCGAGTCGGCATCGCAACGACGCCAGCGACGCCTCGCCTCGGCGGTATGCAGGAGGTACGCAAGCAGGTAGGCGGCAAGCAGGCGCAGCCAGTCTAGCAAGCGGGAATCGCAGCGGCAAACGCGCCCGGCGGGACTTCTACGGACACTCGTAACGAGCCGCGCCACGCGCACCGGCCGGCCTCGCGCGACACGTCGAAGCCGCTTTCAATGTGTCCGGAATCCATTTACGTCCGCGCTGAAACGGTCGTATCAGCCGTTCGACGAACGCAGCGCAGCGGGCAGCCACTCGCTCGGGCTCGCCGATAGCGCGTTGAGCGCAGCGCCGGTGACCCGCGACGCTTTCGAAATGCGCGCCGCCAGATGCGTGCCGCTCAAACCGCCGCTTCCGCCAGCGCCCGCAGTCGCGCGGAACGCATCAAACCTTCGATCATTTTCGCTTCCGCGCTCGCCAGCTCGCTCAGCGACGCCGCCGACAACTGTCCGTCGAAAATCGCTAGCGCCGCGCACAGACTTGCGTAGTCGTCGTCTTCGAGCGACCAGCGGCCAGTCTGGCGCTCGCGCACATCGAGCCGCACCATCGCCGCATGCGCGCTTTCGATGTCGGCGCGTGCGGCGGCGCCCCGTCCGGCATGCACAAGTTCCTGCGACACCAGCAAATGCCGGCTCAGCGTCGTGTGCAGAATGCGCGCGCCGTGGCCGCGGCGGAATGCATCGAGCGCGGCGTAGGCCTGCAACAGCGTGGTCTGCGTGACCGGCGCGTGCGCGGTGCGGCTCTGGGTCAGAGAACGCAACAACGGGGACATGGCCGTGCGGCCGGGCTTGTGAACTCGCGACTTGCTGGACATCGATTCAACCTCCTTCTTTCGGCAGCGCGCCCGGACTTCGGCACGCGACGGCGGCAAACGCCGCGCTCAAACGTCCGACGTATTTCGCGCCCAACAGTTCACCCCATGCGCACGCCATGCGACGCGCCCGTTCTTCGAACGTATCGAAGAACGCAATGTCCGCATATCGGTTCGAAGCCGCCAGAAACAAAAATCCCGCTTCGTTGCGACGAAAAAAAGCCCTGTTCCGCGAGGAACAGGGCTGACAGGATGGAACGGCCGAGCAGGCGCGTGGATGCCTGCCAACCTATAACCACCTAACCTGCAAAGCTATTGCTTACGTGTACTGCACCGGCAATTTCTACCGCTCGACAGGAAGCTTCAAACTGCCGATTCAAACTACCACTTCAATTGCGACTGCATGTGGGCCGGTCCTCGCTATCTGCTACTTCTGGCCGCTACCCCTGTTGCTTCGCGCTCGTGCTCGAGGCATTGCGCGCTTGTATTGCGTCAACTGCAGACTGCAAACTGCCAGATACGCACTGCGAACTGCGAACTGCAGACTACTCTCAATGGTACGGTTCAAATCCGACACGAGGGGAAGATCGCATCGATGGAGGTCGGTGATTCCTCGCTCCATGGAAAAGAGTGTATGCGCGCACGCGCGAAAGCAATTCAGCGAACCGAAGCGCTTTGGTGGGTTAATTTGGCGAATCGATGTAACAGCGGCCCCACGGAGCGCTCGATGTGAAATCAGCGATTGCACCGAAACGGTGCTGCGAAAGCCTGAGAGAAAAAACGCGAAGTGCGAAGCCGGCCGCATTCAGGCCGAGCGGAGCCGGTGCTGTCGCGCCGGCGTCATCGCGTGTGCAGCTTCGAGCGATGACGCGCGCCACGCCACGCACGTCAACCGCGTGTGGAGAAATCGTCGATCGTCAGCAAGACCTTCTCACCGGGACGCGCAAGCATTTTTCGTTCGGCGATCGCCGTAATACGTTTGCGCCCATCCGCGAACGTCTTCAGAACGCGCGCCTCACCCGCGCCGCGTTGCAGCCAGAAGTGCTGCTCGAGCGCCTCGCGCGTGACCGCGCATTCAAGGTCTCGTCCCTGCGACGAAAGCTGGAAAATCACCGCGCGTCCATCTGCCGAGACGCTGGGTACCACCTCGATCATCGTCATAGCCCACCTCGCAACGTTGATTACGACGTTCGCCGCATAACGCGAACGTCCCCGGATAAGCGCGGCCGCGATGGGTCGACGACCGTGCCCGCGAAAAGCGAATCAACCTTGAGCAAAGCGCATGCCACACAACGCAGCAGGCGGCGCCTCGCCGCATCGAGCGTTCGCCCTGCATCGCAAAGTGAGAAGACTGCAACATAGCCGCGTGGTAAAAAAGCGCAGCCGGCGCGACAATCGACGACAATTCTTACTCGCGCTTCGCACGATCATCGCGCGCCACCACCTTCCCGACATGTCCGCCCAACTGCCCGACCAACGATCCGGGTTGACCTTGCGCCCCGCGCAACCCGACGACGAAGCCTTCCTGCTCGAACTGCGCAAGACGACGATGACCGAACACCTGGCGCGCGCCGGCGAGCCGACCGACGACGACGTCCATCGCGCGCGCCTGTTGCATCGCTACAACGCGGCGCAGGTGGTCTGTATCGACGGCGCGCCCGCGGGCTTGTTGAAGGCGCATCGCAACGACGACGAATGGTTCGTCGTGCAGTTGCAGATCGCGCCCGCGCTGCAGGGTCGCGGCATCGGCGAGCAAGCGCTGCGCACGATCCTGCGCGCCGCCGCGGCCGAAGCGTTGCCGGTCAGCTTGCAGGTGCTCAAGGGCAATCCCGC
Organism: Paraburkholderia sp. CI2; assembly: GCF_014201055.1. Lineage (NCBI taxonomy): Bacteria > Pseudomonadati > Pseudomonadota > Betaproteobacteria > Burkholderiales > Burkholderiaceae > Paraburkholderia > Paraburkholderia sp. CI2. The sequence goes on from NZ_JACHDL010000015.1 coordinate 156,892, forward strand.
CAAACGGCTGTACGATCGTCTTGGCTTCGAGATCGTCGGCGAGGATCAGACACAGTTTCACATGCGACTTGCAGCGCGCGCGCCGGCGGAAAGCGAAGCAGAACGAATGTCGGATAAAGACTGATACGGAACGAGCCTGGCAATGAACTCTGATATGACTTTTCGCGATGCTTCAGCGATACAAAGCTGGCACGCGCACATCTACTTCGACCCGGCGAGCCGCGATGCCGCCTGGGCGTTTCGCGAGCAGATCGACGCGCATTGGGGCGACAAACTGCAGATCGGGCGCTTCCACGAACGGCCGGTCGGGCCGCATCCGATGTGGTCGTATCAGCTCGCCTTCGCGCACACGCAGTTCGCCGACGTGGTCGGCTGGCTCACGCTCAATCACGGCGCGCTCGATGTCTTTCTGCATCCGAACACCGGCGACGCGCTGCGCGATCATCGCGACGCCGCCGTGTGGATCGGGCACTCGCACGAACTCGTGCTGAAGGCACTGCTATAGCAGCGCTGCGAACGCTACGGCGGCGTGCTCACATATTCGTGTACGCGCTGCACCAGCCGCGCGACGCGACCTGTTTAGTGCCGAATAGCGTGCAGCCGCCGTATGCGTCCGATGCCTTGCCCTGGAACAGCGAGCAGTTCGCGCACGATTGCCCGGCCGCGAAGTTCGGAAATCTGGCTTTGTCGACCTTCGACGCATCTTCGGTATAGCCGACCGCCTGCGCCTGCGGATCGCTCTCGCTGAGCGCATTGGGAACGGTCGCGGCGAACGCGACCCGAGACAGCGCGAGCGACGAGCCGACGCCCGCGCTGACCAACAGGAAATGGCGCCGCGATGTTTTCATTGTCGTTTGCCTCTGGGTGGGGACTGAGGGATGCGTTCAATCGAGAAAGCGCGCGAAGCGCTCGACCGGTTCGCGCTCGGGGCGCAGCGTATTGACCGGCGCGTTGGGGTCGCCGAAACCGAGCGACATGCCGCACACAAGTTGCTCGTTTTCGGGCAAGCCGAGATGTCCGGCAATCAGTCGATGAAACTGCATGAACGCGGCCTGTGGACAGGTGTCGAGTCCGCGGCCGCGCGCGGCTGTCATGATCGCCTGCAGGAACATGCCGTAGTCGAGCCAACTGCCGCGCTCGAGGCTGCGATCGATCGTGAACAGCAGGCCGACGGGTGCGTCGAAGAAACGGAAGTTGCGCGAGTGCTGTTCGTGCATGCGCGCCTTGTCGCCCTTCTCGATGCCGAGCAGGCTATACATGTCCCAGCCGATCTTGCGACGCCGGTCGATGAACGGCGACTGCCACTGGCGCGGATAGTACGCGTACTCCTCCTGGTACAGCTCGTCGCGCTGCGGATCGTCGTAGGCCGCGAGCAGATCGCGCGACAGACGCGCGAGCGATTCGCCCGTCAGCACGTACACCTTCCACGGCTGCGTGTTGGTGCCCGACGGTGCGTGGCTGGCGGCTTCGAGAATCGCTTCGATGTCGGCGCGCTGCACCGGTGTCGGCAGAAAGGCGCGCACCGAGCGCCGCGTGGTCAGCGCGGTGTCGACGGGGTTCGCGGAAGAGGTCATCGGCGGATGGCGGCAGAGCCTGCGGAGTAGGTCTGCGACGATTCTAGCGCGGACCGCTCAAAGCCTGCCCGCCAGCGCGCAGGCGTCGCCCGAAGCGTTGCGCTGCGCCCTTACATCGTCCCCAACACCACCGCCGCCGCAATCGATCCGACCACGAGCGCGAGCCCCACCGTCTTGCGCTTGTTCAACTCGGTCCACAACAGCACGCCCGTCAACGACAGCAGGATCAGGCTGCCCGCGAGCGTATCGATCAGCAGCACCCAACCGACGCTCAAGCCCACACCCTTGTGCAGGTTCGTCAGCATCGCGAGAAAGGTGTTCGCGCTGCGCTTGATCGTCACGGTGTGGTTACCGACCCAGTATTCGGCCGACGTGTTTTCCTTCGGCGACGCGAAATTCAGTTGCCAGTGCTCGGGCTGCACGACGCTGCGATCGCCCCACGCCACCGGATGCTCGGTCTCCTTCTGCACGCGCCCCGGATTGCCGGCGATCTTCAGCTCCTGCTTGAGCCACTTCGCGAGCTCACGCGGCGTTTGCGGCGCCGGTTGCGGCAGCGGCACCTGCATCACCGAGACCTGCGGCTCGCCGGTCGAGACGCGCAGCGGGCCGCCGCGATGATTCAGAAAGAAGCCCGTCGTGCCGAACAGCAGACCGAGCGCGGCGCCCCACAGTCCAACCCACCCATGCACCTTGCGCAGCCACTTGATGAAGGTCGCGCGACGCGAGCGCTGCTGGCGCGATTTCAGTTCATGGTCATCGAGCCGACGCGGCTCCTGCGCGTCATGTTCGCCGGCCGCGGGCGGTTGAATGTCGAGGGTGTCCGAGACGCTCACGTTTCACTCCAGGTGCGCAGCAGATTGTGATAACAACCGACGAGGCTGCGTCGCGCAGCTTCGTCGGCATGGGTGGCATTGAGCCGTTGAATCGCGGTGTCCATGTCGAACAGCAGCGCGCGATGCGTGTCGCTGCGCACGAGGCTCTGCACCCAGAAGAAGCTCGCCACCCGCGCGCCGCGCGTGACCGGCGTCACCTGGTGCAGACTCGTCGCCGGATAGACGATCATGTCGCCGGCCGGCAGTTTCACCTGCTGCACGCCGTAGGTGTCCTCGATCACGAGTTCGCCGCCGTCGTATTCGTCGGGCGCGCTGAGAAACAGCGTCACCGACACGTCGGTGCGCAGCTTCACGCCGTTCGGCAGCACGCGCACCGCGCCATCGACGTGGCTGCCGAACTGCATGCCGCCCTCGTAGCGGTTGAAGAGCGGCGGATAGACCTGGTTGGGCAGCACCGCGCTGATGAACAGCGGATTGCGTTCGATCGCCGCGAGAATCACATCGCCGAGTTCGCGCGCGAGCGTCGAGTGCTCGGCAATCTGCTGATTGCGCTTGACCGGCGCGCCCTGATAGCCCGCGGTCGCGCGGCCATCGACCCACGCGTCGCCGGCTCGATCGAGCCGCTCGCGCATGAAGCGCAACTGCCCGGCGTCCAGTACCTTCTGAATGTGCAGCAACATAGTGTGTCCTTCGCGTCGGCTTGCCGTTTGCAGAAGCGGCAAGCCGTGCGCATGCGCTCAGTGCGTATCAAAAGCGCGTATCAAAAGCGGTAGTTGAACGTCGCGAGCAGCGTGCGGCCGATGCCCGGCACCGAACGTCCGCCGTCCGACGGAATCAACGCGTCGTAGTAGTACTTGTTGGTCAGGTTCAGCAGGTTCAGGCGCACGTCGTACTTCTTCGCGTGATAGGCCGCGGTCGCGTCCCAACGCGTGTAGCCCGGCACTTTCACGTAGTTCGTATTCGACGCATAACGTGGCGACATGTAGATCGGACCGCCGCCGATTTCCCAATGCGGCGTGATCGCGTACGTGGTCCAGAACGTCAGCGTGTTGCGCGGCGTGTTGGCCGGCGTGTGGCCCTGCGTGCCGTCGGCCGCTTTCAGGATCGTCGCGTCCATGTACGTGTAGCCGCCGAAAATCTGCCACTTGTCGGTGATGTGTCCCGTCACGCCCGCCTGGAAGCCGTCGACGCGAACGTTGCCGGCCAGCTGGTACTCGGTCGGTGACACCTGCGTGCGCGCGTTGTCCTTTTCCTCGCGGAAGATCGCCGAGGTCACCGATATGTTGCCGCCGAACAGATCCCACTTGCCGCCGATTTCATACGACTTCGTCGATTCCGGCGCGAGGTTCTGAGTGAGGTTCGTGACCGTCAGGTTTTCGAGCGACGGGTTGAACGACGTGCCGTACGACACGTAGTACGACTGCCAGTCGGTCGGCTGATAGATGACGCCCGCGCGCACGCTCGTGAAGTAGTTGGTCTGGCTCGCATAAGCCGGCGCGCTGATCGTATTGCGGATTCCCGCCGAGAAACGATCCCAGCGCACACCGCCGATCAGCTTCCAGTGCGGCGTCAGTGTAATCGTGTCGTTCAGGTAAGCGGCGATTTCGTTCGCGCTCGAATCGGCGTAGTTGCCGACCGTCGTCGTCACGTTCGACGGCGTGCCCATGATCGGCGGATTGAGCATCGGCACGATCGGCAGGTTGTTGCGCGTGTACGCCTGGTTCGTATAGCTGTCGTGGCCCACTTCGACACCGGCGATCAGGTCGTGCCTGATCGGTCCGGTGTCGAATTTGTATTCGAGCATCGTGTCGTTGTAGATCGCATGATTCTGGATCACGCGGTCATGACTCTGCAGCTTGATGAACAGTTGCGACGGCGACAGCGTCGTGAAGTTGCCGTTGGTCAACGCTGTGCTGGACGACAGCGGTCCGGTCAGCACCGCTTGCGGCGCGGTTTCGCGCGCGTCGGTCACGGAGTGCGAGATCTGCGTCTGGTTCGTCAGCGTCAGGTCCTCGGAGAACTTGTGCTTGATCGCCGCGGTAAAGATCTGCACGTCCTGGATCGTGCGGTCGCTGGTCAAACCGTAGAACGTGTTCTTCGGTACCGGCGACGGGCGGCCGTTCAGCGCCTGGATGCCGTAGTCGGGCATGTCGTGGTTGTGCTGGATCAGCGCGGATAGCGTGATCTCGGTCGGCGTGCCGATGCCGAAGCGCAGTTCCGGCGCGACGCCGAAGTCCTTGTTCTTCATCACGTCGCGCGTCGAGCCGAGGCTCTGGCCGAATGCATTGAGGCGGATCGCCGAGGTGTCGGTGAGCTTGTGATTCACGTCGACGGTGGAGCGGTAGCGGTCGTCGGTGCCGATCATGCCGGAGACTTCCGCCGAGTCCGTCAGGTTCGCCTTCTTGCTGACCTGGTTGATCACGCCGCCGGTCGAGCCGCGGCCGAACAGCATCGACGACGGACCGTACAGCACCTCGAGCGACTCGAGGTCGAACGTATCGCGGTAGTACTGGTTGCGGTCCCGAAAGCCGTCCAGATAGATGTCGTTCTGCGCGGTAAAGCCGCGCAGATTGATGTTGTTGCCGATCTGGCCGCCTTCGGCCGCGCCGATCGTCACGCCGGGCGCGTTTCGCAGCGCGTCCGTAAACGACGTCGCGCCCTGCGAGGCGAGCAGGTCGCGATTGATCACGGTGACGGTCTGCGGAATGTCGCGAAGCGCGGTCGGCGTCTTGGCGCCGACGGTCGCCCGGTCGGCCTGGAAGTCCTGCTGAACGGCCTGAGCCTGCACGCCGATGGTCGGCAGCGTCTGCGCGGCGGCGGGTGTGTCGTTCCGTGCGCTGGTTTGTGCGTTCTGCGGCGCGCTTTGCGCGAGCGCCGGGGTCGCCAAAGGAATGGCAAAAGCGAGCGCTAGCGCTGTCGCGAGCGGCGTGTGATTGAGCATGGAAATCCCGTCAGAAATGCGTTTGTCAGATTCGCATCACTGACGTCGAATTCATGACAAAGCCGCAAATGGCTGGCTGCCGCTCTCCGTAGTGTGAGATGGAGATGACGGGATGGCTGGCTAGGTTTAAATGAGAATCGATATCATTTCATATCTACTGGAAGTCAGCAATCCCGGCGTGCGTCAGGCACACCGAATCGCGACTCGGTTTATCCTTTTTACAACGATGTAGTTTCATCGCTTCGGCAGCGCTTTGCTTCCCTCTGGAGTCGACTTTATGCAATATCGCCAATTCGGCCGCACCGGCCTGACCGTTTCTCGCCTGTGTCTCGGCACCATGACCTTCGGGCTGCAAACCGAAGAAGCCGCATCGCACCGCATCCTCGACACGGCCGCGGACGCCGGTGTCAATTTCATCGATACCGCGAACGTCTATCCGCTCGGCGGCGACGAAAATCTGGCCGGACGCACCGAGGAAATCGTCGGACGCTGGCTGAAGGGCAAACGCGAGCGCTTCATCGTTGCGACCAAGGCGGTCGGCAAGATGGGGCCCGCCGCGTGGGACCAGGGCGCGTCGCGCAAGCACCTGCTCGATGCGATCGACGCGTCCTTGCAGCGCCTCGGCACCGACTACGTCGACCTGTACCAGCTCCATTCCGACGACGCGAAGACCCCGCTCGACGAAACGCTCGAAGCGCTCGATGCGATCGTGCGCTCGGGCAAGGCGCGCTATATCGGCGTGTCGAACTTTCTCGCCTACCGGCTCGCGCGCGCACTGGGGCGCGCGGACGTGCTCCGCGTCGCGCGCTTCGTGTCGGTCCAGCCGCGCTACAACCTGCTGTTTCGCCAGATCGAGCGCGAGCTGCTGCCGCTGGCCGCCGAGGAGCAGCTGGCCGTGATGCCGTATAACCCGCTCGCGGGCGGACTGCTGAGCGGCAAGCACCGGCTCGACGCGACGCCCGCCGAAGGGCGCTTCACCGAAAGCGTCGGCAAGGCTGGCGCGATGTATCAGGAGCGCTACTGGCATGAGCGCGAGTTCGACACGATCGAAAGGCTGAAGGCGATCGTCGCGCCGACCGGCGAAGCGCTGGCGAAGGTGTCGCTTGCGTGGGTGCTCGCGAATCCGCTGATTACGTCGGCGATCATTGGTGCGAGCCGCGCGGAGCAGTTGAGCGATACGCTCGCGGCGGCCGGGCTCACGCTCGACGCCGCGATCAAGACCCAGCTCGATGAAGCGAGCGTGCAGTATCGCTGGGGGGACGCGGCGCGCTAGGCGCACGCCGGCAGATCAGGCGCGGCCCGGCGTTCGGCCGCGCGTCTTCATCGTCCGTAGCGCAGCACGGTGCTCGTCGCGGCGAGCACGTGATCCTTGATCGCGGCGTGGAACGCGTCGCGCGTCAAGCCGGCCGGCAATGCGTCGGGCGGCAGATCGAGCGCATAGACCTGCGCCACGTAGTGATGCGGTACCTCGCCGACGGGCGGACACGGGCCGTAATAGCCCGGGCCGCCGGTGCGATTCGTGCCGGCGACGCTGCCCGCCGGCGCGGCTTCGCCTTCGGCGAGTCCGGTCGTGGTAGGCGCGATGCCATAGACGATCCAGTGCACGATGCCGAGGCCTTTCGCGCCGTCGGGGTCGAAGATCGTCACCGCGAAACTTTTCGTGCCGGCCGGCGCGTTATGCCATTGCAGCGCCGGCGACACGTTGCCGCCGCCGCAATTGTTCGCGCTCGCCGCGTGGCTTGCGTTCAGCGTGCCGCCATCGGCCAGTCCCGGCGACGACACCGCGAAGGCCTGTGCCGCATACGCATGCGCGCTCGCGTAAGCGAGCAGCGCGCACGCGCCGACGGAGAGCAGGCGCCGCGCGAGGTTCAGGTGGATGCGAGTCATTGGGAGTCGCCGGGGTTGGACGTGCCGTTGAGAGCTTTGCAGTTCAGAGAGCAACTATAACGAGAATGTTGTTTTGAGATGGAAGAGGCGGCATATTGCGCACGGGGCTGCGCGAATCAAACAATATGGCCAGAGGATTCTGGCAACAACACCACTGGTATTAAAACGATGCGTCTTTCGTCCTGGCTTATTGCCACATTGATGTTCGGCGCAATATCCGGTTTGGCCCTTGCGGAATCGGTTCCCAGGTTTGAGGATTGTCCCGCCACTGTCGAGTCCAGGCACGCTGCGATGCCACGCATGATATTCACGGACGCGACGGCACGTCATTACCGCAGCATTCTTCGTGAAGCCGCAAAGGAGCCGATCAACTTCGCGGGCCACTACGTTCTCGCTACGTGGGGATGCGGTGCTGGATGCGTGATGGCGGCGGCAATCGATACGAACTCGGGCCGCGTCACTTCGCTGCCGTTCACGGTTTCCGATTGGCCGCTGGACATCACGGAGCCGCTTTCCTATCGCGCAGACAGTTGCCTGCTGATCGCTCATGGAAGCCGCAATGAAAGCGCCGAGCACGGAACCTACTACTACGCGTTCGACGGCAAAACATTTACCTTGCGCGCGAGTACGACAAACGTCGGGCGTTAGACAAACCGCGGAAGCAGTGAACGAGACCGTCACCCCGTGCACTGCCTCCGAGTTTGCGGCAGCCACAGATATGCAACGACAGTAGGTTTCGACACAAGACTCGGTTCACTCGCTTGCGTGTGAACCACTTGAACGTTGACGGATGGGCATCTACGGCGAGAGGTGTGTCAAACTTTACTTGATCAGAATGGACAACTGAATTGCGCGAAAACTACTGTTACGACCACTGCTATTTCAACGAACCTGAGGCGAAGTATCGCACTGACCGCGCGAACTTCTCGAGTTTGCCGTGAAGAAGGTTGGGGTTGGCATCCTAACTGCCTCTGCCCTCATCTTCGGTATGTCAGCTTGCTATGCGAAAGGCGATCAACGTGCGACTCCACAAGCTGGAGCACGTACTTATGCACAGAATTACAAAGACATGGTTTTCGCTGCTTGCATAGCGACCGCCTACAAGAACGACAAAGATGCTGCCATGGATGCGGGAAGCAGCGTCAGTGCATTGCGAGACTGGACTTACTTTGACTTGGAGAAGGCTCCAGACGCGATCAAAACCTTGGTGGACAATTATTTGGCGCGAAATTATCAAAACCCGCTGGTTGAATCGAAAACTGAAGGTGTCCGTTTCGATTTCCTGAAGTGTCTGGACCTGTATCACAGTAAGGAATTGGACGCACAGGTCAAGCGTTTGGTCATTAACCCCAGGCGCACTTACCGGCAAGATAATCCGTTGCCAGCAAAGCCGAAGTAGTTATGAGCACGTCCAGCGTCGAAGCGCTGACCAGTGCTCGGGCACGGATCGCCTTGGCAATCGTTGATGGGTTGATATGAACCCTTGGACGTGGAGCCGCGGCGCTGGGTACGTGATTGCAGCGGCAATCCACTCCCTCACTTCGGCTTGAACCGCCCCGTCTTCTGCGTCGCCTCCGGATACTGTCGCGTCTCGCGCACCGAAAGCGGATGCCACAATTTCGCGCCGCCCTCGATCCCCGCGTCGTTCGATACGGTCGCCACGTTCGCCGGCAGAGAAAACTTGATGCGCGCCGCGTTGCCGCCGCCGATCCACAGCTTGTCGTAATTGACCAGTGACTCGAGAATGCCGATCACCTTCTCGACACGCCGGCTCCAACGCTTGTTGCCGATCTGCTCGCGCGCGGCCTCGCCGATGTATTCGTCGTACGCCACGCCCTTCTTGCTGACCGGATGATGCGCGAGCTCCAGATGCGGCATCAGTTCGCCATCGCGAAACATCGCGGTGCCGGCGCCCGTGCCGAGCGTCAGCACGAACTCGAGGCCGTGGCCTTCGATCGCCGCGAAGCCTTGCATTTCGGCGTCGTTGATCATCCGCACCGGCAGTCCGCCCAGGCGCTGCGCGAGCGAATCCGCGAGCGCAATGTCGTGCCATCCTTCGATGCCGAAGTGCGGCGCGGTCAGAATGCGGTTGTTGCGCACGACACCCGGAAACCCGATCGAGATACGGACGGGCCGCACCTGCTCGATGAGCGGAGCCACGAGTTGCGCGAGCGCGTCCACCAGCTGATCCGGCGTGCACGGATGCGGCGTCGCAACGCGCACGCGCTCGGTTTTCATCTGCCCGTCGGCGTCGATGATCGCGGCCTTCAGGCCGGTGCCGCCGACGTCGATCGCGAGGATGTGCTCGCTGCCGCTTGTCGGCGCATTCCGTTTCACTGCGTTCTTGTTGCGTGTTGCCACGATGTCTCCCGATTGTGTTGAGGCGGTTGTGATGCGTGTCTGCGGGTTGGTTCAAAGGTGCCGCTACGACTTGCCACCGGGCGCTTTCTGCTGCAACGGGCGCCACGCGTGGCCGTCGCGCGCGAGCAGCGCGTCGGCTTCGGCCGGCCCGTCGCTGCCGGCCGCATAGCCGCGCACGGCAACCGCGCCGCCACTCCTCGGATGCAGCACGTCGTCGACCGCGCACCAGCTCGTCTCGATGCTGTCGGCGCGCTGAAACAACGTCGCGTCGCCAAACATGCAGTCGTACAGCAGCGTCTCGTAGCCCACGTTCGCGCTTTCCGCAAAGAAGTCGCCATAGTTGAACGACGACTGTACCGGACCGACCTGCATCACCGGCCCCGGCACCTTCACGTTGAAATCGAAGCTCGAGCCGTGCTCGGGATCGATGCGAATGGTCAGCACGTTCGGCGTCAATGCGTCGACCGGCGTATCGCGGAACAGGCGGAACGGCACCGGCTTCAGCTGCACCGAAACCTCGGTGCGGCGCACCGCGAGCCGCTTGCCGGTACGCAGATAGAACGGCACGCCGGCCCAGCGCCAGTTCTCGACGAACACGCGCGCCGCCGCGTAGGTTTCCGTCGTGCTGCCGGGCGCGACGTCGGGCTCCTCGCGATAGCCCACGCCGGCTGGCCCTTTTTCGTACTGGCCGAAGACGACGTCGGCGGACGTCAGCGGCTGGATTGCGTCGAATAGCTCGGCCTTCCTGTTTCGCACGGCTTCGGCGTCGAACGAATTCGGCGGCTCCATCGCGACGATGCCGAGCAGCTGGAACAGGTGGTTGGGCACCATGTCGCGAAACGCGCCGGTCTGCTCGTAGAACCTGCCGCGCCCCTCGACGCCGATCGTTTCCGCCGCCGTGATCTGCACGCAGTCGATGTACTCGCGCCGCCAGATCGGCTCGAACATCGCATTCGCGAAGCGCACCGCGAGGATGCTCTGCACGGTGTCCTTGCCGAGAAAATGATCGATGCGGTACACCTGCGACTCCCGCGCATACGACAGGATGTGCGCGTTCAGATCGCGCGCCGATGCGAGATCGGTGCCGAACGGCTTCTCGATCACGAGACGCCGAAAGCCGCCGTTCGCGCCGTCGCCTTCCTTCAGCAGGCCGGCTTTGCCGAGCCGGTCGGTGATCGGTTTGAAAAAACGCGCGCCGACCGCGAGGTAGAAGATCGCATTACCGCCTTTCGACTGATCGAGCTTCTGCTTCAGCTTCGCGAACGTATCGTCGGATTCGAACTCGCCCGCCATGTATTCGAGGCGCTGCGCGACCCAGTTCCATGCGTTGTCGTCGAGCTTGCCGGCGTGAAAGGTGCTGGCCTTGTCGGCGGCGAACTTCTGCAGCGAGGTATGCAGTTCGTCGCACCATTCGCGCGTTTCGCGCTCGCCGTGATTGACGCCAATGATCTTCATGCTGTCGTCGAGCAGGCCATCGACCGCGAGGTTGTAGAGCGCCGGCATCAACAGACGTTTGGTCAGATCGCCGCCCGCGCCGAAGATCACGAGCGTGCACGGCGGCGCGGGCTTCTTGCCGGCCGGCGACGACAGGGCGTCGTATCGGTTCGCGCTGAGCTTGCAGCTCAGGGCGGGCGTTGCGTTGGGTTGATCGGGAGAAGCGGAAGGGTTCGGTGTGGTCGACATGGGATTCACTTGGACCTCGGTAAGCCGGTAGAACGAACGCGGCGATACATGAAAGACCACGGGCGCTGCCGCACAGTTCAATCGCATTCGTGCGTGAGCGCGCGGCGTGCTTACTTCGTCGTCGTGGCCGGGAGCGACGGTACCGGTTCTTTCGCCACCGCCGGCGTTACCGCGGACGCAGAAGCCGTCGGCACCGGAATCGGCGCGGGCGCCGGCGCCGGTTCCCCCGCCAGCGGCACGTTGCCCGATGCCGCCATCGCGCGCGGCTGCAACAGCAACGCGACGAGCCCGGTCCAGCCGGTCTGATGCGAAGCCCCGACGCCACGACCGTTATCGCCATGAAAATACTCATGGAACAGGATCAGATCCTGCGAACGCGGGTCCGCCTGCAGCAGCGGATACGCACCCATCACCGGCCGCTCGCCGTTTTTGTCCTTCAGGAACAGCGTGGTCGCGCGGCGCGCGAGTTCGTCGGCGATTTCGCTCAACGAGAACTTCTGGCCCGACCCGGTCGGATACTCGACGCGGAAATCATCGCCGTAATAGCGATGAAACTCGTACAGCGATTCGATCAGCAGATAGTTGACCGGCATCCACACCGGCCCGCGCCAGTTCGAATTGCCGCCGAACACGCGGGTATCGGATTCGGCCGGCAGATACTTCACGCAGAAGCTGTTGCCGTTGTGCTGGTACACGAACGGATGATCGCGATGGCAACGCGACAACGCCCGCACGCCGTGATCGGAAAGAAATTCACTTTCGTCGAGCGCGCGCCGTAACAACGCCTTCATCCGATGCCCGCGCAGCAGCGACAGCAAAAGCGCGTTGCCCTTGCCGGGCTCGTTCCAGCGCGACACCAGCTTCGCGAGATCGGGCCGATGCTCGAGAAACCACACGAGGCGCTCGCGCAAGCCCGGCAAGCCGCCGTGCAGACGCTCCTCGAGCACGTGCACGGCGAACAGCGGTATCAGTCCGACGATCGAGCGAACGCGCATCGGCAAGTTGCTGCCGTCGGGCAGGCGCAGCTTGTCGTAGAAGAATTCGTCCTCGCTGTCCCACAGGCCCGTGTCGCAGCCGTCGTCGCAACTGACCGCCTCCGCGATATACAGGAAGTGCTCAAAGAACTTCACACCGATATCGACGAACACGTGGTTCGCGTAGGCGAGCTCGAGCGCGATACGCATCAGGTCGAGCGCATACGCGGCCATCCACGCGGTGCCGTCGGCCTGGTCGATGTGGCCGCCGGTGGGCAGCGGCGACGAGCGGTCGAAGATGCCGACGTTGTCGAGCCCGAGAAAACCGCCCTGAAAAATATTGTGGCCGTCGGCGTCCTTGCGATTCACCCACCACGAGAAATTCAGCAGCAGCTTGTGAAACACGAGCTCCAGAAAATCGCGGTCCGCCTTGCCGGTCAGCGCGCGGTCGATCTCGTACACGCGCCACGCGGCCCATGCATGGACCGGCGGGTTCGCGTCGCTCAATGCCCATTCGTAAGCGGGCAACTGGCCGTTCGGGTGCTGATAGCGGTCCTTCACGAGCAGCAGCAACTGCTTCTTGGCGAACGCCGGATCGATCAGCGCGAACGCGGCCGCATGAAACGCGAGGTCCCACGACGCGTACCACGGGTACTCCCACTTGTCCGGCATCGACACGATGTCCGCGTTGCACAGATGCCGCCAGTCGGTGTTGCGGCCGTGCTTGCGCGCGGCGGGCGGGCTCGGTTGCAGCGGATCGCCGTCGAGCCAGCGCTGCACGTCGTACTGGTAGTACTGCTTCGACCACAGCATGCCGGCGAGCGCCTGACGTTGCACGAGACACGCATCGGGGTCGGTGATCTCGTGTTGCAACGCGCCATAGAATTCGTCGGCTTCGGCGCGGCGGCGCGCGATCAACACGTCGGCATCGAATGGCGCTTCATCGGTCGCCGATTGCGGGTGCCAGCGCAGATACACGACCGCGCGTCCGTGCGGCCCGAACTCGAGCGCCGCATGCGCCGCGGCCCGGGTGCCCGCGTCGTGACGGATCGCGTTCGCGTCGCCGTGCACGAGGTAGTCGTTGAAGCCGTCCTTGAACGGGCCCGCGCCGTCCATGCCGAACAGCCGCTTCACGTTGGTGTCGTTCTCGCAGAACAGCCACGCGAGTTGCGGCGCGTCCTTCGACCACGCGGTCACGACGATCGGTTCGTGCACATGGTGATGGCCAAGCAGACGCACCGAGCCGTCATGACCGGTACCGGCGACGAGCTTCGGCTTGTCCTTGTTCTCTTTCCACGACCACGAGTTGCGCGCCCAGATTTGCGGCAGCACATCGAGCGACGCCGCTTCGTCCGCGCGATTTTCGATCGTCACGCGCATCACGATGTCGTCGGGCGTGTGCTTCGCGTATTCGATCTGGACGTCGAAATAGCGCTGATCGTCGAACACGCCGGTATCGAGTACTTCGTACTCTGGCATATCGCCGCCGCGGCGCGCGTTTTCGTCGATCAGGTCCTGGTATGGATAGGCCGCATGCGGGTACTTGTACAGCATGCGCATGTAGGAATGCGTGGGCGTGCCGTCCAGATAGCAGTACAACTCCTTGACGTCCTCGCCGTGATTGCCCTGCGAGTTCGTCAGGCCGAACAGGCGCTCCTTGATGATCGGGTCCTTGCGGTTCCACAGCGCGAGCGAAACACACCAACTGAGCCGGTCGTCGCCGAAACCGGCGATGCCGTCTTCGCCCCAGCGGTAGGCGCGGCTGCGCGCATGGTCGTGCGGAAATGAGTCCCAAGCGGTGCCGTTCGCGCTGTAGTCCTCGCGCACCGTGCCCCACTGGCGCTCGCTCAGATACGGCCCCCAGCGCTGCCAGTGGCCGCATTCGGGCGAATGCAGCCGGGAACCTTCGATCGTGGCGAGCAGATTGGCAGCGCGCAGCGGTGGCATGAAAACGTCCTTGCAACAGGCCTGGCGGTGGGACCCACATCGTAGCGCGGTTTACGCGCCGTTGCGCTCGAACCGGGCAAGCAGACTTTCGACGCGCAGCAATTCGCCTAGCGACCAGGCCTGGAACGGCGTGCCGGCGGGCGCGTGCGGCGCGTCGCCGGCGGCGATCTCGGACAGGTGATCGAGGCCCGCGTGATCGAGATGCGCGTACAGCGGGGCGAGAAAACGCGCCCTCGCCTGCGCGAGATTATCGGCACTCGCGCCATTCACTCGCAGCCACGCTTCGACGAACGGGCCGATCAGCCACAACCACGCGGTGCCCTGATGATAGGCGCCGTCGCGTTCGCGCGGCGCGCCGCCGTAGCGGCCGCGATAGGCGGGATCGGACGGCGCGAGCGTGCGCAGGCCGAGCGGCGTCAGCAATTGCGCTTCGACCTGACCCACCACCGCGCGCGCCGCCGCGCCTTCGAGCAGCGGAAACGGCAGGCCACCGACCGCGAAGATCTGATTCGGCCGGATCGAGCGGTCGACCGTGCCCGGCACATGATCGACGTCGACGTTATCGAACAGCGTCTGGGTGGCCGGATCGACGAAGCGCCGGCGAAACGCGAGCGTCGCGAGCTCGGCAGCTTGCCGCCACTGCGGGTTCCATGCTGACGCGATTCGCAGCGCGTTGATCCACAGCGCCTGCACTTCGACCGGCTTGCCGATGCGCGGTGTGACGACCCAGTCGCCGACTTTCGCGTCCATCCACGTCAGTTGCACGCCGGGGATGCCGGCGCGCAGCAGGCCGTCGTCCGCGCACACGCCGATGTTGAAGCGCGTGCCGTTCGTGTAGCCGGTCAGGATCGTTTCGGCGGCCTGCTGCAGATGCGCGCGCGTTTGCGCGCCCGCATGCGGCGTCGCCAGATAGTCGTGAACCGCGACGATGAACCATAGCGACGCGTCGACCGAGTTGTATTCGGGCACGTCGCCGTAGTCGGGGAAGCGGTTCGGCAGCATGCCTTCGGACAGCGTGCCCGACCATTCGAGCAGGATCGCTTCGGCATCGTCGAGACGGTTCGACTCGATCAGCAGGCCGCGCATCGCGATGAACGTGTCGCGGCCCCAGTCGGTGAACCACGGAAAGCCCGCGAGGATCGTGCGGCCTTCGTTGCGCGTGACGACGTAGGCGTCGGCCGAACGTTGCAGGCGTGAGCCGAGTGCGGCGCGGCGTTGTTGTTCGGTGTGGGCGAGTTGGGCGGCGTGGGCGGTGGTTTGGGGTTTGTCGTTCGCGCATTCGGTGGCGGACGTGCTCGACGCGCTCAGAATCATCACCGCGTCGCCCTCCGCGAGATCGAAGCTGAACACGCCGGGCGTCGCGAGATCTTCGCTGCAATCGAGACCGCGCTCCTGCTCGCGCACGTAGCAGAAGTTGCGATACCAGTCGGGCGCATGCGTATAGGCACCGTTCGTCGCCGCTCGCACGACCGGCAGTCCGCCATACGGTTGCCAGCTCGCGCACGACTGATCGGCGCTGACTTGCACGCCGAAGTTGAAGGCCGGATTCTCGTGATGCAGCGCATGATAGTCACGGCCCGACAGCAACGGTCTGATCTTCAGCACGGGCGCATCGAGTTCGCCGCCTTCGAGCCGCCAGCGCAATGCCGTTTCGCACGTCGCTTTGCTGACGAACACGTCGGCGATCATCGCCGCGTGCGCACCGAGTCGAATGCGCCACGTCGGCCACGGCGCGGTGTCGAAGCTGGCAAGGCGGCCGCGCAAATCCGGATAGATCACGTCAGGCCCATAGCGTTGCATGGTCAACGCGAAGCGCTCGCCGCCCGCCTCGACCCACGCCTCGATGCCGTTGACGAGCACCAGGCGCCCGCCCGGCGCGCGCGTCGCGGCTAGCAGCAGCGCATGGTAGCGGCGCGTGCGCAACATGCCGAGCGTGCCCGAAGCAAAGCCGCCGAAGCCGTCGGCTTCGAGCCATTCGTCTTCGAGTTGCGAGATGTCGATGGGCGAATCGATGCGAGTCATTGAATCGTGCTCATGCGCGAATGATAAAGCAGCAAACATAGCGCAGATGGCAGCGCCATGAACATTGACCTTCCCGATACTTTCCATTTTCTTTCGATCAACCGACGATTTATCGAAAGTTATGCCGGGCGCAAACGTTTCACAATTATTTCTTGAAAGGAATGGAGACTGCACCCGCTTTCATCGAACCGGATGCAGACATGAGAAAAATCAGTTGCATCGCGAGCGCCGCATTGCTGGCGCTTGCCACGATAGCGTTGAACGGTTGCGGCGCGGACGACTCCTCTTCCACGAGCATCGCGACGACCACGAGCCTTGCGCCGAACGACGCGGCGCAACGCCCCGCAATGGCGGCAGCGGCAGTGGCGACTCCCAACGCCTCAGCGCCATTCGTGGACAACACGGCGAACAACACGGCGAGCAACGCGGCAAGTGGCGCAGCCGCCACCGACGCGATCACGCAAAACATGCAGGCCAGTCTCGCGGCCGACAGCCAGCAGGTCGCGCCGGTCATGCGCTACGCGCCCGGCGACAGCGCGAACAACTAGTCCGCAACTGATCAGCAGGAGCAACGCGTAACCGACCACGAAACACCCCAAAGCACGCTCACGCGCGCCATTCTTCCCCTACGCAGAAGGTGATATTCGATGACATCAACTAGCCGTCGCCGTTTCCTGCAAACCGTGGCTTCATCCGCGGGCGCCGCCGCCGCGATGACCGCATTGCCCGAGTCGATCCGCAACGCGCTCGCCGTGCCTGCGTTTTCGCGCACGGGCACGATTCGCGATATCGAGCACATCGTCGTGTTCATGCAGGAGAACCGCTCGTTCGACCACTACTTCGGCCATCTGCGCGGCGTGCGCGGCTACAACGACCGCTTCCCGATTCCGCTGCCGAGCGGCCTGCCGGTGTGGAATCAGCCGTCGAAGGAAGACCCGACCAAGCCGGTGCTGCCGTTCCATCTGGACACCGCGACGACGAGCGCGCAGTGCGTCGGCGATCTCGATCACTCGTGGTACAAGACCCAATATGCAATCGACGGCGGCCGCTACGACCAGTGGCCCGCCAACAAGACCGACATGACGATGGGCTACCACCTGCGTAGCGACATCCCGTTCCACTACGCGCTCGCCGACGCGTTCACGATCTGCGATGCGTACTTCTGCTCGTTGCCGGGACCGACGCACCCGAACCGCGCGTATCTGATGACCGGCATGGTCGACCCGACCGGCACGATGGGCGGACCGCTGCTCGACAACAACGACTGGGTCGACGGCGATGGTCCGCCGAACTATCAGTTGCTGTCGTGGACCACGTACCCGGAGCGTCTGCAGGCCGCGGGCATTTCGTGGCAGATCTATCAGCAGGGCACGTCGGGCGCCGATCCGCTGAATGGCAATTACGGCACCAACATCCTGCAGAACTTCACGAACTTCATCAACGCGCAACCGGGTTCGCCGCTCTACGAGCGCGCGCAAACCGTGCGCACGATCGACGACCTGAAAGCCGACGTGCTCGCGAACCAGCTGCCGCAGGTGTCGTGGCTGTGCCCGCCGGCCGCCTACTCGGAGCATCCGAGCTACACGCCCGCGTACGGCGCCGAATACACGTCGCAGATTCTCGACGCGCTGACGTCGAACCCCGAGGTGTGGAGCAAGACCGTGCTCTTCATCATGTACGACGAGAACGACGGCTTCTTCGATCACCTCGTGCCGCCGCAACCGCCGACGACCTCCACCCAGGGCAAGTCGACGGTCACGACCGACGGCGAGATCCACAATGTCGTCAATCCGCTGCGCGGCGGCAGCTACACCGCCGACGGCTATCCGTACGGCCTCGGCCCGCGCGTGCCGATGACGATCGTGTCGCCGTGGACCAAGGGTGGCTTCGTGTGCTCGCAGGTGTTCGATCACACGTCCGTGATCCGCTTCATCGAAACGCGCTTCGGCGTGCATGAGCCGAACATCACGGCATGGCGTCGCGCGGTGTGCGGCGACCTGACCACCGCATTCGACTTCCGCACGCCGGATGCGAAGATGCCGTCGCTGCCGGACACCAGCAACTACATGAGCATGGCCGACAACCAGTGCAAGACGCAACCGAAGCCGACCGTGCCGACGACGCCGACTCCGGTCGATGCGCAGGAAGCGGGCATCCGTTTCGCGCGCGCGTTGCCGTACGAACTGCATGTAAACGGCGCGGCGAACGCGGGCAACGACACGTTCGAAATCACGATCGGCAACACCGGCGACCAGGGCGCGCACTTCTACGTGTACGCGACGAATCGCACCGACGGTCCGTGGCGCTACACGGTCGAAGCGGGCAAGTCGCTCAGCGACACGTTCGACCTGAGCACGACGAACGGCGTGTATGCATTCGACGTGTTCGGTCCGAACGGCTTCGTGCGCAAGTTCGCGGGCAACACCCAGGCGAATACCCAGGCGAGCACGCAAAGCACGCAGAATGGCCATGGCAACGGTCATGGCGACAACCAGCCGGCGCGGCCTGAAGTGACCGCGCAATACGACGTCGCGAATGGCAACGTGTTCCTGAAGTTCACCAACAGCGGCGGCGGCATCGCGCATCTGACGGTGATCGACAACGCGTACGGCGCGCGCCCGCGTACCGTGGTCGTGCCGGCCAATGCGCGTATCGAAGAAGACTGGGTGCTTGCGTCGAGCCATCACTGGTACGACCTGACGGTGACGAGCAGTGACGACGCGAGCTTCTCGCGCCGCTTTGCCGGTCACGTCGAGAACGGCCGGCCGAGTATCAGCGATCCGGCTGCGGTTGCGCCGGTGCTGAGCGCGAGTTGAGGCAACCACCGCCAGCCCTGCTTACTCGCAGTAAGATTCGGCATCCTGTCCCGCCAACGTGGCGGACAGGGTGCCGATGTTTTTTGAGGCTCGTGCGAAACGCGGTGCTTAGAGACCGACGTCCGGCAGCGCCGGACGCGTGGCGAGCGCCTTGGCGACGATGTCTTTGACTTCGGCGAGCGCGTCGCCTTGCAGCGCGAGGCGCGGCGGACGCGTGACGGCGCTGCCGCGGCCGAGCAGTTCCTCGCACAGCTTGATGCATTGCACGAGGTCGGGGCGCGCGTCGAGGTGCAACAGCGGCATGAACCAGCGGTACAGCGACAGCGCTTCATCGAAACGCTTCTGCGTGGCGAGGCGGAACAGCGTCTCGCCCTCCTTCGGGAACGCGTTCGACATGCCCGACACCCACCCTTGCGCACCGACCGCGATGCTTTCGACGACGACGTCGTCGAGGCCGGCGAACAGCACGAAGCGGTCGCCCACCGCGTTGCGCAGATCGATGAAGCGTCGCGTATCGCCCGACGAATCCTTGAAGCAGACGATGTTCTCGCAGTCCTGCAGTGCGATCAGCACGTCCGGCGTGACGTCGTTCTTGTAGATCGGCGGGTTGTTGTAGATCATCACCGGCAGATCGGTGCTGGTCGCGACCGAGCGGAAATGCGCGGCGGTTTCGTACGGCTTCGCGGAATAGACGAGCGCCGGCATGACCATCACGCCGTCGACGCCGACACGCGCGGCTTCACGCACCGTCTGCCGCGCGAACTCGGTCGTGAACTCGGCGACACCCGCGACGACCGGCACCTTGCCGCCAGCCGCGTCGCGCGCGGCCTCAATCACCTGCAGTTTTTCCGACGTGCTCAGCGAGGTGTTTTCGCCAACCGTGCCGCAGACCACCAGACCCGACACGCCGTCCTTGACGAGATTGCTGACCACGCGGTGCGTCGCGTCGATGTCGAGCGAAAAATCCGGCTTGAACTGGGTGCTGACGGCGGGAAACACCCCGCTCCATTGGATAGCCTTGCTCACTTTGTCCGTCTCCTTCGAAAAGCCGGTCGCGCCGACACACACGTTGAGTATGACGACGAGTATCGGCCTTTATCCGGAGGCGGGCTTGGGCTTTTTCGTGGCTGAAAGAGATTAAATCCGCACAACAGGCGAGGCGCCGGATCGCCGGCCGGGCGGTGCCGGCGACTTCGCAGCAAGGCGGCTGAGGCGCACGTCAGCACCGTCGCGTGAGGCGTCGAGGCGGCCCCTGGATGCCGAGTCCGGCATAGCCGTTACGCGATCAGGCGCCCAGCAATACGCCCGTTCGGATCGGCCGCGTGCCGGTCACGCGACCGAGCGGCGCACCGGCCGTCGCGAAACGGATCGCGCGCCGCATGTACAGCACCCCTTCGGTCTGGCTCGCGATCGTGGTCGTCTCGTCGGTCAGCGGATCGACGATATCGAACAGCGGCTGGCCGACGCGGATCTTGTCGCCGATCTTCGCGCGGTGCACGAGAATCCCGCTCACCGGCGCATAGAACTGCTCGCTGCCCGCGAGCGGCGTCGCCGGCGACAGCAGCGGCGGCAACGGCTTGGCCTCGCCCCGAATCGCGCCGCGCCACACCAGATAGTCGACGAGCGCGTCGGCATCCTGCTGCGCGACTTCATACGACACGTCGCGCTGGCCGCGGCATTCGACCGTCACCGCGATCGCGCCGGTCGGCACCGGCTTGCTCGCCGGCATCTGCTGCTGCAACGTCCACCACAGCAGGCTGTGGGTTTCGTCGAATGCGCCGCCGCCCGAATCGGTCGCGAGCAACGACGCCTCTGCACCGAGATAGCGCGACAGCGGCTCGAACTCGGCCCAAGCGGATTCGCTCGTGTACACATGCATCGCCGCTTCGAGCGAGCAATGCAGATCGATCACGACGTCCGCGTCGCACGACAACTTCAGGAGCGCCAGTTGCAGCGACTCGAATTCGGTCAGCGGCTTCTGTTGCGCGAGTTCGGCCGCGAGCAGCTCGCGCACGATGCGGCGGTTCTCGTTCGCGTCGGCGCCGAGCGCCTCTTTCGCATTCGCGACGAGCTTTGCGAACTGCACGAAATGCCGGTTGAAGTTCTTGCCACTGCCGAGATCGAAGCGGCCGATGAACTGCCCGAGCACGTATTGACTGAGCCCGACCGGATTCGACACCGGCACGAGCACGATTTGAGCGCTCAGCGCGCCGGCTTCCTCGAGCTCCCGCAGACGCCGCTTCAGCAGCACCGTGGTCAGCATCGCGGGCGTTTCGTCGGCATGCAGCGACGCCTGGATGTAGATCTTCTGCCCGCTATTGGCCGGGCCGAAATGAAACGACACCAGTTCGCGGTGCGTGCCGATGGCTGGCGACACAAGCGGAATCGATTGCCTGTTCATGAATGGAAAGCCGTGAAGATAATGTTGGAAATCTGCATCAATTGCCGTACGGATCGAAGTCGAAGTACTTCTTCGCGATCAGCGCATAGGTGCCGTCTTTGCGCATCGACGCGATCGCCGCGTTGATCGATGCCTGCACCGCGGTTTCGTCCTTGCGCAAGCCGATGCCGACGCCGCGATCTCCCATCGAAAGCGGCTCGCCGACAAACGCGAAGCCCTTGCCCGCGGGCGTGCGCAGGAAGCCGTAATCGGCCTCGACGGTGCCGAGCAACGCGCCGTCGAGCCGGCCGTTCTGCAGATCGGCGAACACCTCGTCCTGGCTCTTGTAGGCGACCACGTTCGCGCCGAGCGGCGTCCAGTTCTTCAGTGCGTAGCTCTCGAACTGGGTGCCCGACTGCACGCCGATCTGCTTGCCGGCAAGTCCGCTCGCCGTAGGCGCGAGCGACGAGCCTTGCCGCGCGATCAGCCGCGACTTGAACTGGAACAGCTTCGACGAAAACAGAATCTGCTGCTCGCGCTTCTCGGTGATCGCCATCGACGACAGCACCGCGTCGATCTTGCGCGCCTGCAGCGCCGGAATCATGCCCGAAAACTCGAGTTCGACCCACTGACAATGCGCGTGGATGCGCCGGCAAATCTCGTTGCCGAGATCGACGTCGAAGCCCTTCAGGCTGCCATCGGGCGCCTTCGAGTCCATCGGCGGATAGGTCGGATCGATGCCGAGGCGCAACGTGTTGGCGTCAGCGGCGAACGCGCCGCTGCTGAAAGCCAGCGCGGCGCAGAGAGTGATCAGTGGAGTTTTCATGGAAGGCGACGATGAGCGGATCAGGACAGCGTGATCGTAAGCCGCTGTGGCGCCTCAAAGAAGTCCCGTTCGGACTATCATGATCACTTTTACCGATCACCAAACCCTGACGCCATGGCATTGACGATTTCCCAGCTGCGCGCGTTCACGGCAGTCGCCGAGCATGGCAGCATCCGCGCGGCCTCGCGCGCGCTCGGCATCGCGCAAAGCGGCATCACGCAGCAGTTGCAGAACCTCGAATCGATGCTCGGCGCGACGCTGTTCACGCGCACCAATCGCGGCATTGCGCTGACCGCGCTGGGCCAGCGGCTGCTGCAGCGGGCCGGCGCGATCCTCGGTGAATGCGAGCGTGCCGAGGAGGACGTGCGGCAACTGCGCGGCGACTACGTGGGCGAGGTCACGTTCGGCATGACGACAGAGCCGCTCGTCGACGCGTTCGCGCCCGTGTTGATGGAATTTCGTGCGCGCTTCGAGCGCGTCGCCGTGCATCTGCGCACGGGCACGTCGCGCATGATGATTTCGTGGATCCGCGAAGGCACGCTGGATTTCGCTGTCGCGCTCGTATCGAAGCAGACCGACACCGCCGATCTGTCGGTCACGCCGCTCTATCCGTCCGACCCGGTGATCGTGTGCCGGCGCGGTCATCCGAAGGCGCGCGCGAAGTCGCTCGCCGAACTCGTCGATTGCACGTGGGTGACGACGCGCTCGCCGAATCTGACCGAGGAGCCGCACGTCAACCGGTTGAGCCATCTGTTCGACAGCTACGGCTTGCCGCCGCCGAAGATCGTCGCGACCGTCGAGGGCTTGTACGAGACGCTGCACCTGGTAGCCGCGACCGATTGCCTGTCGCTCGAATCATCGGTCATCGCGAAGCGCGGACCGTTCGCGGACGTGCTGACGACGATCCCCGTGCGCGAGCGCGCGTTGCAGCAGAACGTCTGTCTGCTGCAACGCGCCGCGATTCCGCTGACCCCAGCCGCGCAGGAGTTCGCGACGATGATCGCGTCGTACACGCGCGCGGTGCGGGCGCATTGAGCGTGGAGTGTTGAGCGTTGAACTCCAACGCGCCGCTCAAGCCGCCGTCGCTTCGAGCGCTATCAATTCTTCGATGCGCTGCCTGCGCCGGATCAGCCGCGCGTTGCCGCGCTCGATCAGCACCTCGGGCGCGAGCGGCCGGCTGTTGTAGTTCGATGACATCGACGCGCCGTACGCGCCTGTGTCATGGAACACGAGCAGGTCGCCCACTCGAGGCGCGGGCATCGACCGGCTCGTGACGACACCGCCTTGCGCCTGCGTGAACACGTCGCCGGCTTCGCACAGTGGCCCCGCCACGCTGAACGAGCCGGCCGGCGCATCGCTCGGCGTGCCATTGCGCCGAAGCACGCTGATCTCGTGATAACTGCCGTAGTACGACGGCCGCACCAGGTCGTTGAAGCCCGCATCGAGCAACGCGAATTGCCGCGACGGCCGCCGGTTCAGCGCGTGCACTTCGGCGACGAGTACACCTGCCTGCGCGACCAGAAAGCGCCCCGGTTCGATTTCGAGTCGCACGCGATGCCCGACGCGTGCTTCGATGCGGCGCCGCGCGTCGTCCCACAGCCGGAAATGATGCGCGGTATCGACACTCAGCTCGCCATCGCGATACGGCACCGACAAACCACCACCCGCGGAAATCGCCTCGATATCCTGATCGAGTTGCGACACCGCATCGACCATCGCATCGCACACTTTCGCGAGATGCGCGTAATCGACACCCGAGCCAATATGCATATGCAGCCCGACGAGCTTCAGCCGATAGCGCCGCACCAGTTCGAGCGCGCGTGGCAGGTCATCGCGCCAGATGCCGTGCTTGCTGTGCTCGCCGCCTGTGTTGGTCTTGCTGCTGTGGCCGTGACCGAAGCCGGGATTGATCCGCAGCCACACGCGATGGTCTTCGCTCGCGTGTCTCCCGAGCCGTTCGAGCATGTCGGGCGAGCCGGCGTTGACCGTGATTCGCTCGTCGAGCACGGTGGCCAGCGTCGCGTGGTCGAGCACGTCGGCGGTGAAGACGACGCCTTCGGGCCCACCGTTCGATGCGGGTTGAGCCGCATAACCCGCGGCAAAACCGCGCGCGAGTTCACCCAAAGAGACCGCATCGACCATCACGCCTTCGTCGCGCATCAGCTTCAGGATGTGCACGTTCGAACAGGCCTTCTGCGCGTAGCGGATCGTGTCGAAACTGCGCAACTGCGCGATGCGCCGGCGGATCGTGTCGGCGTCATAGACCCATAGCGGCGTGCCGTGCTGGCGCGCGAGGTCGGCGAGTTGACGGGAGTCGAATGGCGTCATGGTCGGTTGCATGTCGAAGCTTTGCGAAAGCGATAGCCGACATGATGATCCGCGGCGATCATTCAGTAAAATACCAATTTATTGCTCGCCTATTCACTTTTGATATAGCACGGACCCACCATGGCGCTCACGCACCGGCACATCGAAATCTTCCGCGCGCTGATGACGGCCGGCAGCGTGACCAAGGCAGCCGAGATGCTGTTCACGTCGCAGCCCACCGTGAGCCGCGAACTCGCGCGCATGGAACAGAGCATCGGCTTCGCGTTGTTCGAGCGAGCGCAGGGCCGGCTGCGTCCCACGCAATCCGCGCTGACGCTGTTCGACGAGATCAAGCGCGCGTATGTCGGGCTCGAACGCGTCGCGTCGACGGCGGCCGCGCTGCGCGAATTCAAGGGTGGCCAGCTGTCCGTGATCGCGCTGCCGTTGTTTTCGCATTCGATCCTGCCGGGCGCCGTCAAACGCTTTCACGATGTGCAGCCGGGCGTCAGCGTATCGATCGCGACGCAGGAGTCGCCGTTTCTCGAAGAATGGCTGAGCGCGCAGCGCTATGACCTCGGCCTCACCGAGCACGACGCGCCGCCGCCCGGCACGCGGCTCACGCCACTCATCGCCGTCGATGAAGTGTGTGTGCTGCCCGACGCTCACCCGCTGCTCGCGAAACGCGTGATCGCATTGAAAGATTTCGCCGATCAGGCGTTCATCAGCCTGTCCGCGAACGATCCATACCGGCTGCAAATCGACGAAGCGTTCGCGCGAGCCGACATCGCGCGCCGCCTGCTGATCGAAACGCCGACCGCGGTGTCCGTGTGCAGCTTCGTGCGGCAAGGGCTCGGCATTGCGATCGTCAATCCGCTGACCGCGCTCGATTTCGCGGGTCACAATCTGCATATCCGGCCGCTCGCGTCGTCGCTGCCGTTTCGCGTCAGCGTGATCCGTCCCGAGCACCGGCCCGCGCATCTGCTCGCGGACGCGTTCGTCGGCGCGCTGCAAAGCGAAGCCGCCGCGCTGCGGCTACAATTGAAGCGCCACAGCGGCCCCAAGCGGTCATCGCATTCATAGCAGTCACGCCAGCGTCCCCGCTTCATCGCCCGGCGAATCCGCGCAGCGCCACGCGCGTTCGCGCGGGGCCACCGCCCGAACCGTCCGCCGCGCGAACCGGGCACGCTTCGAGCTGACATCACCCGCATACCGATTACCGACGCGCCGCGCGTCTGCGCCGCATCGGGGCGCCGTTTTTAGCGCCGTTTCCCAGTCTTCACGTCATAGACCCTCAACAGGAGTGTTCCAAATGATGAATCGAGACAATCCCGTCTGGCTGATCACAGGCTGTTCCACCGGCTTCGGCCGCGAGCTCGCGAAGCTCGTGCTGGAACGCGGCTGGCGCGCGGTCGTCACCGCGCGCGATGCATCGAAAGTGAAGGACATCGCAGAGGGGCACGGCGAGCGCGCGCTGGTGCTGCCGCTCGACGTGACCAATCGCGCGCAGATAGAAACCGTGGTCGCGCAGGCGAAGCGCCATTTCGGCCGCATCGACGCGCTCGTCAACAACGCGGGCTACGGTTATCTGGCCGCGATCGAGGAAGGCGAGGACAGCGAAGTCCGCTCGATGTTCGAGACCAACGTGTTCGGCCTCGTCGACATCACGAAGGCCGTGCTGCCGATCATGCGTGAGCAGCGCAGCGGTTTGATCGTCAACGTGTCGTCGATTGGCGGGATTGCGAGTTTCGCGGCGACCGGCTACTACCATGCGACGAAGTACGCAGTGGAAGGGCTGTCGGAATCGCTCGCGCTGGAAGTGAAACCACTCGGCATCGGCGTGCTGATCGTCGAGCCGGGGCCGTTTCGCACCAACTGGGCGGGTCCGTCGATCAAGCAGTCGGCAACCTTGATCGACGACTATGCGTCGACCGCCGGCGAGCGCCGCAAGCAGACCGAAGCGCGCAGCGGCAAGCAGGCCGGCGACCCGGTGCGCGCCGCGCAGGCGATCATCGATGCGGCGTTGTCGGACGCGCCGCCGCTGCGGCTGCTGCTCGGCAAGACCGCGCTCGATCTCGCGTACAGGAAGCTCGACTTTCTGCGCGGCGATTTCGACACCTGGCGAGCGACGAGCGAGGGGGCGGATTATCCGGAAGGGACGGCGTAGAGCGGGTTTATCAGGCGAGCCTCGGCCCGCCGCTTAAAACTCCACCAGCGCAAAATCTTCCTTGCCCACATCGCACAGCGGGCAGCGCCAGTCGGCCGGCACATCGGCCCAGCGCGTGCCCGGCGCGATGCCCTCTTCCGGCACGCCGGCGGCTTCGTCGTAGACCCAGCCGCAGATCACGCAGACCCATTGCTTGAAGTCGTCGGCTGTGGCGACGTTCGCGGCCGACCGCGCATCGGGCGTACCGGTCGCAGCGGCATCCGCCGCGCACGTGCGCGCCGTCGCATCGAGGCTCACGACGAGCGGCGCGACCGTGCCGCTACCGGTTCCCGCGAGCCGCGCCTTCAGGCTGTCGAGCAGGCGCTGCGCTTCGTCGCGGGTCAGATCGATCCAGTACGGATCGCCGGCGCCGTCGTTGAGCCGCTCGGGGGAAAACTGGATTTCTACGGCTACGCCCTTCTTGTACATGGCAATCAAAAATCTCGAGAAAGCCGGCGACGCGCGCCGGCACAAGGCTGCCCGCGCGACGCGGGCGCTGCTTCAGTGCGCGTGGACCAGCAGATTCAGCGCGATCGAGGCGATCAGGCCAGCGGCGCCGATCAGGCCAAGCAACTGCAGAAGAGTGAGGGATTTACGCGAGTTGGTGGGGGTTTGTTGCGTGGTCACGAGCGAGTCTTGAAGTTCGGAAAAAGCGCAATGGTACACGGGTGCGGACGCGACGAATGTCGATTGGCGCAAACTCGCGCGCAATAAAAGTACCGGGCGATATTATCGCCGCTCGCGCGCCGCGCATTGTCTACCGTGGGGAGATGGATTAATTCCCGGCGAGGGGGAAAGCCGTGGCGCGACGGGGTGCGCGGCGCCGGTGAACACACCCGCGCCGCGCCGCGCTCAGGTCTTGGCGAGCGGATCGCCGTGACGCGAATCCCAGAAACGGATCACCGCCGTATCGCCGGTGCCCGCGCCGACCACCTGGTCCGGCGCGCCGCACTCGCGCAGCAGCGCGCGCAAGTCGTTGATGACCGGGAACACCTCGTGATTCCAGTCCGCTCCCTGCGAATCGTGGGCGCGCTGCTCCGCCTCGACGATCTCGCGATCCTCCTTGAAAATGCGTTCGGTGAACCACACCAGCAGCGGCCATGCGAGATTCATCACACCCGGAATGCCGGGCTTGCGGATCGACAGCAGCCCGAACGTTCGGTTGGTGCGCTGCTCGCGGTCGAGCGGCACATAGACGATCCACAGGTCCATCACCAGCGTCTGCTCGTCGTTGCGGATTTGCAGCGTCTGGAACGGGTATTCGGTGCGGATCGTCATGACGTCTTTGTCGCCGGAGCCACCGGTCTTGCGCCTCTCGCCGAACACCATCGCCTCGCCTAGCGGCTGCTGCCCCTCCATGCGCGCAAACGTGTAGTCGACCTCGACCCAGCCCTCACCGCGCCGCCGCCCGAGCGAACGCGCGCGCATGCGCCCCATCTGGCGGCGATGCAGGAACTGATGATTCATGTCCATCAGGTTCTCGTGCATGAACGAATAATGACACTTGACCGGACGGCCGAAACGGCGCGTCTTGTACTTCGGGTCGGACACCGAGCGAAAGCCCGGCAACGGCCGCTCCTCCGCGAGCGCGGCGTCGCCGGGAAACACGAAGATCAGCCCCTCCACTTCCTGACACGGATACGAGCGCACACCGTTCGGTAGACGCTCGCGGCCGAGGTACGGCACGTCGATGCACTTGCCCGAGCAGTCGTAGGTCCAGCCGTGATAGCCGCAGCGAATCGATTCGCCGTCGACTACGCCCTGATGCAGCGGCACCTGCCGATGCGCGCAGCGATCTTCCAGCGCGAACACTTTGCCGCTCTCGGTGCGCGCGAGCACGATCGGATCGCCGGCGAAGGTTACGCCGAGCGTCTTGCCGCGCTTCACTTCATGCGACCACGCGAGTGGGTACCAGTAATCCGGATGAATGGCGACGCGGCGCAGATCGCGCACCGGCGCCTCGTGAGTGGCTTGAGCAGGCGCGGCAGCGAGCGTTGCGCCTGCGGATTCCTGTTCCTGTTCGAGCGGGGGAACTGCATGCATAGGTCAAGCCTCCGTGCACCAGCGGATGGAAGGTTGCCGCGCTGCATGGCAGTGCGGCATCTTCACCAGTCTACTTGATGCAGCCGCCGCATGGCACTGTCGCCGGCATGCGCGATGGGTCGCAGCACACATTGCGCGGCAGCGCGCATCAGGGTGACGAGCTACCTTTACCACACCCGCCCTACGGAAACATTGACCTGCACTTCGAGCTGCTCAATCCTCGTCGAGCGCGACGAGCCCGGAGCGCCGTTGCACGCCCCACGCGCGGCCGCCGCGCAGAAAATGCAGCCAGCCGAGCGCGGCGCCCAGATGACGCACGAGCTGGAACGAGAACGGCTCCGCAACGGCCGCGAGCATCGCCATGCCGAGACTGTTGCCATTGCGCTCGCCGGTCCAGCGCCGGTAGAGATGGATGCTCCACAGGTAAAACGCCAGATCGATCGCCGTTTTCAGGCCGATCACGCTGAAGATCGACACGACGATCGCCCCGTGTCCGCCGAACAGAAAACCGAGTAGCAATGCGAATGCCGTGAGGCCGTAGATCGGCTGCATCGTGTCGACCGCCTTGACCGGCAGCATCAGCATGCCGAGCGTACCGTAGCGCGGATTGCCGGTCATGTCGCGGTTCCAGTACTGGGTCTGCAGGAAGCCCGCGAACCAGCGGCGGCGCTGGCGCAGAAAGCTCGCGAGGGTGTCGGGCGCATCGGTGCGCGCATGCGCTTCGCCAACCACGCGCACGTCCCAGCCGAGCTCGTGATCCACCGAATAGCGGCGCAGCCGGTGAATCAGTTCGTAATCCTCGACCAGACACTGCGGATCGAAGCCGCCGACCGCGACGAGCGCATCGCGCCGAAACGACGCGAATGCGCCCGAGATCAGCAGCAGGCTGTCCGCGCGCATCCACGCGAAACGCGCGATGAAGTTGCGCATGTACTCGTAGGTCTGGAACCACTGGAACACGCGGCCCGACAGCGACTTGCCGCAGACCGGCACGAGAATGCCCGCTGCCGC
Source organism: Paraburkholderia sp. CI2 (assembly GCF_014201055.1). Taxonomy (NCBI): domain Bacteria; kingdom Pseudomonadati; phylum Pseudomonadota; class Betaproteobacteria; order Burkholderiales; family Burkholderiaceae; genus Paraburkholderia; species Paraburkholderia sp. CI2. Next base: position 186,700 of record NZ_JACHDL010000015.1, read on the forward strand.
GACGAGCGACGGCTCGCTCGCGAACGCGGCGCGCATCGCGTAGGTGGCGTCGTCGTCGAGCAGCGTGTCGGCGTCGACGGTCATCACGGTGTCGGTCGTCATCACGGTGATCGCGGCGTTCAGCGCGCGGGCCTTGCCGCCGTGCGGCACGCGCAGCCAGAACAGGTTCGGATGCAGCGAGCTCGGCGCGCTCAGCACGCCATCGGCGGCGGGCGTGAGGCCGAAGCGTTGCGTGAGCAACTCGGCGGTGGCGTCGGTGGAGCCGTCGTCGGCGATCACGATCTGCGCGGGGCCGTGCGTTTGCCGCAGCAGCGCGGCGAGCGTGACCGGCAACACGGCCGCCTCGTTACGGGACGCGACGATGACACCCATGCCCGGCAACTCGCGCCGTTCGTGGTCGGCTTCGAGCGGCGCCGCGCGGCGCGTGAGCGGCAACGACTTCCACGTGACGAACGCGAGCAGCAACGTGTCATATACGACATACGCAATACCGGTCGACCACGCGAGCGCGCCACGCAGAAAGAATGCTCGCGCGAACAGCAGTGCCCACAGCACGACGACGCTGGAATGGATCAGCGTGCTCGATAGCGTCGCGCGACGCGGCAGAATGCGCGGCGACGCGACGGCGAATGCCTGTTCTAGGGTCTTCTTCAAGGTGAGGGTTTCAGGTTCAGCTGGGTTGCGGTTAGTTGGCGAAGCTGTGTTAGCGCGCCATCAAAAACACGCCGCGACTTCACGGCGTCATGCGCTTCAATACCGATTTGCGATCGAGCCACTCATGCTTGAGCGCGCCGCCGATATGCATCGCCAGCAACGCATAGAGCGCATAACCGAGCCACGCATGCAGCGCGCCGAAGCGATCGTGCAACGTCTCTTTCAGTGTCGGGTCGAGATGCATCACATAGCCGAAGCGCGGCCATTGGAACAGGCCGAACCACTGCATCGGATGCGTGGCCGCGTCTTTCCACGCGGAATCGTGCAGCCAGCCGGACAGCGGCAACGCAATCATCAGCAAATACAGCGCGAAGTGCGCGAGGTGCGCGGCAATCTTTTCCCACGACGGAAACTCGCGCGGCAACGGCGGCGGCTTGTGCGACACGCGCCACAGGATGCGCAGCAGCGCGAGCCCGAGCACCGTGATGCCGATCGATTTGTGCGTGTCGATCACCGGACGCACCCAGTCGTCGGGCAGCGAATCGGCGGACAGAGCGAGCACGACATTGACGCACATCAGCAACGCGATCAGCCAGTGCAGCGTCATCGCGGTGCGCGTATAGCGCGGCGGGCGAGAGGCATCGGTCGAATCGGTCAGGGAATTCGCTTGGGTGTTCATGGGGGTTCCGTTCACGAGGGCGATGAATGCCGTGAAAGCTGTTTGAAAATCGACGCTACCGGTATCAGGCAAACGCCCAAGTGTGTCGTTTTATTCCGCAAAGCGCTCAACCTGCGTGTTTCAGTTTGTTTCGGGCTTTGGAGGCACGACCCGCGCGCAAATCGCACTCGCGTGGCTGCCTTTTAGCTGGTGTTTTGGCCCATGTTCTGGCTGGCGTCCCGCAGATCAGCGCGGGACTCGCGGCAGCAGCCAGGCGCGATGTAGCGATCAAGCGTGTCCGATTTCTATCCGATCAATTCGCCAGCGCCCTTTTGAGCGCCTTCTGGTCACGTTCGAGCTGCATTCTCATGTGCCGCATGAACTGCCTCGCGGTTTCCGTGAGTGGGGTACCAGGGCGAAACACCAGCACTCCTGTGAACATTACCTCGATGTCGATCGGCTTCACGACGAGTCCCCGCTCTGCGAAGTCCAACGTCACGAGCGGATGAGCGATTCCTATACCGACTCCCGCGAGCGCCAGTTCGCAGATCGTGTGCGAATACGGCGTCTCGACGACCGGTTTGAGACGGATTTCGCGTGCCGTGAGTTGCGTTTCCAGGCGTAGCCTGGTGCTGTCTTCGGGATTCAGCGCGATGAAAGGAAATTCAGGCAGGTCCGCAACAGCGATGACAGAACGCGTTGCCAAAGGATGATGCGAGTTCATCACTGCGACAGCCCGCATACGCGCGAACACCGAGTGTTCGAGGCCGGCCATCGACATCTCGTCGGACATCAGGCCGAAATCCACCTGTCCAGCCGAGACCTTCTCATGCACTTCGCGCGAACTCATCACCTGTAGCGAAATTTGCACGTTTCTGGACGGGGCATCGAACGCCGCAATGACACGTGGCAGAAAGCCTGTGCCCAGTGCCGGCAGAGAGGCGATCGCCATCCGGCCCAATCCGTAGGACCGCAAACTACGGATTCGATGCTCGATGACCTCAAATCCGCGAAAGTACTGGTCAACCTCACGCATCAGGGCGACGGCTTCCTGGGTGGGAACGAGCCGGCTGCGTATCCGCTCGAACAGGCTGAAGTCCGCCATGGTTTCCAGACGCCTGATGGCCTGACTGACAGCCGGTTGCGAAATGCCGAGCAGGGCCGCCGCCTTGCTCGTGCTTCCTGCGTTCATGACCGCCCTGAACACTTCAATATCCCTGATTCGCATAACCTAGACTTATCGAGCTAATTATTTCCGATGTTGATGCAATCCCGGGTGAAAGTAAACTTCGATCATCAATCCACCACGAGGCATCGCCGGGAGCAAGATGACAAGCAATCCCCAGAAAGCGCCGCAGCCGTTCCGCAGCCTGTCCCCATCCGTCATGCGGG
>NZ_JACHDL010000016.1:0-165941 GCF_014201055.1 Paraburkholderia sp. CI2
ACAGCAGACTCCGGAGAATCCGCCGCCGCATTCCGCATCAAGCGCCCACACTTATCGACTGTTAGTTTTTAAAGATCGGTCCGCCAAACCCGCCGCGCCTGAACCACCTGAACCACCTGAACCACCACTACCCGGCACCGCTTCGTTTGCGTCGCTGCGTCTGCAGCAGAGAAACGAGATTATGGAGAGCTTCCGTCGGATCGTCAACAGGTTTTTATCACTCGCTTAACCTGCCCACGCCGCTGAAGCCCACGCCATCAAAGGCTTCCCGCTTCTCCGCACCCCGGCGTCCGGAGCGCGAAAGAGCGGAATTCTAGTCGCCGACATCGGGACTTGCAAGCGATATTTTGACAAGCGTATTAACGGTGCTTGAAAACCGGTTTGCGCTTCTCCACGAACGCGGCCATGCCCTCTTTCTGGTCTTCGGTGGCGAAGAGCGAATGGAACAGGCGGCGCTCGAAATGCACGCCCTCCGCGAGCGTCGTTTCAAAGGCTCGGTTGACTGACTCCTTGACCATCAGCACCGCCGGCAGCGGGAATTCCGCAATGGTGGCGGCCGCGCCGACCGCTTCGTCAAGCAGCGATGCCGCCGGGATCACGCGCGAAACCAGTCCGGCGCGCTCCGCTTCGGCGGCATCCATGAAACGGGCGGTCAAACAGAGGTCCATCGCCTTCGCTTTTGACACCGCCCGCGGCAAGCGCTGCGTGCCGCCCGCGCCCGGCATGATCCCGAGCTTGATTTCCGGTTGACCGAACTTCGCCGTGTCGGCGGCGAAAATGATGTCGCACATCATCGCCAGTTCGCAGCCGCCGCCGAGCGCGAAGCCCGCCACCGCGGCAATGATCGGCTTACGGATCGAGCGAACCGTTTCCCAATTGCGCGTGATGTAGTCGCCCTTGTAGACATCCATATAGGAGTACGACGCCATCATCCCGATGTCCGCACCGGCCGCGAACGCTTTCTCGCTGCCCGTCACGACGATTGCGCCAATCGACTCGTCGCCGTCGAACTCGCGCAACGCTGCGCCTAGTTCGTCCATCAGCGCGTCGTTCAGTGCATTCAGAGCCTTCGGACGGTTGAGCGTAATCAGTCCGACCCGTCCCCGCGTCTCAACCAGAATGTTTTCGTAAGCCATGCCGCCTCCATAAGGGTTAATCGCACGCGAAAAACGCTTCGCGCATCGTCTGTGGTGATGCTACCATTCCCCAACCAACCGGTCGGTCAATTATTCGACAGGTATTTCCCCAACGTACAGCCGAGCCTCTTTGCCATGACACATCCGCTATTCACCAAGCACGAAGACACGCTGCACAAAGCGCTCGCCGCGCTCGAAACGCGGGGCTACTGGAGCCCGTTCGTCGAGATGCCCAGTCCGAAAGTGTACGGGGAAACAGCCAACGCGGACGGCGAAGCCGCGTTCAAGGCGCTTCTAGACAAAACGTTCGACCTGGACCAACCGTCGACGGGAGAGACCGTCGGCGCAGAGGTTTCGCCGTTCGGCTTCCAGCTCGGCGTGCGTTACCCGAAAGCCGACCCGAGCGCGCTCATCGCCGCATCTGCCGCGGCGCAACGCGATTGGCGCGCCGCCGGCTCGCAGGCATGGATCGGCGTGAGCCTCGAAATCCTCGCGCGCCTGAATCGCGCCAGCTTCGAGCTCGGCTACAGCGTGATGCACACGACCGGTCAGGCGTTCATGATGGCCTTCCAGGCAGGGGGCCCACACGCGCAGGATCGCGCGCTCGAAGCGGTCGCGTATGCCTGGGATCAGCTGCGCCGTATTCCCGCCGACGCGCACTGGGAAAAGCCGCAAGGCAAAAACCCGCCGCTCGCGATGCACAAGCGCTACACCGTCGTGCCGCGCGGCATCGGCCTCGTGCTCGGCTGCTGCACATTCCCGACGTGGAACGGCTATCCGGGCCTGTTCGCCGATCTGGCCACCGGCAACACGGTGATCGTCAAGCCGCATCCGGGCGCGATCCTGCCGCTCGCGCTGACCGTGCGCATCGCGCGTGACGTGTTGCGCGAAGCGGGCTTCGATCCGAACGTCGTCACGCTGCTGGCCACCGCCCCGAACGACGGCGCCCTCGTCCAGCAACTGGCCCAGCGCCCCGAGATCAAACTGATCGACTTCACGGGCAGCACCCAGAACGGCACCTGGCTCGAGCGCAACGCGCACCACGCGCAGGTCTACACCGAAAAAGCTGGCGTCAATCAGATCGTCATTGACTCGGTCGACGACATCAAGGCGGCCGCGCGCAACATCGCGTTCTCGCTGGCGCTCTACTCAGGCCAGATGTGCACCGCGCCGCAAAATATCTACGTACCGCGAGACGGCATTCGCACCGCGGAAGGCACGCTCAGCTTTGACGATGTCTCCCAGGCGCTTGCCGGCGCGGTGCAAAAGCTCGTCGCCGATCCGGCCCGCGCCGTCGAACTGCTCGGCGCGATCCAGAACGAAGGCGTCGTGCAGCGCATCGACGAAGCCGCCGGGCTCGGCCGCGTTCTCGTCGCGAGCCAGACGCTCGACCATCCGTCCTTTCCGGGCGCTCGCGTGCGCACACCGCTCGTATTGCAACTCGACGCCTCGACCGACCGCGCCCAGTTCACGAGAGAATGGTTCGGGCCGATCTCGTTCGTCATCGCGACGGACTCGACCGCGCAGTCACTCGACCTCGCTGGCGACATTGCTGCCGAGCACGGCGCGCTAACGCTGGCGGTCTACAGCACGGACGACGCCGTGCTCGACGCCGCGCACGAAGCGTCGATCCGCGGCGGCGTCGCACTGTCGATCAACCTGACCGGTGGCGTGTTCGTCAACCAGTCCGCGGCTTTTTCGGACTTTCACGGCACCGGCGCCAACCCGGCCGCGAATGCCGCGCTTGCCGATGCCGCTTTCGTCGCCAACCGCTTCCGTGTCGTTCAAAGCCGCGTTCATGTTGAACCGAAAGCGGCGCCCGCGGTAGCTGGCTGAACGGCATAAGAAGGCTTCAGCACAACGCACGACTTCGTCCTATGCCGTTCGGCGGATGGACCGAGTCGTGCGCTCTGACTAACATCAGACATCGGATCGGCATCACGCGCCGACGCTAGTCGAGCGACCGTGCCCATCGGCCAAAGAGAGTTTGAGGAGACACCCCATGTCATATGAAGCGATCCGGCTGGACATCGACTCATCGAGCCACGTCGCCATCATCACGCTGAACCGCCCGGACAAGCTCAACAGCTTCACGCGCGCGATGCATCAGGAACTCGGCGCGGCACTCGACCAGGTCGAAAAGTCCGGCGCCCGTGCGCTCGTGCTCACCGGCGCGGGACGCGGCTTCTGCGCCGGCCAGGATCTCGCCGACCTCGATTTCACGCCCGGCGCGATGACCGACCTCGGCGCCGTGATCGATGAATACTTCAATCCGTTGATCCGCCGTCTGCAAGCGCTACCGTTTCCGGTGATCGCCGCGGTCAACGGCACGGCCGCCGGCGCGGGCGCCAATCTCGCGTTGGCCTGCGACCTGGTGCTCGCAGCTCGCTCCGCGAGTTTCATCCAAGCGTTCGTGAAGATCGGCCTCGTGCCGGATTCGGGCGGGACGTGGTTCCTGCCGCAACGCGTTGGCATGGCACGCGCGCTCGGCCTCGCGATCACCGGCGACAAGCTCAGCGCCGACACAGCCGAAAGCTGGGGCTTGATCTGGCAAGCGCTCGACGACGCCGAACTGGCTCCGGCCGCGGCAAAACTCGCTGCCCAGCTTGCCCAGCAACCGACGCGCGCGATCGCCGCGATCAAGCAGGCGATGCGTGCCGGCACGACGCAAACGCTCGACCAGCAGCTCGATCTCGAGCGTGATCTGCAGCGCCAACTAGGCGCCTCGCACGATTACGCAGAAGGCGTGCAGGCATTTATCGAAAAGCGCGCGCCGCGCTTCGAGGGGCGTTGAGATGTCCACGCAAACCACCCGCCCCGACCAGATGACTGCCGACGAACTCGCCCGCGCGACAGCTGCCGCGATGTACGAAAGCGACGCCTGCAGTCGCGCGCTCGGGCTCGAGATTCTCGAAGTGCGCCCCGGCTATGCGCGGCTGCGCATGGCGGTGCGCGACGACTTCCTGAACGGCCATCAGATCTGCCACGGCGGCCTGATCTTCACGCTCGCCGATTCGACCTTCGCGTTCGCCTGCAACACCTACAACATCAATACGGTTGCCGCCGGCTGCTCGATCGAATACCTCCGGCCGGTCTACGGCGGCGACGTGCTGAGCGCCGAAGCGGTCGAGCAGACATCGAGCGGGCGCACTGGCATCTACGATATTCGCGTCACGAATCGCGCCGGCGAGACCGTCGCGATGTTTCGCGGCAAGTCGGCGCAAATCAAGGGCAACCTGATTCCCGCCGGCGACTAACATTGAGCGGCGGCAAGCCAGAGCCGCCCTCGCGGACAACTGTCTGCGCGGCTCTCTGACGCCAACGCGTTACATATCAGACTCAGATACTGAGGCAGCAAGGAGACATTCGATGAGCACCGCTCTTCCGCTCGATCCGATCGAGACCGCCAGCCGCGACGAGCTCGCCGCGCTCCAACTCGAACGGCTCAAATGGTCACTCACCCATGCGTATGAAAATTCGCCGGTGTACCGGCGCAAGTTCGACGAAGCCGGTGTTCATCCGGGCGATGTCAAGTCGCTCGCGGACCTCGCGCGCTTTCCGTTCACGACGAAGAAGGATTTGCGCGACAACTATCCGTTCGGCATGTTCGCGGTGCCGCAGGAGCAGATTTCGCGAATCCATGCATCGTCTGGGACGACCGGCAAGCCGACCGTCGTCGGCTATACGGCGCGCGACATCGACACGTGGGCGAATCTCGTCGCCCGTTCGATACGCGCCGCCGGCGCGAAGCGCGGCGACAAGGTGCACGTGAGCTACGGCTACGGCCTCTTCACGGGCGGCCTCGGCGCGCATTACGGCGCCGAACGCGCGGGGCTCACCGTGATTCCGTTCGGCGGTGGTCAGACCGAAAAGCAGGTGCAGCTGATCCAGGACTTCCGGCCGGACATCATCATGGTGACACCGAGCTACATGCTGTCGATCGCCGACGAACTCGAGCGCCAGGGTATCGACCCGGTTAGCTGCTCATTGCGCATCGGCATCTTCGGCGCTGAGCCGTGGACCAACGAAATGCGCGAGGCGATCGAAAAACGCATGGGCATCGACGCGGTCGACATCTACGGTCTCTCCGAAGTGATGGGGCCGGGCGTCGCCTCGGAGTGCGTCGAGACCAAAGACGGCCCGACGATCTGGGAAGACCATTTCTATCCCGAGATCATCGACCCCGAAACGGGCGAGGTGCTGCCCGATGGCGAACTCGGCGAACTCGTGTTCACGTCGCTGACGAAAGAAGCGCTGCCGATCATCCGCTACCGCACGCGCGATCTCACGCGCCTGCTGCCGGGCAGCGCCCGCACGATGCGGCGTATGGAAAAAATCACGGGCCGCTCGGACGACATGATGATCGTCCGTGGCGTCAATGTGTTTCCGACGCAGATCGAAGAGTTGCTGCTCAAGCAGCACGCGCTCGCGCCGCACTATCAGATCGTACTGACGAAGGAAGGGCCGCTCGACGTGTTGACGCTGAACGTCGAACCGTGCCCCGAAAGCGCGCCGGATACTTCCGCGCTAACCACCGCGAAAAACGCGCTGGCGTACGACATCAAGGCGCTGATTGGCGTAAGCGCAGTGGTTAACGTGCTGGCCGTGAATGGAATCGAACGCTCGGTGGGCAAGGCACGGCGGGTGGTCGACAAGCGCAGATCGGGGCTCTAAGTCAGGCAACCGGCAACGACGCGCAGCGTAAGAGCCCAACAAAAAACGGCGTCACGCACGGATCCTGATCCGAACGTGACGCCGATTTCCACGACTTCTATTGACGGCTTCGCGGCAGCCTCCAACCCGCCTCCCGAAAACCGCCGTAACTCAAACGGCAGTCACGCTTCCGCCTGCGCCCCACCGCCTCACGAATTCGGCAGCAGCAACCACATCCGGCCACCCTGCTTCATCTTGCCAGCCAGATCACCGGCATCGTCGCCGAGGCCCCAGAAGTAGTCGGCGCGCACGCCGCCTTTGATCGCGGTGCCCGTGTCCTGCGCGAACACGAGGCGGTTCATCGGCGAGTTCGTCAGCGGCCGTGTGGTCTGCAGGAACACCGGCGTGCCGAGCGGAATCGCGCTCGGGTCGACCGCAATCGAGCGCTCCGGCGTCAGCGGCACGCCGAGCGCGCCGATCGGGCCGTCCGCGCCGCCGCTCGGCATACTTTCGGCCGACGGCATCTCGCGAAAAAACACGAAGCGCGGATTGGTGTCGAGCAATCCATCGACGCGCGTCGGATTCGCGCGTGCCCATGCCTTGATGCCCTGCATCGTCGCCTGCGCGGGTGTGATCTCGCCATGATCGAGCAGCCAGCGCCCGATCGACTTGTACGGCTGATCGTTGGTACCGCCAAAGCCGACGCGCATCACACTGCCGTCTTCCATCACGATGCGCCCGGAGCCCTGCACCTGCAAAAAGAATGCTTCGATCGGGTCGTCGACCCACACGAGTTCGTTGCCGCTGAGCGCGCCCGAGCGTTCGAGCTGGGCGCGCGCCGGCAACGGCGCCCCCGCGCGATAGCCGGCGGGCCAGCGGTACAGCGCGGTCTGATATACCCCATGCCGCGTGCGCGAGCCCCGCAGCAGGGGCTCGTAGTAACCGGTGACCAGACCGTCGAGCGTGCCGTCGCTATTCGCGAGCTGGAACGGCGTGAAGTAGGCTTCGAAGAAGGCGCGCGCACCGGTGACGTCGAGATCGTCGATTTGCGCGGCGGCCGCGCATGCACGCGACCAGTTCGGCTGACGCGCGAGCCTCGTGCAGTTTTGCCGCAACGCGGCCGTCGCGCCGATCAGCGAGTCGTCCTGCCAGCCCGGCACCTGCTGCCACGCAACCGCGGTCAAGCGCGACGACGCGATCTGGCCGGGGATGATCGCCGCGCCGCTCGGCGGCGAAGGCCGGAGCGCGCCGCCGCCGCCGCAGGAGGCAAGCAACACCGCAACCGACAATGCACCGACCCACGCGCCGGCTCGGCGGACAAAACGCATACAATGTTCGTTCTTGATGGAAACCGCCATGTCTGATTTGTTCGACGAATACCCGATGCTCATCTTCGCGCTGGAATCGCTGCTCGCGCTGTTCCTGCTCGTCTTTATCGTTGTGTGGACGTCGTCTGGCAAGAAAAAAGCGCGACGTGCCAAGCCGGCGGAACGGTCCCAACAGCAAAAGCCGCAGTGACCCCGGCCGGCGGGTTGCATACAGAACCGCGCAACCCCTCGTGCATCAAGCGCTCGTCTGAGCGCTCATCCAACCACCCACTCAACTGCCCGCTGCGCCGCGCGCCGATACGAACTCATTAAAGACCGCGCAACACCGCGCCGGTTCAATGCAACGTTCGCGGCATGCGCAACACGAACTCCGGCACCGGCGCCTCGAAGCGCTCACCATCCTCCGCCACGCAGAAGTAATCGCCGCGCATCGTGCCGACCGGCGTCGCGATCACTGCCCAACTCGTGTATTCGAAATGCTCGCCCGGCTTGAGCAGCGGCTGATGACCGACCACGCCCAGGCCTTTGACTTCCTGGACGGTGTTTTCGCTGTCGGTGATGATCCAGTGACGCGCGATCAACTGTGCGGGCACCTGGCCGGTGTTACGGATGGTCAGCGTGTAGGCAAAGGCGTACTGGCGACGCTCCGGGTCCGATTCTTCGGGCAGGTAGTGCACCTGCGCCGAGACGCTGAATTCGTACTGGCTCATCCTGATTCCGATCTGATCAAACGGGCTGTGAAAAATCGTGGAAGGCCCGAACGCCAATGGTCTGCGGGTGCAGCGGCGATGCGGCGCTCATGGAATGGCATTCTGCTTGATGCGCGGCATGGCCGCAACCGGATACGCCTTTCGGCCAGCTGTGTCTAAGACGTTGGGACACGGCTGCTTTGCCGCGCCCAGTCTCCATGTCGTTTTTGCGCCGGCACTTTGCGAAGTTTCATCGCGCGATTCCGCCACGCCAACCGCGGCCAGCGCCCCGGTCTGCACGCGCAAAACCGGTAAAATGGCGCTTTCCCGCTTGCATCGGCCCCCTGTCATGACGCAATTTCGCATCGCCCCCAGCATTCTCTCCGCCGACTTCGCCCGCCTGGGCGAAGAAGTCCGCAACGTCGCCGCCGCCGGCGCCGACTGGATCCACTTCGACGTGATGGACAACCACTACGTGCCGAACCTGACCATCGGCCCGCTCGTATGCGAAGCGATCCGCCCGCACGTGGACGTGCCAATCGACGTGCACCTGATGGTGCGCCCCGTCGACCGCATCGTGCCGGACTTCGCGAAAGCCGGCGCGAACCTGATCAGCTTTCACCCGGAAGCGTCGGATCACATCGACCGCACGCTGTCGCTGATCCGCGACCACGGCTGCAAGGCCGGCCTCGTGTTCAATCCGGCGACGTCGCTGAACTATCTCGATCATGTGATGGACAAGGTCGACCTCGTGCTGATCATGTCGGTGAACCCGGGCTTCGGCGGCCAGTCGTTCATCCCCGAGGCGCTCAACAAGCTGCGCGAAGCGCGCAAACGCATCGACGCGTACACCGAGCGCACCGGCCGCGACATCCACCTCGAAGTGGACGGCGGCGTGAAGGTCGACAACATCGCGGAAATCGCGGCGGCCGGCGCGGACACGTTCGTGGCCGGCTCGGCGATCTTTGGCCAGCCCGATCACAAGGTCGTGATCGACAAGATGCGCGCCGCCCTCGCGACCGTCCAGCGTTAAAAACCAGCGCCTCATGACCACTCCGTATCCCGCCCCGACGTTTACCGGCCCGCGCCTCGAAGCCGCGATCATCGACCTCGACGGCACGATGATCGACACGGCCGACGACTTCACCGCCGGCCTGAACGGTATGCTCGCTCAGCTCGACGCGGAGGAAACGACGCGCGAGGAAGTGGTCGGCTACGTCGGCAAGGGTTCGGAGCATCTGATCCGCAGCGTGCTTGCGCCGCGCTTCGAAGCCGAGCACGCGCAAGAGCGCTTCGACGAAGCGCTCGCGATCTACCAGGCCGAGTACGCGAAGATCAACGGCGTGCACACGCGGCTTTATCCAGACGTCGAGGCCGGTCTGCGCGCGCTGCGCGACGCGGGCCTGAAGCTCGCCTGCGTGACCAACAAGCCGCACCGCTTCGCGCTCGAATTGCTGCAGCAGTACCGGCTTGCACCGTATTTCAGCGTCGTGCTCGGCGGCGACAGTCTCGCGAAAAAGAAACCAGACCCGCTTCCGATGCTGACCGCCGCCGCGCAGCTCGGCGTCGAGCCGAGCGCCACGGTGGCGATCGGCGACTCGGAAAACGACGCGCTGGCGGGCCGCGCGGCCGGCATGGCGACGCTGACCGTGCCCTACGGGTACAACCACGGCCAAGCTATACAAACGATAAAATCCGATGGTATAGTTGCCTCGCTGCTCGACGCCGCCAGGGCGATCGCAGCGCATCAATCCACGACTTAACAGTCCTTCATCCTCATGTTTCTGAATAAAAAACGGAGTCTGATTAGCATCGACCGGGGAGCCTGGCCCTGGCGTCGCTGGTCGCGCTAACCTCGCCTGAGGTACGCTGAAGCTCGACTTCGGCAACCGTTTTTTACTTCGCTGCGCTCACGCGCTTTTTCCATCGATCTGTTTTTGCGCAGCTGCATCGGCTGATTGAGCCTGCGCGTACCCGCAAGGTACCGTTGCTCACCCGCACCGCTCGCACGCGCCGATGGAAGACCCGCGCCGGTCGGTATCATTGTGTCGAGAACGTCGACCCACGCCCCGACCGAAGGCGCTTAGCCCCGCTTTGCCCGACGCTTGCTGCCGCCGGACCACCGTACAGGATCGGAACATGACCGAACTCGAATTCCAGTCCCTCGCCAACGAGGGTTTCAACCGCATCCCGCTGATCGCCGAAGCGCTCGCCGACCTCGAGACGCCGCTGTCGCTGTACCTGAAGCTCGCGCAGACCGAGCGCAACGGCGCGAACTCGTTCCTGCTGGAGTCGGTGGTCGGCGGCGAACGCTTCGGACGTTATTCGTTCATCGGCCTGCCGGCGCGGACTCTCATGCGCACGCGCAACGGCGTGTCGGAAGTGGTCCGCGACGGCAAGGTCGTCGAGACGCACGACGGCGATCCGCTCGCGTTCATCCAGCAATTCCAGGCGCGCTTCAAGGTCGCGCAACGCCCGGGGCTGCCGCGCTTCACGGGCGGTCTCGCCGGCTATTTCGGCTATGACGCCGTGCGCTATATCGAGAAGAAGCTCGCGCACAGCGCGCCGAAAGACGACCTCAATCTGCCCGACATCCAGCTGCTGCTGACCGAGGAAGTCGCCGTCATCGACAACCTCGCCGGCAAGCTCTATCTGGTGGTCTACGCCGACCCGACCCAGGCTGAGGCCTACACGAAAGCGAAGCACCGTCTGCGCGAACTGCGCCAGCGGCTGCGCGTCACCGTCGAGCCGCCCGTCGTGTCGGCCAGCGTACGCACCGAGATCTACCGCGAGTTCGCGAAAGACGATTACCTGGCGGCCGTGCGCAAGGCGAAGGAATACGTCGCCGCCGGCGAACTGATGCAGGTGCAGGTCGGCCAGCGCCTGATCAAGCCGTACCGCGACAACCCGCTGTCGCTGTATCGCGCGCTGCGCTCGCTGAATCCGTCGCCGTACATGTACTACTACAACTTCGGCGACTTCCACGTGGTCGGCGCGTCGCCGGAGATTCTGGTGCGCCAGGAAAAGCGCGGCGAGGACCGTATCGTCACGATCCGCCCGCTGGCCGGCACCCGTCCGCGCGGCAACACGCCCGAGCGCGATGCCGCGCTCGCTACCGAGCTGCTGAACGATCCGAAGGAAATCGCCGAGCATGTGATGCTGATCGACCTCGCGCGCAACGACGTCGGCCGCATTGCGCAGATCGGCTCGGTGGTCGTGACCGACAAGATGGCGATCGAGAAGTACTCGCACGTGCAGCACATCGTCAGCTCGGTCGAAGGCAAGCTCAAGAACGACATGACCAATTTCGACGTGCTGCGCGCCACCTTCCCGGCCGGCACGCTGTCGGGCGCGCCGAAGGTCCGCGCGATGGAACTGATCGACGAGCTCGAGCCAGTCAAGCGCGGCCTGTACGGCGGGGCGGTCGGCTATCTGTCGTTCACCGGCGAGATGGATCTGGCCATCACGATCCGCACCGGCGTGATCGCCAACGGCAATCTATATGTGCAGGCGGCCGCGGGCGTGGTCGCCGATTCGGTGCCCGAATCCGAATGGCAGGAGACCGAGAACAAGGCACGCGCGGTAATGCGCGCCGCCGAGCAGGTCCAGGACGGCCTCGATAGCGACTTCTGACCGGAGACACACCATGCTGCTCATGATCGACAACTACGACTCGTTCACCTACAACCTGGTGCAGTACTTCGGCGAACTCGGCGAAGACGTGCGCACCTACCGCAACGACGAAATCACGCTCGATGAAATCGCCAGGCTGAACCCCGAGCGCATCTGCCTGTCGCCGGGCCCGAGCAATCCGCAACACGCGGGCATCACGCTCGACGTGCTGCGCGAATTCGCCGGCAAGACGCCGATTCTCGGCGTGTGCCTCGGCCATCAGGCGATCGGCGAGGCGTTCGGCGGCCGCGTCGTGCGCGCGCAGACCATCATGCACGGCAAGGTCAGCACGATCGAAACCGACTGCAAGGGCGTATTCGAAGACCTGCCGAAGCACTTTACGGTAACGCGCTACCACTCGCTCGCGATCGAACGCGAATCGCTGCCCGACTGCCTCGAAGTATCGGCATGGACTGAAGACGGCGAAATCATGGGCGTGCGCCACAAGGAACTGGCCGTGGAAGGCGTGCAGTTCCACCCGGAATCGATCCTGTCCGAACACGGCCACGCGCTGCTCGAAAACTTCGTCAAGCAGTCGAAGCTCGCCGTCGCCGGCAAGGCCTCGCATCACGCGGCGCCGCGCAATGCCTGACACAAGGAGAGACGAGATCATGTCCATTACGCCCCAGGAAGCCTTGCAGCGGACCATCGAGCACCGCGAGATTTTTCACGACGAAATGCTGCACCTGATGCGCCTCATCATGCGCGGCGAACTCTCGCCCGTGATGTCGGCGGCGATCATCACCGGCCTGCGCGTCAAAAAAGAGACCATCGGCGAAATCACCGCGGCCGCCACGGTGATGCGTGAATTTGCGCGGCACGTCGACGTGCAGGACAACTCGAACTTCGTCGATATCGTCGGTACCGGCGGCGACGGCGCGCACACGTTCAACATTTCCACCGCGACGATGTTCGTGTCGGCCGCGGCGGGCGCGAAGGTCGCAAAGCACGGCAATCGCGGCGTATCGAGCAAGTCGGGCAGCGCGGACGTGCTCGAAGCGCTCGGCGTCAACATCGATCTGCAGCCGGAGCAGGTCGCGGCATCGATTGCGGAAACGGGCATGGGCTTCATGTTCGCGCCGAACCATCATCCGGCGATGAAAAACGTCGCGCCGGTACGCCGGGAACTCGGCATCCGCACGATCTTCAATATCCTCGGGCCGCTCACCAATCCGGCCGGCGCGCCGAATCAGCTGATGGGCGTGTTTCACCCCGACCTCGTCGGCATTCAGGTGCGCGTGATGCAGCGCCTCGGCGCCAAACACGTGCTCGTCGTGTACGGGATGGACGGCATGGACGAAGTGTCGCTCGGCGGCGCCACGCTGGTCGGCGAGTTGCGCGACGGCGAGATCCGCGAGTACGAGATCCATCCGGAAGACTTCGGCATGCAGATGGTGTCGAACCGCACGCTCAAAGTCGCCGACGCGGGCGAGTCGAAGGTCATGCTGCTCGACGCGCTCAGCAACAAGCCCGGCGTCGCGCGGGAAATCGTCACGCTGAACGCCGGCGCGGCACTCTATTCGGCGAACGTCGCGGCCACGATCGCGGACGGCATCGAGCTCGCGCGCGAAGCGATCGCGAGCGGCAAGGCACGCGCGAAGGTCGACGAACTGGTGCGCTTCACCCAGCAATTCAAGCAGTAATCACGTAGCGAGACATTTATGAGCGACATCCTCGACCGCATTATCGCGGTCAAACGCGAAGAAGTCCGGGCGGCCGAGCAAAGCGTGCCGCTCGAAGAACTGCGGCTCGAAGCGTCGTCGCGCGATCTCCGCGACTTCGTCGGCGCATTGCGCGCCAAGCACACGGCGGGTCTCGCCGCGGTGATCTCCGAAGTGAAGAAGGCGAGCCCGTCGAAGGGCGTGCTGCGCGAGCACTTCGTGCCGGGCGACATCGCGCGTTCGTACGAGAAGCACGGCGCGGCGTGTCTGTCCGTGCTGACCGACGTGCAGTTCTTCCAGGGCAGCGTCGCCTATCTGCAGCAAGCGCGCGCCGCGTGCCAGTTGCCGGTGATACGCAAGGACTTCATCGTCGATCCGTATCAGGTGGTCGAAGCACGCGCGATGGGGGCCGACGCGATCCTGCTGATCGCCGCCGCGCTCGAAACCGCCGAGATGCAGGACCTCGAAGCGCTCGCGCATTCGCTGGGGCTCGCGGTGCTCGTCGAAGTGCACGACAGCGATGAACTCAAGGAAGCGCTGACGCTGAAGACGCCACTGATCGGCATCAACAACCGCAATCTGCGCACCTTCGAAACCTCGCTCGACACGACGCTCGGCATGCTCGACGCGATTCCCGACGATCGCATCGTCGTGACCGAATCGGGCATCCTGTCGCGCGACGACGTCGAGCGCATGCGCGCGCGGAACGTGCATACCTTCCTCGTCGGCGAAGCGTTCATGCGCGCGGACGAGCCGGGCGTGGAACTCGCGCGGATGTTTTTCTGAGCGTCGTATCGACGTATCGGCGTATCGGGCGCAGAGAAATCCACGCAACAAGGACACCCAGCATGGGCATGGAACGCGAAATCAAGCTGGCGCTGCCGGCTTCGCAGGTGCAGGCGGCGACGCAGTGGTTCGCCGCGCGCGCCGGCAAGAACGGACGCGCGATCAAGCTCGTGAACATTTACTTCGATACGCCGCAGTTGACGCTGGCGTCGTCAAAGAGCGCGCTGCGTCTACGGCAGACCCCGGACGGCTGGCTGCAGACCTTCAAGACGGTCGGCACGGCGACGAACGGCTTGCATAGCCGGCACGAATGGGAATTGCCGGTCGCGGGCGCGAAGCTCGAAATCGAATCGTTGCTGAGCGCTTGCGACGAACCCGCCGCCGCGGATGCACTGAAACAGGCCGCGCCTGCGCTGATCGAGCTGTTCCACACCAATTTCACGCGCACGCTATGGCTGCTCGACTCCGACGGCGCTCAGATCGAGGCGGCGATCGATCAGGGCGACGTGCTTGCCGAAGTCGACGATGAAGCGCGCCGCGCGCCGATCTCGGAGATCGAGCTCGAACTGAAATCGGGCGACGAAGCGGCGCTTCACACGCTCGCCGCCGAACTCGGCAAACGGATTGCCGGCCTCGCGCCGGATGACATCAGCAAGGCGCAGCGCGGGTATCGGTTGCGCGCCAGGTGAGCGCGTTGCCCGAAACCCGCGGCACCTCATGCGCTCGCTTGCCGCAACTTGAGCTAGTCCGCGTTTGCTGCGACACTTCCCCGCCATGACCTCCGCTTCCCGCACCCGCTCCAGTTTGCCGCAGGCATCGCTGTTCGACGATGTCGCCCCCGCCGCAGCCTCCGCCGACCCCAGCGCCGCCCCGCCCACGCTTGAAGCACAATTCGCCGCGCTACCCGCGGCCTGGCGCACGCATCTGAAGCCCTTCATCGACAGCGACACCTACGCGCCGCTGTGCCGCTTCGTCGACGGTGAGCGTGCCGCCGGCAAAACGATCTATCCGGCCGACGTGTTCCGCGCGCTCCGCCTGACGAGCCCCGACGAAGTGAAAGTCGTAATCCTCGGCCAGGATCCGTACCACGGCGAAGACCGCGGCACGCCGCAGGCGCACGGTCTCGCGTTTTCGGTCGCGCCGCACGTGCGGCCGCCACCGTCGCTGCGCAACATCTTCAAGGAAATCGCCGCGAGTCTCGGTCACCAGACGCCGCAGCACGGTTGCCTCGACAGCTGGGCCAAACAGGGCGTGCTGCTGCTGAACACGGTGCTGACCGTCGAGCGCGACAGCGCCGCGAGCCACGCGAAACGCGGCTGGGAGAAATGTACCGACACGCTGATCCACGAACTCGCGACGCGGCATCAGAACCTCGTCTTCATGCTGTGGGGCGCGCATGCGCAGGCGAAGCGCGCGCTACTCGGCGGCAAGTCGCACTATGTGCTGGAGGCGCCGCATCCGTCGCCGCTGTCCGCGCATCGCGGCTTTCTCGGTTGCGGGCATTTCGCGAAGGCGAACGAGTATCTGTTGCAGCACGGCCGGGAGCCGATCGACTGGCGTCTACCGGACGACGCGCAAATGCTTGCGTGAGAGCGTCGTCGTCAGAAGATTGCGATACACAACGAAAACGCCACGGAGGATGAACCCATCCGTGGCGTTATTCTTTTCACCGCTCGCGCCGCATCGAAGCTGCGCAATGCGGCAGGACAAACCCGCTTAGACCGCGGCGATCGCTTCGCGTGCCGAGCTCAGCGCGGCGTTCGCGGCGTCCGGGCCCAGGTTCAGGCCTTCGGCGTAGATGAAGTTCACGTCGGTCATGCCGAGGAAGCCGAGGAAGCTCTTCAGATACGGCGTCTGGCTATCGTTCGGCGTGCCGAGATACTTGCCGCCGCGCGCCGACACGACGTGGACCTTCTTGCCCGTCACGAGGCCTTCCGGGCCGTTCGCGGTGTAACGGAACGTGATGCCCGCACGTGCGATGAAGTCGAAGTACGTCTTCAGTTGCGACGAGATGCCGAAGTTGTACATCGGCGCACCGATCACGATGACGTCGGCGGCTTGCAGTTCGGCGATCAGCGCTTCGCTGCGTGCGGCGATCGCGGCCTGTTCCGGGGTGCGCTGGTCGGCCGGCGTGAAGAACGCGCCGAGCACGGCGTCGTCGAGGTGCGGCAGCGGTTCGGCTTGCAGGTTACGGACGACGACTTGCGCGCCCGGATTCGACTGTTGCAGCTTTTCCGTCAGCTCGTTGACGAGAAGCGTCGAGTTCGCGCCTTGCGAACGGGCTGCCGAGTTGATTTGCAGGATCGTGGTCATGGTTGACTCCAGTAGGGGCGCGCAGTGTTGCGCGAGTGAAGTCATTGTGTTTTTTTACCGGCCGGCGAAAAAGCCGTCCGGCGGCGAAGGATTGTTGCATGGATAGAACAATCAACCGTCCTCCTCCACCGATTGACGACGGGACAGGCGACGATCGGTGGACCGCCCGGTGCGGCCCACCACCACGCCGATCACTTCGTCAGCCAGCGCTCAAGGGCTTTGCGCGCGGCGGGACGGTGATCGCTGACCGTGAGCTTGTAGCGGGCCACTTCGGGGCCGTCGAGCTTCACCTGCGTGACGCGCAGCTCGTCGCGACGGAACGCGTGCACCTCGACCTTCGCACCCGGCTGATAGCGCGTCAGCAGAGCATCGATATTCCCGCCGGTCACGCGCAGACCATCGATCGCGATCAGCACGTCGCCAGCGGAGAGGCCCGCCTTCTGCGCGGCGCTGCCCTCGTGCACGGTCGCGAGCGCGCAATCCGCGCCGCCGCGTAGCCGCACGCCGAGCGACGGCTTGCCGTTTTTGTCGACGTCCGGCGCGAGCGCCACGCCGAAAGGCGCGAGCAGCGCGTCGAGCGGCAGATCGCGCGTGCCGCGCACGCCCTCGGCGAACAGTTCGGCCAGTTGCGCGCCGCTCGCTTCCGCGAAAATCGCCTCGATCTCGCTTTCGTCGACACCGACCGGCTTGCCTCGATAAAAGTCACGGCCGAAGCGCGTCCACAGCAGACGCATCACGTCGTCGAGCGATTTCTGGTTGCCGGTCTGCGCGCGGATCGTCAGGTCGAAGGCGAGCGCGATCAGCGAGCCCTTCGTGTAATAGCTGACGATCGCGTTCGGCGCGTTCTCGTCCTGCCGGTAGTACTTGACCCACGCATCGAACGAGCTTTCGGCGACGCTCTGCTTGAGGCGCCCGCTGCCGCGCTGCACCCCGCCGATCACCTTGCCGAGCAGGCCGAAATAGTCGTCCTGCAAGATCACCCCGCTGCGTACGAGAATCAGGTCGTCGTAATACGACGTGAAGCCCTCGAACAGCCACAGCATCGACGTGTAGTTTTCGACGCCGAGGTCATACGGCGCGAACACGGCCGGCTTGATCCGCTTCACATTCCACGTGTGGAAATACTCGTGGCTACACAGACCGAGATAGGTCCGGTAGCCCTCGCTCATCGGCTCGCGGCCCTGCACCGGCAGATCGGTGCGATTGCAGATCAGCGCGGTCGACGCGCGATGCTCGAGCCCGCCGTAACCGTCGGTGACAGCCTGCGTCATGAACACGTAGCGCTCGACCGGCGCCTTCTTCGACTTCGGTTCGAACATCGCGATCTGCGCTTCGCAGATGCGCTTCAGGTCCTTGCACAGACGCTCCATGTCGAGCCCGATCACGCGACCGCCGATCACGACGTCGTGCGGCACGCCGTGCGCCTTGAACGTCGCGAGCGCGAATTCCCCGAGCGTCACAGGATGGTCGATCAGTTCGTCGTAGTTCTGCGCGCGGTATTCGCCGAAGCCGTAGCGCTTCGTGCCGCGCGCTTCCGGCAGCGCGGTCGCGACGCGCCAGCCGCGATACGCGGCGCCCTGCGGCTTCTGGATATCGACCACGCACTGCGCGTCCTCATGGCCGAGCGGCGACAGGAACACGCTGGTGCCGTTGAAAAAGCCGATCGTGTCGTCCAGATGCGCGGCGCGCACCGACAGGTCCCATGCGTACACCTCGTAGCGCAGCGTCAAGGCTCCCTTGACCGGCGCGGCCTGCCACGTGTGCTTGTCGATCTTCTCGACGCGCACCTTGCGGCCCGCGTCGTTCACCGCGCGCAGCGTGACGATGTTGCGCGCGAACTCGCGCACCATGTAGCTGCCCGGAATCCACACCGGCAGCATGAAACGCTGGCCGGCCGGATCGGGATCGGCGACGGTCACGGTGACTTCGAACAGGTGGGCGGCGGGGTTACCCGGAACGATGGTGTAGCGGATCGGCTTCATCGGCGGCGCTTGGGAGTGTCAGGAGAGTGAGGCGGGAAGTTCGGGGCTCGATGCGAAAGGAGGCGCTGCGTGCGCCTCCTTTCGTTTGAACTTTGCATCTGTTGCGCCCGCGGCGGGCGTGGCGCTGCGCGCTGTTCAGTGCACGGCCGACAGTTCCTTGTCGAGCCGATCTGCCGGCACCGCGCCGGGCAGGCGGCGACCGTCGGCGAGAAACACCGTCGGCGTGCCTTCGACGTTCATCGAACGGCCGAGCGCGAGGTTCTTGTCGATCGCGGCGGTGTCGCAGGTGGCGGCGGCGGTCGGCGCCTGACGGTCCTGCATCCACGATTCCCACGCCTTCGCGCGATCGGCCGAGCACCAGATCGACTTCGACTTGGCCGTCGAATCGGGCGACAGCACCGGGTACAGGAACGTGTAGACCGTCACGTTGTCGATCGACAGCAGCGTTTTTTCGAGCTGCTTGCAGTACGGGCAGTTCGGATCGGAGAACACCGCGATCTTGCGCGCGCCGTTGCCGCGCACGACCTTCACCGCGTTGCCGAACGGCAGGCTCGCGAAGTCGATGCGGTTGGTTTCCGACAGGCGTGCCTCGGTCAGATTCTTGCGCGTCTTCGAGTCGACCATATCGCCGAGCATCAGGTAGTCGCCGCTCGCATCGCTGTAGACGATCTGCGTGCCGAGATTCACTTCGTACAGGCCCGCGATCGGCGTCTTCGACACGCTTTTGATCGTCACGTCGGAAAGACGGGTTTGCAAGGTGGCCTTGAGCTTGTCGGTGGTCTGGTCGGCCTGCGCCGAGCAGCCGAGCATAGCGGCACCGATCGCGAGCGCGGCGGCGGCGATGCGGAAGGTCTTTTTCATGCTGGAGTCCTGGAGTCAGTCGCGCACCTGCGCGTTTTTTACGTTCCGGCCGCGAGTTTCGGCCGCCTATCTGTTCAATCAGGCTCGATCAGGTTCGATCGGGGGTCGATAAGGGGCGGATCGCAGCGCTTCGATCCGGTCATGATACCTGTCCCGGGCGCCGGTGACCGGCCATCGGCTATCCGCCCGACGCCTCGTTGCGGTTTACCCCAGCGCGGCCGACACGAGCCAGCGCTTGATGAATGGCTGCGCGCCGACGAACGCCATGCCGGTATTGCGCACGGCGCGCGCGAGCGGACCGGGCACCGAGAACAGTTTCTGCAGACCGTCGGTGGCGATCATCAGCGCGCGAATGTCTTCGCGGCGCGCGCGTTCGTAGCGACGCAGCAGCACCATGTCGCCGAGATCGCGGAACGACTCCTTGCCGCCGATCGTGCTCGCGAGCGCGGCGACGTCGCGCAAGCCGAGGTTCATGCCCTGTCCTGCCAACGGATGGATCAGATGTGCGGCATCGCCGACCAGCGCGACCCGCGGGGCGACGAGCCGGTCCACGGTCTGCAACGCGAGCGGGAAGCCCTGCGCGGGCGTCACGCAGTCGAGCGCACCGAACTGTTCACCGCTCAGGTGCTCGACTTCGGCGGCGAGCCGCTCGGGATCGAGCGCGAGCAACTGCTCGGCGTGTTCGGTGCGCGCCGACCAGACCAGCGACACGTGGCCGTCCGGCATCGGCAGCAACGCGATGATCTCGCCGTCGCGGAACCACTGATACGCGGTTTCGCCGTGCGGCTTCGCAGCCTTGAAATTGGCGACCACACCGATCTGTCTGTAGTCGCGGCGCACCATCTTGGAGCCGATCTGCGCGCGCACCCACGAGTGCGCGCCGTCCGCGCCGACTACGAGATCCGCTTCGAGCACGCTGCCGTTCGCGAGGCCGACGCTCGCGTTGTCGACGGAGAAATCGAGCGCCTGCGCGCGCGCGTCGAACCACGTGAGATTCGGCTGGAAGCGCAGCGCGGCATCGAGCGCGCGCTCGATCACCGACGACTCGACGATCCACGCAAGCTGCGGTACCGATGCCTGAAACGCCGAGAAATGCAGCTCGGCGTGCGCGTCGCCGTAGACGCGCATATCGTAGACGGGACCGAGCCGTGTGTGATCGAGCGCCTGCCAGACCCGCAGCCGCTCGAGCAAGGCCTGCGAACTCGACGACAACGCATAGACGCGCGAGTCGAAGACAGCACCGGCGGGCAGCGCCGCGCAAGGCTGCGCGAGCAGTGCGACGCGCAGTCCGGCTTGCGTGAGCGCGAGCGCCGCGGTCTTGCCGACGAGCCCGCCGCCGATCACGGCGGCATCAAAGGTCTGGTGGTGTGCGTTCATGCGCGCATTATAGCCGCGGGGGTTGCGGGGGACGGATCGACGGGCGCGGCCGTTGGGCGCTGTGCGCGGGGCCTCGCGGGCTCGTGCCGGACATGGTGTCTGGGGTCAGAGCCTGAGGTTGTCGGCGGGACTGTGCGAGTCTGATGCCGACCGCTCGCGCAACCCGCACTTCATGCGTTGGCGGCCACGCGCATTTGAGTCCCGGGCCGGTGGCCGCGCGGCCTCGATGCGTCGTGTTAATGCGTCGCGGCGCTTGCCGCGAGCGCCGCGTTCGCCTCGCGCATGCGCAAGAAGTCGCGATTGGACGAGAGGTTGCGCCACGCGGCCGCTTCGAGCTCCGCCTTGCGATCGCGCTGATCGCTGCGTACCGCGCAGTCGGGGAACACGCGGTCGAACACGCGCCATAGCGAGTCGTAGTCGTTCTTATCGGCGAACCGCGCGATGTCGGCGTGATCTTCGTGCGACAGGTGGGTCGTCAAACAATCGATGGTCTGCCGGTCCGTGGTGGCCTGCGCTTCGTCGAAATTCGGCGCGACCCATGTCGCGACCGAGCCCACCACGACCGCGGCGACCACGCCGATCCCAACCCATCTGATGATTCCCACGCTGCTCCCCCGGAAATTGAGCTCTGCGGGCTCTGAACTGACGATTCTACAGTGGCTTCGCGCCAATGCGCCGGCGGGTCCGCGCGGGCGAACGGGTTACAATTGCGCTTTCCGTGAAAACTCGCACTCAATCGTCGAGCCAACGCCCCGATTCGGTGTCTTGTCCGCTCCGCTGAGCCTGCCGCGCCCCACCTTGCGCGAAGGCTTTCCGAATCCGCGCGCAGCGTCGAGCGCATCACGCAACCTACTGATTCACTGAAGGATTTCCATGAGCCTCAAATGCGGCATCGTCGGCCTGCCCAACGTCGGCAAGTCCACCCTGTTCAACGCGCTGACCAAGGCGGGAATCGCCGCCGAAAACTATCCGTTCTGCACGATCGAGCCGAACGTCGGCATCGTCGAGGTGCCGGACGCGCGGCTGAAGGCGCTCGCCGAAATCGTCAAGCCGGAGCGCATCCTGCCGGCCGTGGTCGAGTTCGTCGACATCGCCGGTCTGGTGGCCGGCGCGAGCAAGGGCGAAGGCCTCGGCAACCAGTTCCTCGCGAACATCCGCGAAACCGACGCGATCACGCACGTCGTACGCTGCTTCGAAGACGACAACGTGATTCACGTCGCGAACAAGATCGATCCGTTGTCGGACATCGAGGTGATCAACACCGAGCTCGCGCTTGCCGACCTCGCCACCGTCGAGAAGGCGCTCGCGCGCTATTCCAAGGCGGCCAAGTCGGGTAACGACAAGGAAGCCGCGAAGAACGCGGCGGTGCTGGAGAAGGTCCGCGCGCAGCTCGACCAGGCGAAGCCGGTCCGCGCGCTCGATCTGACCGATGAAGAAAAGGCTACCCTCAAGCCGTTCTGCCTGATCACCGCCAAGCCCACGATGTACGTCGCCAACGTGAAGGAAAACGGCTTCGAGAACAACCCGCACCTCGACGCGATCACGAAGTTCGCGGCTGCTGAAGGCGCGCCGGTCGTGGCCGTGTGCGCGGCGGTCGAAGCGGAAATCGCCGACCTCGACGAAGCCGACATGGAAGTCTTCCTCGCCGACATGGGCATGCATGAGCCGGGCTTGAACCGCGTGATCCGCGCGGGCTTCAAGCTGCTCGGCCTGCAGACCTACTTCACGGCCGGCGTGAAGGAAGTGCGCGCGTGGACGATCCACGTCGGCGACACGGCGCCGAAGGCGGCCGGCGCGATCCACACCGACTTCGAGCGCGGCTTCATTCGCGCGCAGACGATCAGCTTCGACGACTACATCACCTACAAGGGTGAACAAGGCGCGAAGGAAGCCGGCAAGATGCGCGCGGAAGGCAAGGAGTACGTCGTGCATGATGGCGACGTGATGAACTTTTTGTTCAACGTCTAAAGCCGACTACTGCTTCCAACAGAGCACGAGTGCGTTGAATGGAAGGCCAACTACCCGGATTTCAAATAGGTAGCCTTCTGAATGAGATTCGCCGCGGCTTTCTATTGTTCGCGCAGTCCTAGCAATGCAGAGGGAAGCCTCGAGGTAATCAATCACCTGAGGGGTAAGGTAATAATGGTGTCAAAAGTACAGTAACCCATTCAGACCGGTTGGCTCGTTGAAGCGATTGTCCGGACAGTGAGGCTTTCATGTCGCATACCGTTTTTATCCAGCGCGTAGTGCTGCGCAACTACAAGAGCATCGGTCACTGTGACGTCCGCTTGCAGCCCCTGACATATCTTGTCGGGCAGAACGGTGCTGGCAAAAGCAATTTTTTAGATGCCTTGCACTTCGTTCGCGATGCTTTGGCAGGTTCCTTGGACAACGCGATTAATGAACGAGGTGGGTTGAATGAAGTGCGGCGACGTTCGAGTGGACATCCAACGCATTTCGGCATCCGGATCGAGTTTCGACTCAAGGATGGTCGCTACGGATGGTATGCCTTCGACATCGGTGCCATGGCCAGCGGAGGCTATGAAGTACAACACGAAAAATGTGTGATCGATGGCATCGGCAAGGGACCTTTCTTCCGCATAGAGAAAGGCCGCTTACTCGACAGTAGCGAAACTGCCTTTCCTGCCATTACCGCTGACCGGTTGGCTCTCGTGGCGGCATCAGGCTTCACGGCATTCAGGCCCGTGTTCGATGCATTAACTGCGATGGGGTTTTATAACCTAAACCCCAAATTGATGCGTGAGCTTCAAAAGCCGCAGGATGGCCGTTTGCTTAAGCCCGTGGGCGAAAATATCGCTAGCGTCATCGGTCATCTCGAGCGCGTGGCACCGGATCGCGTGGAGGCCATCAAAGAATACCTCCAGTCAGTCGTGCCCATGGTGCATGGCGTGGAGCGCAAGGCCATCGGTCCAATGGAGACGCTCGAGTTTCGACAGGATATGGCAGGAGCCAAGTATCCGTGGAAATTTCTGGCTCAGAACATGTCCGACGGCACCTTGCGTGCGCTCGGTGTGTTGACAGCGCTACTCCAAACCAATGTTGATTACGCGCCCACTTTGATCGGCATTGAAGAGCCGGAAACGGCGCTGCACCCGGCAGCGAGCGCGGCCTTAAGAGAGGTTTTAGTTCAGTCGGCCAAGCACACACAAGTGCTTGTGACTAGCCATAGCCCTGATCTGCTAGATGACCGTGGTATCGACGTAGACGCCATCCTAGCCGTCGTCTCTGAGGGAGGGGAAACACAGATTGCTCCGTTGGACCAAGCTTCCCGTCAAGTGTTGCGTGATCATCTGTTTTCCGCCGGAGAACTATTACGAATGAACCAGTTGGCGCCTGACCGCCAAATCATCAAGCAGCAAAGCGAAGTCCAGTTCGATTTGTTCAGCGAGGTGCGGTCGTGATTCCCATCGCGTCGATTGTGGAGGGTGATGGGGAAGTCTCGGCATTGCCGATACTCTTGCGAAGGATGGCTGCCCAATGGTCTCCTGACACGGTGATAAACCCTCTACAGCCTATTCGGGTACGGCGAGACAAGTTTTTGAACAAAGAAGAGGAATTCCGCAGGCAATTGCTCCTGGCGGCTGCCAAGACTGGCGAGGATGGATGGATCTTGATCGTACTAGATGCGGATGACGATTGCCCGGCAAGACTCGGACAGAAGATATTCGAGCGTGCACGACAATACGTGCCACATCGGCGGTTATCGGTTGTCCTGGCGAATCGAGAGTTCGAGGCTTGGTTCATTGCGGCGGCGCCGTCCCTTGACGGAGCGCGTGGCTTTTCTATTGCACCCTCTGAATTACTAGATGCAGAGACTCCGCGTAATGCCAAAGGATGGATGAGAGAGCATATGCAAAGTGGCACGTACAGCGAAATACTCGATCAACCTGCATTCACCGCAAGGATGGATCTGCAACAAGCATTGGACAACAGCCGCTCGTTTCGCAAGTTGCACAGGGAATGGCAGACCCATGTCTCTCAGCGTCCTTGAACCGAAAATTCAAACCGAAACACACCTTGGCTTGGCGCTCAATATCGTCCCCTTGAGCCTCCAACGCTGTCCGGTCACCTCGAATTTTCGCCTCCCGTTTATTTCTTTCCCCTGACAGCCAATGCTAAATTTCGGCTTCCGGCGCGCCGCCACCCTTGGTCCGCGCCGCCCGGCATCCGCCGCCGGAATGTCATCGAACACAACTAGAATCGCGCGATTCGCGTCCGCGCCCCTTCCGAACCGGAGACAAATCGATGAATTACAAGCCGCTGTTCCGTTCACTTTCCGTCGCCGCTGTATTGAGCATCGGCGTCAGCCAGGCGGCTCACGCCGCGACCGAAATTCAGTTCTGGCACGCCATGGAAGCCGCACTGGGTGAACGTCTGAACGACATCGCGAACGACTTCAACAAATCGCAAAACGACTACAAGATCGTGCCCGTGTTCAAGGGCACCTACGACCAGACCCTCGCCGCCGGCATCGCCGCCTATCGCAGCGGCAATGCGCCGGCCATCCTGCAGGTCTACGAGGTCGGCACCGCGACGATGATGCAGGCGAAGAAAGCCATCGTCCCGGTCACGCAGGTATTCAAGGACGCGGGCCTGCCGCTCGATCAGAAAGCCTTCGTGCCGACCATCGCGAGCTATTACAGCGACTCGAAAACCGGCGAACTGATCTCGATGCCGTTCAACAGCTCGACGCCGGTGCTGTACTACAACAAGGATGCGTTCAAGAAGGCTGGCCTCGATCCCAACCAGCCGCCGAAGACCTGGGCCGAGTTGCACGCCGATGCGCAGAAGCTGAAGGCCTCAGGCATGTCGTGCGGCTACTCGTCGGGCTGGCAAAGCTGGATTCAGCTCGAGAACTACAGCGCGTGGCATGCGGCGCCGTTCGCGTCGCGTAACAACGGCTTCGACGGCATGGACGCGCAGCTCGAATTCAACAAGCCGCTGCAGGTCGCGCACATCCAGTTCCTGCAGAACATGGCGAAGGACGGCACGTTCACTTACGTCGGCCGCAAGGACGAACCGGTGTCGAAGTTCTATAGCGGCGACTGCGGCATCGTCACGAACTCGTCAGGCTCGCTCGCGACGATCAAGAAATACGCGAAGTTCAACTTCGGCACCGGCATGATGCCGTACGACGACAGCGTGAAGGGCGCGCCGCAGAACGCGATCATCGGCGGGGCGAGCCTGTGGGTGCTGTCGGGCAAGGACCCGGCCGTCTACAAGGGCGTCGCGAAGTTCCTCGCCTATCTGGCCACGGCGCCAGTCGCCGCGAAGTGGCATCAGGACACCGGCTATCTGCCGATCACGACCGCCGCGTATGACCTGACGCGCCAGCAGGGCTTCTACGACAAGAACCCCGGCAGCGACACCGCGATCCGCCAGATGCTGAACAAGCCGCCGCTGCCGTTCACGAAGGGCCTGCGTCTGGGCAACATGCCGCAGATCCGCACCGTGATCGACGAAGAACTCGAGCAGGTGTGGGCGGACAGGAAGACGCCGCAACAGGCGCTCGACTCGTCCGTCGCGCGCGGCGACGACCTGCTGCGCCGCTTCGAAAAGGCCGGTAACTAAGCATCGCCTGCAGGCAGGGTTCCGGCGCTCCCGCGCGGGAACCCGTCGTTGCAGCACACTCTGGACATCCCGATGGAAAAGCGCTCCTACTTCGGCACCAGCGCGCTGCCCTACCTGCTCGTCGCGCCGCAGCTGCTCATCACGCTCGTGTTCTTCCTCTGGCCGGCGGGCGTCGCGCTCTGGCAATCGACGCAAACCCAAGACGCGTTCGGTACGTCGAGCGAGTTCGTCGGACTCGCGAACTTCAAACAGCTGTTCGCCGACCCGCTGTATCTGGCGTCGTTCAACACGACGATCGTGTTCTGCACGCTCGTCACCGTGTCGGGCCTCGTGGTCTCGCTGCTGCTCGCGGTCTGCGCGGACCGCGTGACGCGCGGCGCGAAGGCCTATCAAACGCTGCTGATCTGGCCGTACGCGGTCGCGCCCGCGATCGCCGCGGTGCTGTGGTCGTTCCTGTTCAACCCGAGCATCGGCCTCGTCACGTATGCGCTCGCGAAACACGGCATCGTGTGGAATCACGCGCTGAACCCCGGTCAGGCGATGTTCCTCGTCGTGCTCGCGTCAGTCTGGCAGCAGATCAGCTATAACTTCCTGTTCTTCTATGCGGGCCTGCAGGCGATTCCGCGCTCGCTGATCGAAGCGGCCGCGATCGACGGCGCCGGTCCGGTGCGCCGCTTCTTCGGCATCGCCCTGCCGCTGCTGTCGCCGACCACGTTCTTTCTGCTGGTGATCAACATCACCTACGCGTTCTTCGACACCTTTCCCGTGATCGACGCGGCGACCGGCGGCGGCCCAGGCCAGGCCACCCGCACGCTGATCTACAAGATTTTCGCCGAAGGCTTCCAGGGGCTCGACATCGGCAGTTCGGGCGCGCAGTCGGTCGTCCTGATGATCATCGTCGTGGCACTGACCGTCGTGCAATTCCGCTTCATCGAACGCAGGGTTCAATACTCATGATCGAGAACCGACGCGGTTTCGACCTGTTCTGTCACGCGGTGCTGATCATCGGCGTCGCGCTGGTGGTGTTTCCGGTGTACGTCGCGTTCTGCGCGGCGACGATGAGCGAGCACGAGGTGTTCACGGTGCCGCTGTCGCTCGTGCCGAGCACGCATCTGTTCGAGAACATCGTCACGATCTGGACGCAGGGCACCGGCAACGCCGCGGCGCCGTTCAATCGCATGCTGTTCAACAGCCTCGTGATGGCGCTCGTCATCGCGATCGGCAAGATCGCCGTGTCGATGATCTCCGCGTACGCGATCGTCTACTTCCGCTTTCCGTTTCGCACGCTTGCGTTCTGGCTGATCTTCATCACGCTGATGCTGCCGGTCGAAGTGCGGATTTTCCCGACCGTGCAGGTGGTGTCGTCGATGCATCTGAGCAATACGTACACCGGTTTGACGCTGCCTCTGATCGCGTCGGCGACCGCGACGTTCCTGTTCCGCCAGTTCTTCAAGACGCTGCCGGACGAGCTGATGGAAGCCGCGCGCATCGACGGCGCGGGCGCGCTGCGCTTCTTCTGGGACGTCGTGCTGCCGCTGTCGCGGACCACGATGGCGGCGCTCTTCGTGATCACGTTCATCTACGGCTGGAACCAGTATCTGTGGCCGATCCTGATCACCAGCCAGCAGTCGCTGATCACCGCGGTGATCGGCATCAAGGGAATGATCGCCTCGGGCGATACCGCGACCGAATGGCATCTGGTGATGACGGCCACGCTGCTCGCGATGCTGCCGCCGCTCGCCGTCGTGCTGACGATGCAGCGCTGGTTCGTGCGCGGCCTCGTGGATTCGGAAAAATGATCCGGTATGGCGGACAGCGACAAGCACTCAAAAACAAAAGGCTAGAACGGCATGGCTGCACTGACTCTGCAAAGCGTTAAGAAAACCTACGACGGCAAACAGTTCGTGTTGCACGGCATCGACGTCGACGTCGCCGACGGCGAATTCGTCGTCATGGTCGGCCCGTCCGGCTGCGGCAAATCGACCTTGCTGCGGATGGTCGCCGGGCTCGAGCGCATCTCCGACGGCAGCATTTCGATCGCCGGCAAGGTCGTCAACGAGCTGGAGCCGAAGGATCGCAACATCGCGATGGTGTTCCAGAACTACGCGCTCTATCCGCATATGAGCGTGGCCGAGAACATGGGTTACGCGCTGAAGATCGCGGGCGTCGATCGTGCGCAGATCGCGAAACGCGTCGAAGCCGCCGCGCAGATTCTCGAGCTCGGCGCGCTGCTGCAGCGCAAGCCGCGCGAGTTGTCGGGCGGACAGCGGCAGCGCGTCGCGATGGGCCGCGCGATCGTGCGCGAGCCGGCGGTGTTTCTGTTCGACGAGCCGCTGTCGAATCTCGACGCGCGTCTGCGCGTGCAAATGCGCCTCGAAATCCAGCGTCTGCATGCGCGCCTCAAGACCACGAGCCTGTACGTCACGCACGATCAGATCGAAGCGATGACCCTGGCGCAGCGCGTGATCGTGATGAACCAGGGCCACGCCGAGCAGATCGGCGCGCCGACCGAAGTCTACGAGCGGCCGGCCACGCTGTTCGTCGCGAGTTTCATCGGCTCGCCGGGGATGAACCTGCTCGAAGGCCGTGTCGCGGACGACGGCTCGACCTTCGACGTCGCCGGCAACGGCCCGAAGCTGCCGCTCGCGGGCGTGCCGTCGATCGGCCGCGAAGTCGCGACAGGCCGCGAGTGGACGCTCGGCATTCGCCCCGAGCATCTGAGCCCGGGCACGGCCAACGCACCGTTCGCGACACTGAGCGTCGATTCTTGCGAAATTCTCGGCGCGGACAATCTCGCGCACGGCCGCTGGGGCAAGCACGATGTGACCGCGCGGCTGCCTCACGCGCATCGTCCCGCGGCCGGCGAGGCGCTGCAGGTCGTGCTGCCCGCGCAGCATCTGCACTTCTTCGATCCGGCGACTGGACGGCGCGCGAACTGAGACGCCCGCGGAGCGCCGCGACGGCGGCCCGCCGCCGGAGCCCCCCTGCCGCCCGGCCCTCGCCGCGAAGTACAATGCCACCTGAACCACATGCCGCGCGCGGCAGCGTCGTCGAATCCGACGCCGCGCCGGCCGGCGCCGGGTGTTCCGCCCGGCCCTCACACCGATTACCCATTCACCCCCGACTGCCCGCCCGCACGCGGCCGGCGTCGTCAACGTCCACTGCAAGCAAATGGCCCAATACGTTTTCACCATGAACCGGGTCGGCAAAATCGTGCCGCCCAAGCGCCAGATCCTGAAAGACATTTCGCTATCGTTCTTCCCCGGTGCGAAGATCGGCCTGCTCGGCCTGAACGGCTCGGGCAAGTCGACCCTGATCCGCATCATGGCCGGTGTGGACACGGAGATCGAAGGCGAAGCGACACCGATGCCGAACCTGAACATCGGCTATCTGCCGCAGGAGCCGCAACTCGATCCGCAGAAAACCGTGCGTGAAGCGGTCGAGGAAGGACTCGGCGACGTGTTCAACGCGCAGAAGAAGCTCGACGAAGTCTACGCGGCCTACGCGGAGCCGGACGCCGACTTCGACGCACTGGCCGCCGAGCAGGCGAAGTACGAAGCGATCCTCGCAACGACCGACGGCAGCGCCGAGCAGCAGATCGAAATCGCCGCCGACGCACTGCGCCTGCCGGCATGGGACGCGAAGATCGAGCATCTGTCGGGGGGCGAAAAGCGCCGCGTCGCGCTGTGCAAGCTGCTGCTGCAAAAGCCCGACATGCTGCTGCTCGACGAGCCGACCAACCACCTCGACGCGGAATCGGTCGAATGGCTCGAGCAGTTCCTGACGCGCTTCCCGGGCACCGTGGTCGCCGTCACGCACGATCGCTACTTCCTCGACAACGCCGCCGAGTGGATTCTCGAACTCGACCGCGGTCACGGCATTCCGTGGAAGGGCAACTACAGCAGCTGGCTCGATCAGAAGGAAGAGCGTCTGAAGCAGGAAGAAGCGTCGGAGTCCGCGCGCCAGAAGGCGATCAAGAAGGAACTCGAGTGGGTGCGCCAGAACCCGAAGGGCCGCCAGGCGAAGTCGAAGGCGCGTATCGCGCGCTTCGAGGAACTGAACAGCCAGGACTACCAGAAGCGCAACGAAACGCAGGAAATCTTCATTCCGGTCGGCGACCGCCTCGGCAATGAAGTGATCGAGTTCAAGAACGTCAGCAAGTCGTACGGCGACCGGCTGCTGCTCGATAACGTCAGCTTCAAGATCCCGGCCGGCGCGATCGTCGGCATCATCGGTCCGAACGGCGCCGGCAAATCGACGCTGTTCCGTATGCTGACCGGCCGCGAGCAACCCGATTCGGGCGAAATCGTGCAGGGTCCGACCGTCAAGCTCGCGTACGTGGACCAGAGCCGCGAAGCGCTCGCAGGCACCAAGACCGTGTTCGAGGAAATCTCCGGCGGCGCGGACGTGCTGACGGTCGGCAAGTACGAAACGCCGTCGCGCGCGTATATCGGCCGCTTCAATTTCAAGGGCGGCGACCAGCAGAAGATCGTCGGCAATCTGTCCGGCGGCGAGCGCGGTCGTCTGCATCTGGCGAAGACGCTGATCGCGGGCGGCAACGTACTGCTGCTCGACGAACCGTCGAACGACCTCGACGTCGAAACGCTGCGCGCGCTCGAAGACGCGCTGCTCGAATTCGCGGGCTCGGTGCTCGTGATTTCGCACGATCGCTGGTTCCTCGATCGCATCGCGACGCATATCCTCGCGTTCGAAGGCGACTCGCAAGTCACGTTCTTCGACGGCAACTACCAGGAATACGAAGCGGACAAGCGCGCGCGTCTCGGCGAGGAAGGCGCGCGGCCGAAGCGCCTGCGCTACAAGCCGATCTCGCGTTAGGAAGCGGGCGGACGACGGCCCGTCCGGCGCGATGCCGGACGGGCCGCGGGGCATGCGCGTTGCTAACCATCGCTAGATGGAGGCGCGCGTGAAAGTCTCGCGCACGCGACAGACGGTCAACACAGCGCCGCGCGACGCGGCGACGAGGAGACAGGCATGGCGATGTCGAAGGGCAGGCGCTGGATCGTCATCGTGGGGGCAACGCTTTTGGCGTTGGTTCTGATCGCGATCGGCGCGATGCGATTCGCGCAACAGGAAGTCAAGAATCGCGTCAGCGCGGCGCTCGGGCCGCTCGGCAGCGCCGACAGTATCGACGTCGGCCTCACCTCGGTACGCCTCACCCACGTCGTGCTAAAAGCGCCGCCTGGCTGGCCAGCGGGTGAACCGCTACGCGCCGACGAAATCACGATCACCCCCGACGTGCGCGATCTGATCGCGCGGCGCATGCATATCCGCGAGGTCGTCGTGCGCGGCTTCGACATGGCCGTGTTACGCACGAAGGACGGCTCGCTGAATCTGCTGCCGAACCTGCGCGAATCGCTGAACCGCGGCGATCAGCCGGGCAACGCCGGCACGGCGCCGCCGATCCCGCGCGAAAAGCTGGTCGACCATGTCCGCTTCGAACACGGCAACTTCCATTTCTACGACATGACTGTCGGGCCGCCGCCGTTCAAGGTCACGGTCAGCGACGCGAACGCGAGCGTCGACCATCTGCATCTGCCGGCGCTTACCGAACCGACCCATGTCAGCGTTCGCGGCTCGATGAAGGGGCCGGCGCATACGGGCACCGTGACGTTCGACGGCTGGATCAAAATCGCCAGCCGCGATTCGCAGACGACGAGCACGCTGCACGGCGTCGATATTGCGATGCTCGATCAGTATCTGCTGAAGAAGGCCGGCACGCGCGCACAGGTGACGGGCGGCACCGTCGATCTGACGATCGAATCGACGGTGCGGAACTATCATCTCCATGCGCCCGGCACGATGACAGTCCACAATCTGCAGCTCGCCGAATCCGACAATCCGCTCGAGACGTTCATGTCGATTCCGACCCGCGCCGCCGTCGCGGCGCTGAAGACGCATAACGGCAATATCACGCTGCATTTCGTGCTCGACGGCGATCTGCGCGATCCGAAGTTCTCGGTGCGCGAAGGGATCCTCACGCGCATCGGCGCCGGGTTTGCGCAGGCGCTCGGGGTCAGCGTCGAGGGCGTCGCGAAGGGTGCGGGCGAGACCGTCAAGGGTCTCGGCAATGCGCTGAAGAATCTGCTGGGGCAGTAGCGGCGGCGGTCAGCTCAAACCGGCAAGCCCAACTCGCGCAGCTCGGCTTCCGTTTGCGCGGCGCTCGTGTGATGCACGCCGTGCCAGCCGAGCGCCGTCGCGGCTTCGGCGTTCTTCGCGTTGTCGTCGATGAAGACGAGTTCGGCCGGCTCGACACCGGGCATTTGCAGTTCGATGCGCCGGCGCATCTCCGCGAAGATCGCCGGGTCGGGCTTCACGAGTTTCACGCGCCCCGACACGACGACGTCGCGAAACCGCCGCAGCACCGGATAGTGCTCCCACGCGTACGGAAACGTCTCGGCCGACCAGTTGGTCAGCCCGAAGAGCGGCACCTCGGCCGCTTCGAGCTTTTCCATCAGCGCGATGCCGTCGTCGAGCACCCCCGCCACCATCTGGTGCCAGCGCTCATAGAACGCGCGGATCAGCGGTTCGTGATCGGGAAACCGCGCGATCAGCTCGTCGGTGGCTTCGACGATCGGCTGACCGCCATCCTGGCGGATCACCCAGTCCATCGAGCAGACGTGCGTGAGGAACCAGCGGCGCTCGACTTCGTCGGGAATCAGCTCGCGGTACAGGTACTCGGGACTCCAGTCGATCAGCACACCGCCGAAATCGAACACCACTGCCTTGATCGCCATGCACCACGCTCCTTTGGAAGGTCGTCGCTATGCTCAGATGGGTTGCGTGCGCAGTTCCAGCCACGCTTTCGCGTCGCCCGATACATGCGGCGCGAGGCGCACGCGCACCGTCTCGTGATACGCGTTGAGCCACGCGCGCTCGTCGTCGCGCAGCAACGACCACTCGATGCAGCGCGCGTCGATCGGGCACAGCGTCAGCGTTTCGAACTTCAGGAAGTCGCCGAATTCGGTTTTTTCCGCCGCCACGTTCAGCACGAGGTTTTCGATTCGCACGCCCCACTTGCCCGGCCGATACAGACCCGGCTCGTTCGACGTGATCATGCCCTCCTCCATCGCGGTCCACGGCTCGGCCGGTGCGTAGTGCGAGATCACCTGCGGGCCTTCGTGCACGTTCAGGAAGTAGCCGACCCCGTGACCGGTGCCGTGGCCATAGTCGGCGCCGGCCTGCCAGATCGGTGCGCGCGCGATCGCGTCGAGCATCGGCGAGCGGATGCCGCGCGGGAATTGCGCGCGTGACAGCGCGATCATGCCTTTCAGCACGACGGTGAAATCGCGGCGCTGTTCGCTGCTCGGCGTGCCGACCGGGACGACGCGTGTGATGTCGGTCGTGCCGCTCAGATACTGGCCGCCCGAATCGATCAGCAGCAGGCCGTTGCCTTCGATCACCGCATGCGACTCCTCGGTCGCGCGATAGTGCGGCATCGCGCCGTTCGCATTGAAGCCCGCGATCGTCGCGAAGCTCAGCGACACGAAACCGGGACGGCGCGCGCGAGCTGCCGTCAGACGCTCGTCGATCGTCAGCTCGGTGATGCGCTCGCGGCCGAGCGCGCTTTCGAACCACGCGAAGAATTCGGCGAGCGCGGCGCCGTCCTGCTCCATCGTCTCACGCACGTGCGCGGCATCGGCGGCGGTCTTGCACGACTTCAGGAAAGTGGACGGATTGACCGCCTCGACCACCTTGACCGACGACGGCACCGCCTGCAGCGAGCCGTACGTGATGCGGCGCGGATCGATCAGCAGCGTGCTGCCGGCTGGCAGCGCGACAAGCGCGTCGGCGGTTTTCGCGTACGGCTCGACGCCGATGCCGTCGCGCGCGAGCACTTCGGCGAGCGCCGTCGACACCTTGCCGTCGGCGATAAATAGCGACACCCGCTCCACGCCGATCAGCGCGTGCGCGACGAACACCGGGTTGTAGCTGACGTCGGCGCCGCGCAGATTCAGCAGCCAGGCGAGGTCGTCGAGCGTCGAGATGAAGTGCCACTGCGCGCCTTTCTCGACCATCGCGCGACGCACCTGCGCAAGCTTGTCCGCCCGTGTGACGCCCGCTTGCGGCGCGGCGTGCTCGAAGACGGCGTCGGCGGGCAGCGCCGGGCGCTGCGCCCAGATCGCGTCGAACAGGTCGAGGTCGGTGCGCAATTGCACGCCGCGCGCGTTCAGTGCGGCGCTCAACGCGCGCGCGGCCGCGACACCCAGCACCGCGCCGTCCACACCGACCGTGCCGCCGCTCGCGACGTTCTGCGCGAGCCATTCGAAATGCGGCGTCGTGAGCTGGCCGCCGGTCATCTTCATCAGCTCGACACCGCTGCCGGCGAGCTGCGCACTCGCCTGCTCCCAGTAGCGGCTGTCGGTCCAGACGCCGGCGAAATCGGCGGTGACGATCAGCGTGCCGGCCGAGCCGGTGAAGCCCGACAGCCACTGGCGGCCTTGCCAGCGCCCTGGCAGATACTCGGACAGATGCGGATCCGCCGACGGCACGAGGTAAGCGGCAATGCCTTCGCGCGCCATCGCGGCGCGCAGGCTCGCGAGGCGCTCGGGAATGGAGGAGGTTTCGGGAAGTCGGGCGTTCATGGAGTTACCTGCAAGGATTCATCGACGGATTGACCGGCGCGTTGATTGACGCGACAAAAGGCCGACCGTCACGGCGACGGCGATGAGCGCGACGGCGGTGCATACCGGCCATTCGAGCATGTCGCCGTCATGGAAGAGACTTGTCACATTGCCGGCCATCCGCGCGACGCTCGTGCCGAGCACACCGGCCAACAGGGCGGCCCACCAGCGGGCGCGGCTCGCGCGGCGCTGCGGATGCAACCACCAGCCCGCGAGGCCGATCACCGCGCCGAGTACGAGAATGCCTGGCCAACCCATCAGGCGTCGACTCCAGACTGGGCGCTCAAACACGGCAAGATCAATTTCGGATTCGTCTCATAGGCGAAAGGAGCCGCCAACGCTAGCATTTTTGCCTCCTCAACTATACAAGTTCAGCACGGCGCTTTCCGCATAGCGGTTGAGTTTAGGGATCGGGGTGTGCTTAGGCAAGTTGTAAGTCTGACGAAAACCCCTCATGCTTCGCCCGTTGCCAGGCTGACGCAGCGCCATGCGCATCGCCCTTATCGAACCCGACGTGCAACACGCCAAACTGGTTGACCGGCTCATTTTCGCCGGCGGCCACGCGTGCCAGCACTTCACCACTAGCGCCACGTTCCTGCAGCGCGCTACCGACGAATTTTTCGACCTGTTGATCACCGAAAGTTGGGCCGGCGACCATTGCGCCGAAGACGTGATCCCGCGCGCGCGCTCCATTCTGCCGGGCCTGCCCATCATGATGCTGCTGAGCGCACCGCGCGAATGCCAGATCGTCGCCGCGCTGCATGCCGGCGCCGACGACTGTCTCAGCAAGCCAGTGCGCGGCCCCGAAATGCTCGCGCGTGTCGAGGCGCTGCAGCGCCGTGCGGGCCTGCGGCGGCCGCCCAACCGTCGACGCGACGTGATCGGCGGCTATACGTTCGACGCGGCGAATTTGGCCGTGACATTCCGCGACCTGACCGTGATCCTGACGCCGAAGGAATTCCGCCTCGCGCTGGTGCTGTTCAACAATCTCGCGCGGCCGGTGTCGCGCGCGCATATTCTCGAAACCGTGTGGGCCCGCCGTCGCGACGTAAAGTCGCGCACCATCGACACCCACGCGTCGCGCGTGCGCAGCAAGTTGCAACTGCGCCCGGAGCTTGGCTACACGCTGACGCCGGTCTATGGTTACGGTTACCAGCTCGACGCGATCCCGCCGGAGAGCCTGACAGGCGCGAACTGACGCATGCGGGATATATGGCGGGCAGAATGTGAGTATCGTGGAAACGCTATAATATATGGCTGAACGATAGCTCCCCCAAATGCAGCTTCTAACGATCGGAATCAACCATCACACTGCGCCTGTCGCCTTGCGCGAACGCGTGGCGTTTCCGCTCGAACAGATAAAGCCCGCTCTGGATACGTTCAAAGGCATCTGGCTGGGCCACATGGCCCCCAACGCGCCCGAGGCGGCAATTCTGTCCACCTGCAACCGCACTGAACTCTACTGCGCGACCGACGACCTCGCCGCGCGCGAAGCCTCGGTGCAGTGGCTGTCGAAGTACCACAACCTCCCGATCGATCAACTCGCGCCGCACGTCTATGCGCTGCCGCAGTCCGAAGCCGTGCGCCATGCGTTCCGCGTCGCGTCGGGGCTCGATTCGATGGTGCTCGGCGAAACGCAGATCGTCGGACAAATGAAGGACGCGGTGCGCACCGCCTCCGAAGCCGGCGCCCTCGGCACCTACCTGAATCAGCTATTCCAGCGCACCTTCGCCGTCGCGAAGGAAGTGCGCAGCACCACCGAGATCGGCGCGCAGTCGGTGTCGATGGCCGCCGCCGCGGTACGCCTCGCCCAACGCATTTTCGACAAGATCGCGAACCAGCGCGTGCTGTTCATCGGTGCTGGCGAAATGATCGAGCTTTGCGCGACGCACTTCGCGGCGCAGCATCCGCGGGAACTCGTCGTCGCGAACCGAACCGCCGAGCGCGGCATGCGGCTCGCCGAGCGCTTCAACGGCCGCGCCATTCCGCTCTCCGAGCTCCCCGCGCGGATGCACGAATTCGACATCATCGTGTCGTGCACGGCGTCCACGTTGCCGATCATCGGTCTTGGCGCGGTCGAGCGCGCGGTCAAGGCGCGTCGTCACCGGCCGATTTTCATGGTCGACCTCGCGGTGCCGCGTGACATCGAACCCGAAGCCGGCCAGCTCGAAGACGTGTTCCTGTACACCGTCGACGACCTCGGTGCGATCGTCCGCGAAGGCAATGCGTCGCGCCAGGCCGCGGTCGCGCAGGCCGAAGCGATCATCGAAACGCGCGTACAGACCTTCATGCAGTGGCTTGATGCGCGCAGCATCGTGCCGGTGATCCGCCACATGCACACACAGGCCGACACGCTGCGCCGCGCAGAGGTCGAACGCGCGCAGAAAATGCTCGCGCGCGGCGACGATCCGGCCGCAGTCCTCGAGGCACTGTCGCAATCGCTCACCAACAAGCTGATCCATGGTCCTACGCACGCGCTGAATCGCGCGAGCAGCGACAACCGCGACAAGCTGATCGAGCTGATGAGCGGCTTCTACAAACACCCCGGCTCTACCGAGCGTTAGCGGCGCAGTGCTCGCCGCACCCCCGCGCGCCACCGCCGTGGCTCGCAAAGTGCTTCCGCCCCGGGCATTCGCCCGTTCCCCTGGCCGCATCCATTCCGGAGTCCGCTCCGCTACCCGCCCGATGAAAACGAGCATGCAACGCAAGCTCGACCAGCTGACCACCCGGCTGGCCGAACTGAACGACCTGTTGAGCCGCGAGGACATCACCGCCAACCTCGACCAGTACCGCAAGCTGACGCGCGAACACGCGGAGCTCGGCCCGGTCGTCGAGCATTATGGGCTGTGGCGCCAGGCGCAGAACGACGCCGCCACCGCGCAGGAACTGCTCGCCGACGCGTCGATGCGCGATTTCGCCGAAGAGGAAATCCGCGCAGCACGCGATCGTATGGAGACGCTCGGCGTCGAACTGCAGAAAATGCTGCTGCCGAAAGACCCGAACGACGAGCGCAACATTTTCCTCGAAATCCGCGCGGGCACCGGCGGCGACGAATCCGCACTGTTCGCGGGCGATCTGCTGCGCATGTATCTGCGCTATGCCGAGCGCAACCGCTGGCAGGTCGAGATGATGTCGGCGAGCGAATCGGACCTCGGTGGCTATCGCGAAGTGATCGTGCGAATTGCCGGCGATGCCGCGTATTCGAAGCTGAAGTTCGAGTCGGGCGGGCATCGCGTGCAGCGCGTGCCGGCCACCGAAACGCAGGGCCGCATCCATACCTCGGCGTGCACGGTCGCGGTGATGCCGGAAGCGGACGAGATCGGCGAAGTCGAGATCAATCCGGCCGATCTGCGTATCGACACGTTCCGCGCGTCGGGCGCGGGCGGCCAGCACATCAACAAGACCGACTCGGCGGTGCGCGTCACGCACTTGCCGACGGGCATCGTCGTCGAATGTCAGGACGACCGCTCGCAGCACAAGAACAAGGATCGCGCGCTGAAGGTGCTCGCCGCGCGCATCAAGGACAAGCAGGCGCACGAGCAGCAGGCGAAGGAAGCGGCGACGCGCAAGAACCTGATCGGCTCGGGCGACCGTTCGGAGCGCATCCGCACGTACAACTTCCCGCAGGGGCGCCTCACCGATCACCGCATCAACCTGACGCTGTATCGCCTCGACGCGATCATGGACGGCGATCTCGAAGAACTGATCGCGGCGCTCGTCAGCGAGCATCAGGCCGAACTGCTGGCTTCGCTCGGCGACGCCGACTAACGCCCCGACAATGACCGACGCCTGCCCGGCTCCGCTCGACCCCACCGCTCTGCCCCCCACGGCCGAGGCGCTATTGCGCGCATCGCCGCTGCCGCCGCTCGAAGCGCGGATTCTGCTCACGCATGTGCTCGGTTGGCGGCGCACGCAGCTGATCACGCGCGGCGAGGAGCCGCTCGAACGCGCAAGCGTCGAGCGTTATCGCACGTTCGAGGCGCGGCGCATGGCCGGCGAGCCGGTCGCGCAGCTCGTCGGTGCGCGCGAGTTCTTCGGGCTCGAATTCGAAGTGACGCCGCACGTGCTGATTCCGCGTCCTGAGACCGAGCTGCTGGTGGAGACCGTGCTCGCGGCGATCGAACCTCGGCCGCGCCCACGTGTGCTCGATCTCGGCACCGGGACCGGCGCAATCGCGGTGGCAATCGCGTCGATGCGGCCCGACGCGCAGGTCTGGGCGCTCGACCGCTCGGCCGACGCGCTCGCCGTCGCCGCGCGCAACGGCGCGCGCCTGCTCGACGTGAATCGCCCGGGGGGCGCCGTCGTTTTCCTGCCCAGCGACTGGTACGGCTCGCTCGACGCCGCGTTGCGCTTCGATGCGATCGTCAGCAATCCACCGTATATCGCGAGCGGCGACCCGCATCTGCGTGAGGGCGATCTGCGCTTCGAGCCGCGCGGCGCGCTCACCGACGAGGCCGACGGCCTCAGCGCGATCCGCGCGATCGTTGCCGGCGCCCCCGAGCGTCTCGCTGCCGACGGCACGCTTTGGATCGAACATGGCTACGACCAGGCCGAAGCCGTGCGCGCATTGTTGAGCGAACGCGGTTTCGCCGAGGTCCGCTCGGCGCGCGATCTCGCCGGCATCGAGCGGATCAGCGGCGGCGTGCTGCGCGCCGCTGCGGCCTGAGCGCGGTCGCCGAGGCTAAAACCCCAGGCGCGACGTGGCTGCGGCCGCCCGTAGCGAAATCCGCTATCATTTCAGCCTATTCCCATCCTTTATCGGAACCGCAAGGTCAGTCATGGATACGCAACAACGCATCAAGCAAATCGTCGACGGCAACAACGTCGTTCTCTTCATGAAGGGCACGGCCCAGTTCCCGATGTGCGGTTTTTCCGGCCGCGCCATCCAGATCCTGAAGGCGTGCGGTGCCGGTGAAATCAAGACCGTCAACGTGCTCGAAGACGACGAAATCCGTCAGGGCATCAAGGTGTTCTCGAACTGGCCGACCATTCCGCAGCTGTACGTGAAGGGCGAATTCATCGGCGGCTCGGACATCATGATGGAGATG
Organism: Paraburkholderia sp. CI2; assembly: GCF_014201055.1. Lineage (NCBI taxonomy): Bacteria > Pseudomonadati > Pseudomonadota > Betaproteobacteria > Burkholderiales > Burkholderiaceae > Paraburkholderia > Paraburkholderia sp. CI2. Next base: position 39,741 of record NZ_JACHDL010000016.1, read on the forward strand.
TACGAATCGGGCGAACTGCAGCAGCTGTTCGCCGCGGCCTGAGCGTTCTACGCTTCGTTCGCTTCATCAGGCGCCGCAAGCCATGCAGCAAGCACGCACCGCGGTGCCTCGCCGGCTGATCGTCGCGATCACCGGCGCCACCGGCGCCATCTACGGCATCCGGCTGCTCGAGACGCTGCGGCGGCTCGGCGGCGTCGAGAGCCACCTGCTGATTTCGAGCGCCGGTTGGCTCAACATCCAGCATGAACTCGAGTTGGGCAAGGAAGACGTGCATCCGCTCGCGGATGTCGTCCATTCGGTGCGCGATGTCGGCGCGAGCATCGCGTCCGGCTCGTTCGCGACCGACGGCATGATCGTCGCGCCCTGCTCGATGAAAACACTCGCGAGCATCGCGCACGGTTTCGCCGACAACCTGATCACCCGCGCCGCCGACGTCACACTGAAGGAGCGTCGCCGTCTCGTGCTGCTGGTGCGCGAAACGCCGTTCAATCTCGCGCATCTGCGCAACATGACGGCCGTCACCGAAATGGGCGGAGTGATCTTCCCGCCGCTGCCCGCGTTCTATAACCGGCCTGCTTCGATCGACGAGATGGTCGACCACACTGTCGCACGCGTGCTCGATCTGTTTGCGCTGGGGCCGGCGTTGTCGCCGGCGTGGGAAGGATTGCGGGGCGCGCAGGATTAACCGCGACAACGCGGATTAACAACGGCCGCGACGCAATCAATTCCCGCCGAACCCATTTATCAAGCCGGCGTGCGGACCTATATTGGTAGCAACCCAATTTCTCCGTGCCGTGCTTACACGGCCGCGTTGCTGTCATGAACCGCTTACCTTCGCTTTTCCTGTCTCACGGCGCACCCACGTTGCCGATCGATCCGTCGATGCCGTCCGCCGAGTTCGGCGCGCTCGGCACGCAATTGCCGCGTCCCGAGGCAATCCTGATGTTGTCGGCGCACTGGGGCACCGCACAGCCACTCGCGAGCATCGCGACGGCGCCTGAAACCATCCACGATTTTTATGGTTTTCCGCGCCAGCTCTATGAAATCCAATATCCGGCGCCGGGCGCGCCCGACATCGCACGTAGCGCCGCCGCGCTGCTCGGCGCGAGCGGCATCGTCGCGGACGTGCAGCCGCACGGACTCGACCACGGCGCATGGGTGCCGATGCTGCTGATGTTTCCGCGAGCGGACGTGCCAATCGCGCAACTGTCGATCCAACCGCACAAGGACGCCGCGCATCATTTCCGCGTCGGCCGCGCGCTGCGCGCGCTAAAAGACGAAGGCGTGATGGTGATCGGCTCCGGCCAGATCACCCATAACCTGCGCGCCGCCGATTTCTCCGCGCGCCCGGAAGACGCCGATCCGCGTGTGGCCGAATTCACCGACTGGTTCGAGGACAAGCTCGTCGCGCGCGATATCGACGCGCTGCTCGACTATCGCCGCCAGGCGCCGCACGCGGTGTTGATGCATCCGACCGACGAGCATCTGTTGCCGGTATTCGCCGCGCTCGGTGCCGCCGACGACGACTATTCGCTCGCGATCCAGTCGCTCGGCACCTACCAACGCTCGCTCGCGATGACGAACTACGTGTTCGGGACCGCCTGATCCGGCGCGGGGGTCGCGCACAAAGGTCAACAAAAAGCCCGCCTGATCATCGATCGGGCGGGCTTTTTATCGGCCCCGAAAGACCCGCGTCGAGCGGATCTTCGGTTTCGACCGGCGCTCAATGCGCGCCGATACCTTCGAGCACTTCGTCGTGCACGAGCCGCTCGTCCAGATACTCCGAACGATAGCCGCTGTTCACGCCCCAGAAGTAGAACACCAACGAGAAGGCGATCACGACGAGCATGTCCCAGCCGTACGGCAGAATGCCGAAGCCGCCAAACTCCTTGCTGCCGATCAGCGACAGGATCGCCATGATCGGCAGATACGCGACCAGCCACCAGGCAGCCTTCAGGTCACGGCCCCAGCCCTCGAAGCCCGACTTCGCCTGGAAGTAGAAATACACCGGCAGCGCGACGACCATCAGCAGAATGATTTCGCCGGTCAGCGGCCACCTCGCCCAGTACAGGATCAGCGACGCGCAGACGAACGCGAACGGCGCGATCACCTTCATGCCGGCGATGTGCAGCGGGCGCTCGAGATCGGTTGCCGCGCGGCGCAATGCCATCAGGCTGATCGGGCCGGTCAGGTACGAGATCACGGTCGCGACCGAAATCACCGCCGCGAGCGAACTCCAGCCGCGGAAGAAGAACAGGAAGATGAACGAGACGAGCAGGTTGAACCACATCGCGTTGCGCGGAACGCCATAGAACGGGTGCACGTTACCGAACATCTTCGGCATCGTGTTGTTGCGCTCCATCGCGTAGATCATGCGCGAGGTGGTTGCCATGTAGGTCGTACCGGTGCCGCTCGGGCTCACGAACGCGTCGACGTACAGCAGGATCGCCAGCCAGTTCAGGTTCAGCGCAATCGCCAGTTCCGCGAACGGCGAAGCAAAGCTGAAGTGGCTCCAGCCCTTCATCACGTCGGCCGGATTCACGGCGCCGATGTATGCGATCTGCAGCAACACGTAGATCACGAGCGCGAGCAGGATCGAGCCGATCACCGCGAACGGCACGCTCCTGGCCGGATTTCGCGCTTCACCGGCCAGGTTGATCGGGCTCTGGAAACCGTTGAATGCGAACACGATGCCGCTCGTCGCGACCGCGGTCAGCACCGCCGACCAGCCGTACGGCGCGAACGTGGTCGTCTGACCAAAGTTCTCGATGTGGACGCCTGTCATCATCAGACCGACGATCGTTGCGCCCGGGATCAGGAACTTGAAGATCGTGATCGCCGAGTTGGCGCGCGCGAACAGCTTGACGCCCCAGTAGTTGAGCAGGAAATAGATGATGACGAGCCCGGCGGACAACAGCAGGCCGTTGGTCGACAACGACCCGTCGACGAACAGCGCATGCGCCCATGGATAGGGCCAGGTACTCATATATTGGATCGATGCTTCGGCCTCGATCGGGATCACCGACACGATCGCGATCCAGTTGGCCCACGCGCTGATGAAACCGACCAGCGCGCCGTGCGAGTAGCGCGCATAGCGCACCATTCCGCCAGATTCCGGAAACATCGCGCCAAGTTCCGCGTAGGTCAGCGCAATCGCGAGAATCACGACCGCACCGATGATCCATGCGCAAATCGCAGCCGGACCGGCAATTTTTGCAGCCTTCCACGCGCCGAACAGCCAACCCGAACCGATGATCGAGCCCAGACCGGTCAGCATCAGCGCGAAAGGCCCGATGTTCCGTTGTATAGAACTTTTCAAGTCTTCTCCAAAATCAGAACCATGTCGGCACCGCGTGACATCGCTTGTGGCGGTGGGGACGGGGTGACGCGCATGTAAGCGCGTCCAGATGCGGAATAGGTGCAACCGACGCGCGGCGCGTAGTTTAACGGTTGCACCGTGTTACTGCAGCGAAACCGCAGCCGAACCAAGGGTTCCTCCCTAGCAAAAAGTTGTCCTCCTGCGCAAGCTTTGTAAGAAAATTTCGGATCAGTCCGGCAAAGTTTCGTCTAGGCTGTTGACCTTCGTCCGAATTCGCCGTATAACGTTCGGGCAGGATTTCAAGTGGCGAGTGAAGTGGTTCTTTCGTAGTTCGCCCATCAACGGTACTCCGGTTGGTCCCATTACCCCCTTCCTTGATTTTCATGCACCCCGGGCTACGGCCTTATTCACCATCTTTAGGAAAAAGTAATATGGAAACCGGTACCGTCAAGTGGTTCAACGACGCTAAGGGCTTTGGCTTCATCACTCCGGACGGCGGCGGTGAAGATCTGTTCGCGCATTTCTCGGAAATTCGCACTGAAGGCTTCAAGACGCTGCAAGAAAACCAGAAGGTCACGTTTGAAGTGAAGACGGGCCCGAAGGGCAAGCAAGCGGCTAACATCAAGCCGGTGTAAGCTCCGCGCTTCCTTCCGGACGCAAAAAAACCCCGCCTCGGCGGGGTTTTTTATTATCGGCGGCCAATCTGAATGCGCCGATTAACTTCGCATGACTTCGCAATTGGCGGCGGATTATTTGCTGATTATCCGGGATTATCCGAATACCCGCCGCGCATGAATACCGAGGCCAGTCGCCACGCTCGCGAGACGATCGCCGAACACCGCTTGCGCGTCTGGAAACGCCGCGGCCAACGCGCCCGACAGAAACGCGAGGCCGGTCGACCCGCCGGTGAAATAGATCGCGTCGACATCGCGCGGCGCGACGCCCGCCGCCTGCACCGTATCGCGCGCGGCCTGCACGATGCGTCGCGTTTCTTCCTCGCCTGCTTTGACGAGCTGCGCTTCGTCGAACGCGAGACGCAGATCCTCTTCCACCTGCTCGAGATCGATCACGGTTTCGCCGCCCGCCGCCACGCCGATCTTCGCCTCTTCCGCGTGGGCGGCGAGCGCGTGCCCAAAACGCTGCTCGACCACGCGCATCAGCCGGTCGTGGTGCTTCGTCTCCGTGAAAAGGTGCCGCATCAGCGCGAGTTCGCTGACGCGCTTCGGCGTGTAGACGGTGTTGATCAGGTGCCAGGTCGCGAGATCGAAATAAATCCGGTTCGGGATTTCGCGCCCTTGCGGATCGAGCGACTGGTAGCCGAGTTCGCGCAGTATCGTGGCGAGTTCGACGCGGCGGTCGAAGTCCGTACCCGCGACGTGCACGCCGTGATGCGCGAGCACATCGTCCTTGCGCTCGACGCGCTTCATCCGTTCCGGCCCCACTCGCACGAGCGAAAAGTCCGACGTGCCGCCGCCGATGTCCGCCACAAGCACGAGCCCCTCGGCGCTCAGGTGCGATTCGTAGTCGAACGCAGCTGCGATCGGTTCATACTGAAAGTGGATGTCGCGCAAGCCGGCCGTGCGCGCAGCGGCTTCGAGCTGTTGCTGCGCCATCTGGTCGGCGCGCGGGTCGTCGTCGACGAAGAACACCGGGCGGCCCAGCACCGCGCGGTCGATCGCGCGGCCGGCGCTCGCCTCGGCCGCGCGCTTCAGGTGAGTCAGGAACGTCGCGATCACGTCGGTGTACTTGATCGCACTGCCGTCGCCGAGATCGGTCGTATTCTCGGCGAGCGGCGAGCCGAGAATGCTTTTCATCGAGCGCATCAGCCGGCCGTCGAAACCGTCGATGTAAGCAGCGAGCGCCGCGCGCCCGAATTCGCTGGTGTGTTCGTCGGTATTGAAGAAGACCGCGGTGGGTAGCGTCGTGTACGCGCCTTCGACCGGCGCCAGCTTCAGCTGCGGGCCGATCGGAACCGCGACGGCCGAATTGGAAGTACCGAAGTCAATCGCGCAATAGTTCATGGCAGGAATGGCCGCTCACGGCTGGCGCGCAAAGAAAGGGGAGCGGCTTTGTATCACGAAAACTCCGGCAGCATCAACTGAAGCTGCCGGGACGGCCGCAAGATCGTTTGAAATCATGGCGCGGAATGGATCTTGCTGCGCCCGACCGGATATGCCGCCCCATTTCGCCATCGAGGAGACTTCGCGTCATGAGCGGGCCGCCCACCGCCGCCGTCGATGAACGTCACGCCACGCTGATCGAAACCGATCTGCCGTCGCGACTGGACCGCCTGCCCTGGGGCCGCTTTCATACGCTAATCGTAGTCGCGCTCGGCGTGACGTGGCTGCTCGACGGGCTCGAGGTGACGCTTGCCGGCGCCGTCGCGAGCGCGCTGAAAACGAGCCCGGCGCTGCGCTTTTCGAATGCCGACGTCGGCCTCGCAGGCAGCGCGTACATTGCCGGCGCGGTGCTCGGCGCGCTCGGCTTCGGCTGGCTGACCGACCGTCTCGGCCGCCGCAAGCTGTTTTTCATCACGCTGACGCTGTATCTGGCCGCGACCGCGGCGACTGCGCTGTCGTGGAATCTGATGAGCTTCATGCTGTTCCGCTTCCTGACCGGCGCGGGTATCGGCGGCGAATACACGGCGATCAACTCGACGATCCAGGAATTCACGCCGGCACGCGTGCGCGGCTGGACCGACCTCGGCATCAACGGCACGTTCTGGGTGGGCGCGGGGCTCGGCGCCGCAGGCTCGCTGGTGCTGCTCGATCCGCACCTGCTGCCTTCCGACTGGGGCTGGCGCGCGTGTTTTTTCATCGGCGCGGTGCTCGCGCTGGCGATCCTGCCGATGCGCATCTGGATACCCGAAAGCCCGCGCTGGCTACTCACGCACGGCGACGAGCGCGACGCCCGCAGGATCGTCGAGGGCATCGAGACGCGTTTTCGCAACGCCGGTCACACGCTCGTCGACGACGCACTCACGCGGCTGCGCCTGCGCGCGCGCGACCATACGCCGTTGCGCGAGGTGTTCCACACGCTGTTCAACGTGCACCGGCGCCGCGCGCTGGTCGGTCTCACGTTGATGACCGCGCAGGCATTCTTCTACAACGCGATCTTTTTCACCTACGCGCTCGTCCTCACCGACTTCTATCACGTGCCGGGCGACGACATCGGCTGGTATCTGCTGCCTTTCGCGCTCGGCAATTTCCTGGGGCCGCTCGTGCTCGGGCGGCTGTTCGACGTGATCGGCCGACGCAAGATGATCGCCGCGACCTACGCGATGTCGGCGATCCTGCTGACGCTGTCCGGCTATCTGTTCGAGCAGCAACTGCTGAGCGTCGTCACGCAGACGGTCGCCTGGATGGTCATTTTCTTCTTTGCGTCGGCGGCCGCGAGTTCCGCGTATCTGACCGTGAGCGAATCGTTTCCGCTCGAAATCCGCGCGCTCGCGATCGCGGTTTTCTATGCGTTCGGCACCGCGCTCGGCGGCATCATCGGGCCGGCGTTTTTCGGTCGGCTGATCGATACGCATCAGCGCAGCGAGGTGTTTTCGGGCTATCTGGTCGGCTCGGCGTTGATGCTCGCGGCGGCGCTCGTCGCGGCGATCTGGGGTGTCGACGCGGAGCGCAAGTCGCTCGAACATGTGGCCGCGCCGCTGTCCAGCGTGATGGATGGTGAGAACGGCATGGACGGCGCTGCATGAAAAACGCGCGGACCGTGCCGCGCGTGCCTGACCGCTTAGTTGCTCATCGACTGCTTTCTTCGCTTTACCCGAAATCGCGCCGCAAGCGCGGCGAATCCGTCCCTCAGAACGCCTTCTTCCAGGCGCCGGCGTACACGATCTCCGCGAGCGCCGCGCGTTGACGCGGCGCCTTCTCGCGTTCGCGCAGGACCGGGTCCAGTTTGTCGACGTCGCCGTAATGGCCGAGCGAGATCATCGCGATCGGCTCGACGTCCTTTGGTAGTTCGAAGGCGGTACGGAACGCGTTCACGTCGAAGCCGCTCATCTGGTGCGCGGCGAGGCCGAGCGCGTGCGCCTGCAGCACCAGCGACATCGCCGCCGCGCCGGCGTCGTAGAACGCGCAGCGGTTTACGTCGCCCTTGTTGGTCATGGTGTGCGCGGTCACCGCGATCAGCACCGGCGCGAGCGCATTCCAGCCCTGGTTGAACGGCACCAGCGTGGCGAAAGCCTTCTTGAACGCGACTTCGTCGACGCTGCGATCGAATACCACAAAACGCCAGGGCTGCGCGTTATATGAAGACGGCGCCCAGCGCGCCGCTTCGAGCACGGCTCGCAACTGATCGCGACTCACCTGCTCGCTCGAATACGCGCGAGGGCTCCAGCGGCCTGCAATCAGCTCGTGAATGGCAACTTCGGTTGAGGCGGGTTTGGTGGCCATGCGCTTCTCTCGGTAGAAATTCATGATCGTCGGGCGGCTGCCCGAGGCCACATAGCATAACGGGCTTTCGGTGCGCGCTCCAAGTTGCGGCGCGGCGCTATGCGTGCTGGCTGAGAAAACGCGCACGGCCCCGTTATGGGGCCGTGCGTCGTTGCTTCGCTGACGGTGAATCCGCGGGGCTCGCGAGGGCGCCTCAGACTGCCTGCGGCGTCGGCACCTTGGCCGGGCGGTTGATGCGCAGCACGATCACCGCGGCGATCAGACACAAGCCGCCGGAAATCATCGATGCGACCGTGTAGGTGCCAAGACTCGCGCGCAGCATGCCCGCGCCGAGCGCCGCGAACGCCGCGCCGAGCTGGTGGCCCGCGACCACCCAGCCGAACACGATCGGCGCCGATTCCTTGCCGTAGACGTCGGTCGCAAGACGCACGGTCGGCGGCACGGTGGCGATCCAGTCGAGACCGTAGAACACCGCGAACAGCGGCAGTCCGAAAAAGTCGATGCCGAACGCGTGCGGCAGATACATCAGCGACAGCCCCCGCAGCCCGTAATACCAGAACAGCAGCACGCGGCTATTGAAGCGGTCCGACAGCCAGCCCGACATCGTCGTGCCGAACAGGTCGAACACGCCCATCGCCGCGAGCAACGACGCGCCCTGCACTTCGGTCATCCCGTAGTCGCCGCACATCGCGATCAGATGGGTGCCGACATAGCCATTGGTGCTCGCGCCGCAAATGAAGAAGCTGAAGAACAGCAGCCAGAAGTCGCGCGTTTTGCTCGCCGACGCGAGCGTGCCGAATGCGATCGCGAGCGGATTCTGCCTGGTGACGGTCGTCGTGATGGGCGCGTCATGCGGTTCGCCGTACGGGCGCAGCTGCATGCTGGCCGGATGCTCGGGCAGCAGGAACGCGACGAGCGGAATCACGACGCCCGCCGCGAGCGCGACGACCCACACGACCTGACGCCAGCCGTAATGCTCGGCGATGGCCGCGAGCAGCGGCAGAAACACCAGCTGGCCGGTCGCCGAGCTGGCGGTCAGGATACCCATCACGAGACCGCGGCGCGTCGTGAACCAGCGCGTCACGACCGTCGCCGACAGCGACAGCGCCGCTACCCCCGTCGAGCCGCCGACCATCACGCCCCAGATCAGCACCATTTGCCACGGATGCGTCATCAGCGACGACAGCGCGACACCCGCGGCCATCGTGCCGAGCGCGCTCAGCAGCGTGGGGCGCACACCGAAGCGCTGCATCGCGGCGGCCGCGAAAGGCCCCATCAACCCGTACAGCGCGATGTTCACCGAGATCGCGAGCGAAATCGTCGCGCGGCTCCAGCCGAATTGGTGCTCGAGCGGCACCATCATCACGCTCGGTGTCGCTCGCGTACCCGCAGCCGCGAGCAACACCAGGAACACCACGGCGACGGTCAACCAGCCGTAGTGGAAACGCCCGCCTATCAGTCGCGCAGCCCAGTTCATCGGTTCTCCCATCGACGCGGCCCGGGTGGCGGCGTCGTTCGTATTATTACGGCCTCGGTGAATGACTTGTGACAGATCGGTCACAATAGTGTTGCGATCTTAGTTACTGGTCGGTAACATGTCAAGGCGTCAATCTCATTCGGGTGACTTGCCATGTCCGACAGCGAAACCCCCAAGCCCGCCCCTACTCGTGCGCGGCGCGCGCGCGGCGCACAGACCGCCGGGCCGCAGGCGCAGCTGCATCTGCTGCGCGCGGCCAGCGAGTTGTTCTATCGCGAGGGCGTGCGCACGGTCGGCGTCGATGCGGTGGTCGAGCGCGCGGGCGTGAACAAGATGAGTCTGTACCGGCAGTTTTCGTCGAAGGACGAGCTCGTGATGGCGTATCTGGAGCAGAAGGACGAGCAGTTCTTCCGCTACGTCGAGAAGAGCTTCGCGAAGCATCCGGGCGAGCCGGCGAAGCAGCTTCAGCAGTACTTCGACGACCTCGCGGTGCGCGCCTCGGTCGACGATTACCGCGGCTGCCCGTTCGTGAACGTGTCGGTGGAGTTTTCGGATACCGCGCATCCGGCGCGGCAGTTCGTGTTCCGCAACAAGCAGCGCTTGATGGCGCGCCTCGTCGAACTGTCGACGGCGGCCGGCGCCGGCGATCCGCAAGCGCTGGCCGATGGGCTCGGTCTGCTGATCGAGGGCGTGTACGCGGCGAGCCAGACTTACGGGCCGGGCCGCGGGCCGATCCTCGCCGCGCCGAAAGTCGCCGCGCAGTTGATAGCGGCCGCTTGCGCGGAGAAGCCGGTTCGCTGAGCCAGTCCGTCAGCCGGGTCCTTTAGAATTGCGCGTTTTCCCGTCACGTCCGCCCGCCATGCCGTTGCCCGCCGAATCCCACGATGCCGTTATCACCGCGACCCGTCATTGGCTGACGGAGGCCGTGATCGGCCTGAACCTGTGTCCGTTCGCGAAGGCCGTGCATGTGAAGGGGCAGATTCGCTATGCGGTCAGCGAAGCGGACACGCTCGAAGCGGTGCTGACCGACCTGGAAGCCGAGCTGCAGACCCTCGTCGCCGCCGACCCCGCCGCCATCGACACGACGTTGCTGATCCTGCCGCGCGCGTTCGAGGACTTTCCCGGCTTCAACGACTGCCTGTTCTTCGCCGACCGGCTCGTCCAGCAGCTACGGCTCGAAGGCGTCATCCAGATCGCGAGCTTTCATCCGCATTACCAGTTCGAAGGCAGCGAGCCCGACGATATCGAAAACTACACGAACCGGGCGCCCTATCCGATCCTGCATCTGCTGCGCGAGGACAGCATCGAGCGGGCCGTGCAGGCCTTTCCCGACGCGGAAGAGATCTACGAGCGCAATCAGGAAACGCTGCGGCGAATTGGCCTCGCGGGCTGGGATGCGTTGATGAAGCGCTAAATGAAGCGCCAGGCCGCGCCTCAGGCCGGCACGAAAAATCGCTCCTTCAGCGCATCGAGCCCGAGCGCGTCCAGCACTTCGCCGAGCCGCTCAGCGGGCCGGCGCCGCGGCAGGTCCTTGTACTGCGCGATGATCAACTCGTTTTTCATCGAGTGTTCCCAGCCGACCAGCTCGGTCACGCTGACCTGATAGCCATGCGCTTCGAGCTGCAGGCAGCGCAGCACGTTCGTGATCTGGCTGCCGAATTCGCGCGTGTGCAACGGATGCCGCCAGATTTCCGTCAGCGCGTTCTTCAGATCCTTGCCCTTGTTCTGCCGCAGCACGCCGGCCACCTCGGCCTGGCAGCACGGCACGACGACGATGTACTTCGCGTGCTTTTCGAGCGCGAAACGGAGCGCGTCGTCGGTGGCGGTATTGCACGCATGCAGCGCGGTCACGATGTCGATTTCGGCGGGCAGCCGCGTCGACGTGATCGACTCCGCCACCGACAGATTCAGAAACGACATCCCCTTGAAGCCGAGCCGCGCCGCCAGCTCTTCGGACTTCGTCACCAGCTCTTCGCGCGTTTCAATGCCGTAAATGTGCGAAGCCCCACCAGCGACATCCTGAAACTCCTTGAAAAACAGGTCGTACAGGATAAAACCGAGGTATGACTTGCCCGCGCCGTGATCGACGAGCGTCAGTGCCCCCTGCTGGTCCTTCAGGTCCTTGAGTAGCGGCTCGATGAACTGGAACAGATGGTAGACCTGCTTCAGCTTGCGACGGCTGTCCTGATTCATCTTGCCGTCGCGCGTGAGGATGTGGAGCTCTTTGAGCAGTTCGACGGACTGGTTGGGACGGATTTCGTGGGTTTTGCCGGACATGTATGGGCCGCCATCAATTGCAGTGCGAACGTGCGACAGATGACGGAAAAAGAGAAAAGTTGCTGCCAGTTTACCCAAAGTGCGGCAATCCCAGCGAGTACGCCGTCCGGATCACGCGAGACAGGCGGTCCACTGGGAACACTTCCTGCTCGCAGGGCGCTGCGCGGAAGTGTCTCGATAATGGCCGAAAACAGCTTGAGCGCCGGCTGTGCCTGCGGGTGCAAGTCGCGTCGCCGAAAACAGGAAGCTGTCCGGCCGTGCAACCGGACACGCGAACCGGATGCATGTGGGAAGAGCGGTCCCGCAACAAGGGGCGAACGTTACGTAACCAGCAGCGGCCGGCTTTGCAACGGGTCGCGCGCTCGGATGATCACAGAAGAGGCGGCAATGGATACGGTACCCAACGGAAATGTCGAACAGAAGTTTCAGGAAATGATGGCGAAGCTCACCGCCGCGCCGGCATGGTCGGAGAAACAGCAACTCGAACTGGAAATGGCGCGCGACATCTCCACGGAAATGCTGCGGCTCGCCGAGGTCATGCGTGACGGCAACGTCGACCTCGAGACCTGCCTGACGATGCTCAAGTACGCCAAGGTGCTCGACTTCGTGATGACGACGCTCGCGTCGCGACGCGACATCAAGCCGCAGACGTTGCGGGTGATCTTCAAGCTCGCCGGGCTGAAGGTCGATGAGGCGTATCCGGGTTAGCGCGTCGGCATCCTGGTTAGATTGGCCTGGTATCGCGTTTCTCGTGTCACCACAAGACTGCTGCAACACGCCCGCACGCGGGCGGCTGGATGCCGCTCGCGACGCGGGCTTCCACACTCCCCTTCCACGGGTGTCTCAAGCGTGCCGCGCCTCGACGGGCGGCGTTCCCTCATGAAATAGCGTCTTCAGCTGCTCGCGCAGCTCCGGCGAATCCGCGTGCTTGTGAACGCTGACGGCATGCTGGACCGCGGCTTCGAGCAGTTCGCCGTCGCTGTCGGCGGATAGCGCGACAGTGCAGTTCGTTTCGCTCGGAAACTCGCGACAGTCGATATATTTGCGGGTCATGGCAATCTCCTTGAACCAGACGATCGACTCTTCCACCGATTCAACAGGTGATTCGCGTCGGCTGCCGGCGCGCGGCAGTGAGGCGCGCCGCAGCGGCTGCGACGCAAGCGACGTGATTGGGGATTGACGCGAGGAACGACCCGAACGGCGTCCGATGGAAGATGTTTGAAAAGTATAGGTCGCGTGCGGCGCGGGCCAAGCGGTGAACGCGATGCGCAACGGCCGGGAGAAAGACTGAATCCAGTATTTTCCGGTCTGGGGCGATCGAGCCCGGTCGCCTGGCCGAATAGCCGCCTGTTTGCCAGTACCGGGCACAGTTCGACAGAGTTTGTCGGCGTTTGCCGCGCGCCGCGCGCGGTGTGACAATAGCGCCCTTCGCGCCGCATATCCGTTCGGACACCGCGGCGCACCGCCTTTTCTCCCCGTTGATCCGCTGAACCGCATGTCAATCTCGCTCGATTCTGCCCGCGTCGCCGTGATCGGCGGCGGCCCCGCCGGCCTGATGGCCGCCGAGACGCTTGCCGGGCGCGGCGTGCAAGTCCACGTATATGACGCGATGCCGTCGGTCGGCCGCAAATTCCTGATGGCGGGCAAAGGCGGCATGAACATCACGCATTCGGAAACCCTCGCGCCGTTTCTCGACCGCTACGGCTCGCGCCGCGAGCGCATCGCGCCGTTACTCGACGCGTTCGGTCCCGACGCGCTGCGCGCATGGTTGCGCGAGTTGGGCGTCGAGACGTTCGTCGGCAGTTCGGGGCGCGTATTTCCGTCCGACATGAAGGCCGCACCGATGCTGCGCGCGTGGCTGCATCGGCTGCGCGAAGCGGGTGTGCAGTTTCATATGCGTCACAAGTGGAGCGGCTGGGCGTCAACATCCGAAGACGGTGCCGCCCACGCGTTGCGCTTCGACACGCCCAACGGTGAGCAGACGATCAACTGCGACGCGGTCGTGTTCGCGCTCGGCGGCGCCAGTTGGCCGCGTCTCGGCTCCGACGCCGCGTGGGTGCCGCTGATGACGTCGCGCGACGTGCCGGTGACGCCGCTGCGTCCCGCGAACTGCGGCTTCGACGCGGACTGGAGCCCGTATCTGCGCGAGCGTTTCGCGGGTCAGCCGATCAAGACGGTCGCGATTTCCGTCACCGGTGTAGACGGAAAAGTCCACAATCGACAAGGTGAAATACTTTTGACCGAAACGGGCCTCGAAGGGAGCCTGATTTACGCGTTGTCGGCGCCGATCCGCGAGCGGATTCTCGCCGGCGGCGAGGTCACGATCGCGCTGGATCTCGCGCCAGGCTTGCCGCTCGAGCGAGTCGTGGAGGAAGTGACGCGGCCGCGCGGCTCACGCTCGATCGCGAGTCATCTGCACGGGCGAATCGGAATCGGCGGGGTCAAGCTGGCGTTGTTGCACGAGATTCTGTCGAAAGAAGCCTTCGCCGATGCGCGCGGCCTCGCCCACGCGATCAAGGCGCTGCCGATGCGACTGCTGCGCGCGCGACCGATCGAGGAAGCGATCAGTACGGCGGGCGGAATCCCGTTCGAGGCGTTGGACGCGCATCTGATGATCGACCGGATGCCCGGCGCATTCTGCGCGGGCGAAATGCTCGATTGGGAGGCGCCGACCGGTGGTTATCTGCTGACCGCCTGCTTTGCCAGCGGGCTGGTCGCTGGCCGGGGCGCGTGCGCGTATCTGGAAGCGCACGGCACGTCGGCGTGACGCGCGCAGTCGCCGTCACCGCGCCTTGAGCCGCCACAACGACGTGACCTCGGCCGCTCGCGCAACATACAACGGATCGTTCTGATCGCTGGCCTTCGGATGCCGTGGACGAATGTCCTCGCGCCCCACGACACTGAGCCCCGCGTGCTCGATCGCCGCGAGCAGCCACTCGCGCGTACGCAGCCCAAGGTGCTCGGCGAAATCCGAAATGATCAGCCAGCCCTCGCCGCCCGGCGTCAGATGATCGGCGAGGCCGTTCAGGAAACCGACCAGCATGCGGCTGTCCGGATCGTAGACCGCGTATTCGAGCGGCGACGCGGGCCGCGCCGGCACCCACGGCGGATTGCAGACGACAAGCGGTGCCCGACCGTCCGGAAACAGATCGGCCTGCACAATCTCGACCTGCTCGGCGTAACCAAGACGCGCGAGATTTTCACGAGCACACGCAAGCGCGCGCGCATCCTGGTCCGTCGCGACGATCTTGCGCACGCCGCGTTTGGCCAGCAGCGCGGCCAGCACGCCAGTGCCGGTGCCGATATCGAACGCGAGGTCCAGCGACGGCAGCGGCGTGCGCGCGACCAGATCGACGTACTCGCCGCGCACCGGTGAGAACACACCGTAGTGCGGATGGATGCGCTCGCCGAGCGCCGTAATCTCGACGCCCTTCTTGCGCCATTCGTGCGCGCCGATCAAACCGAGCAACTCGCGCAACGACACGACCGACGCGTCGCCGCTCGCCGGTCCATAAGCTTCGATGCAGGCCTGCCGCACGTCGGGCGCGCGACGCAGCGGAATGGCGTAGTCGGCATCGAGCGGAATCAGGATCATGCCGAGCGTGCGCGCGCGCTGCGACTGCGCCTGCCGATGCTGGTTGAACGCGTCGAGCGGTGTGGCTCCCTGCTTGCGCGGCTTGCGTTCGAGCCGGCGCGTGACGGCCTGCAGCAGTTGGCGCGCGTTCTGGAAGTCGCCGCGCCACAGCAGCGCGGTGCCTTCGCAGGCGAGGCGGTAGGCCGAATCGGCGGTGGTGCGGTCGTCGGCGACGACGACGCGCTTCGGCGGCGGCACGGCCGCTTCGGAACGCCAGCGTGCGGTGCACGGGCCGTCGGCTTCTGGCCAGGTGAGAGTTGCGGGGCTGGTCATGGTGCAATGGAGTCGATGTGACGTCGCCGGCGGCATGGACCGCGACAGCGGACCGGACGTCCGGCGGCTGCCCGCCATCCCGGGCGACGCCCGAATAGTACCGTACCGCCGCCGTGCGGATTCGCGGCGCGGCATGAATTGGTGACGGTGATGAGGTGAGTCTAGACGCACCGAAAGTAGACAATAATGTCTACAATCGACAAGGTGAAAGAGATATCGTGGTTTTTGAGCCATCGCGCGGCTCACCTCACGCTGCCTTCGCACGTTTTGACGTGCGTGAAACCCTCGTCGCAAACAAGCCGGGCCAAGGCTTCGGTGATCGGCATCAGCAACGATCCGGGCAATTTCCACCGAAAAAGAAAAACCCCGCCAAAGCGTGTGCTTCGACGGGGTTTTCTAGCATTTCCAGTTACTGCTGATAAAGCAATCTGGTGCCGGCTGCAGGACTCGAACCCGCCACCTCATGATTACAAGTCAAGCGCTCTACCTGATGAGCTAAGCCGGCATGAGGCCGTGATTCTACTTCATTTCACGATCTTAAGGCGAGCCCTTCCGCCGCCTTTCGAGCCATCGTCGTCGGGCTGCGGTTTGTCGTCGGCGTCGGCGGCCTCGGCAGGGTCGGCGGGGGCGGTTTCGACGGCGCGCGGAGCCGCCGGCGTGTCAGCTTCGTCCGCGGCATCCGCGCCCGAATCCTGAGCCTCGCCGCCCGCCGATTCGACCGGGAACGCCATACCCTGGCCGTTCTCGCGCGCGTAGATCGCAAGAATATTGGCGACCGGCACTTCGATCTTGTGGGACTTGCCGGAGAAGCGCGCGTTGAACTCGATCCACTCGTTGCCCATCTGCAGCTGGCTGGTCGCCTCGAAGCTGATGTTCAACACGATCTCGTTGTCGCGCACGAACTGACGTGGCACGCGCGTCTGATTGTCGACGCGGACCGCGATATGCGGTGTGTAGCCGTTATCCGTGCACCACTCGTAGAGCGCGCGCAACAGATAAGGTTTCGTGGAAATCTCTTGCATCAACAGTCCTCTTGCGGGCGCGGGCGCGCATCGAAGCGATGCGACGTCCGCGCTCCAAAGCCAAACTCAACGACGCATCACCTTTTCCGACGGCGTCAGCGCTTCGATATAAGCCGGGCGGCTGAAAATGCGCTCGGCGTACTTCATCAGCGGCGCGGCGTTCTTCGACAGCTCGATACCGTAGTGGTCAAGGCGCCAAAGCAGCGGTGCGATCGCGACGTCGAGCATCGAGAACTCTTCGCCGAGCATGTACTTGTTCTTCAGGAAGATCGGCGCGAGCTGCGTCAGGCGATCGCGGATCGCGAGGCGCGCCTTCTCGTGATTCTTCTCCGCCGCCTTGCCCTTCTCGTTTTCGAGCGTGCCGACGTGGACGAACAGCTCTTTCTCGAAGTTGAGCAGGAACAGGCGGGCACGCGCGCGCTGGACCGGATCGGCCGGCATCAGCTGCGGGTGCGGGAAGCGCTCGTCGATGTACTCGTTGATGATGTTCGATTCGTACAGAATCAGGTCCCGTTCGACGAGAATCGGCACCTGACCATACGGATTCATCACGGCGATGTCTTCCGGCTTGTTGAACAGGTCGACGTCGCGGATCTCGAAGTCCATGCCCTTTTCGAACAACACCAGCCGGCAACGCTGGGAGAACGGGCAAGTAGTGCCGGAATACAGAACCATCATGTTTACGTTTCCTCAAAAAGCTGAAGGGCCAGCGCGCGGAAAAACCGTTCAGCAGGTTTTTCCTGGCGCCGGCCCCACGCCATGTAGCGGCGTGATTATTTGATATGTTTCCAGTACGCGGCGTTCAGTCGCCAGGCGAAAAAGCTCAGGATACCGAGGAACAACAGCACCCACACGCCAAGTTGCTTGCGGGTTTGCTGCGTCGGTTCGGACATCCATGACAGGTACGACACGAGGTCGGCCACAGCAGAATCATAATCTACCGGCGACATCGTCCCCGGAGTCAGTTGCTGGAAGCCGAGGAATTTGTGTACTTTTTCGCCGGTTTTTTCGTCGGTTTCGTCGCCGAATTTCGCCGCACGCTGCCCCTGAAGCTGCCACAGGACGTGAGGCATGCTCACGTTTTGGTACACCAGATTGTTCCAGCCGGTCGGCCGCGTATCGTCGCGGTAAAAACTCCGCAGATACGTGTAAAGCCAGTCCGTGCCGCGCGCCCGCGCCTCCACCGACAGATCCGGCGGCGTCGCCCCAAACCACGCTTTCGCGTCCTCCGGGCGCATCGCCACGGTCATCGTGTTGCCCACCTTGTCGGTGGTGAACAGCAGGTTCGCCTGGATTTCGTTCGGCGTGATGCCGAGATCGGTCAGGCGGTTGTAGCGCATCAGGTTCGCGCTGTGGCAATTCAGGCAGTAGTTTACAAACAATTGCGCGCCGCGCTGCAAAGAAGCGAAATTGTTCGTGTTGTCCGGCGCGCGATCGAGCGGGAAATTCTCGTCCGCGTGAACCGGAGCGGCCAGCAGCACAAGCATGGTCGCGCCGACCAGCGCGCACATCGAAAGCAGTTTTTTCATCTTCATGTTCTCCTGGCTCGCGATTAGTGAGGCTTGAACCGCACCCGCTCGGGCGGCTGCTTGAACTTGCCAAGCCGGGTCCAGAAGGGCATGCCGAGGAAAAACGCGAAGTAGATCAGCGCACAGATCTGGGCGATCAGCGTCGCGGCCGGCGATGGCGGCCGCGTGCCGAGGAAGCCGAGCGTCAGGAACGCAATCACGAAGATCCCGAAGAAAACCTTGTGGAAGAACGGCCGGTAGCGAATAGACCTGACCGGCGACCGGTCGAGCCACGGCAGGAAGAACAGCGAAATCACCGCGCTGCCCATCACCACGACGCCCCAGAACTTCGATTCGGTGAACACCATCGCGACGATCACCAGCACCGCAAGCACCGGCAGACCGAGCTTCCACTTGCCGCGCGCGCGCACGAGCGCCAGCAACCCGAGTAGCGCGATGACGATCATCAGCACGATCTTGAATGGATCGGTAGTGGCGCGCAGCATCGCATAAAAGGCGGTGAAGTACCACACAGGCGCAATTTCCGGCGGCGTCTGCAGCGGATTCGCGGGGATGAAGTTGTTGGCTTCAAGGAAATACCCACCCATTTCCGGCGCGAAGAAGATGATCGCCGCGAAGATCAGCAGGAAGATCGTTACGCCCATGAAGTCGTGCACCGAGTAGTACGGGTGGAACGGAATGCCGTCGAGCGGCACGCCATCCGGGCCCTTCTTGGCCTTGATCTCAATGCCGTCCGGGTTGTTCGAGCCGACTTCGTGCAGCGCGACGAGGTGCGCGATCACGAGGCCGATCAGCACCAGCGGAATCGCGATCACGTGAAACGCGAAGAAGCGGTTCAGCGTGACGTCGGAGACCACGTAGTCGCCGCGAATCCACAGCGACAGATCCGGACCGATGAACGGAATCGCCGAGAACAGGTTCACGATCACCTGCGCGCCCCAGAACGACATCTGGCCCCACGGCAGCAGGTAGCCGAAGAACGCCTCGGCCATCAGGCTCAGGAAAATCAGGCAGCCGAAAATCCACACGAGTTCGCGCGGCTTGCGGTACGAGCCGTACAGGAGCCCGCGGAACATGTGCAGATACACGACGACGAAAAACATCGACGCACCCGTCGAGTGCATGTAGCGGATCAGCCAGCCCCACGGCACCTCGCGCATGATGTACTCGACCGACGAGAACGCGAGCGTCGCGTCGGGCTTGTAGTTCATCGTCAGGAAAATGCCGGTGACGATCTGGTTGACCAGCACCAGCAACGCAAGCGAACCGAAGAAGTACCAGAAGTTGAAGTTCTTCGGCGCGTAGTACTCGGAAACGTGCTTCTTCCACGTGGCAGTCATCGGGAAGCGCTGGTCGATCCAACCAGCCAGCCCGGTCGTCTCTACTTCGTGTTCGCTCGCCATTACGCTTCTCCTTTTTCGTCCTTCCCGATCACAAGGGCCGTCGCCGACGTGAACATGAAGCGCGGGATGTCGAGGTTCTGCGGAGCGGGTTTGTTCTTGAAGACGCGGCCGGCCATGTCGTAGGTCGAGCCGTGGCACGGGCACAGGAAGCCGCCGGGCCAGTCGTCGGGGAGATTCGGCTGCGGGCCTTCCTGGAAGCGCGGCGTCGGCGTGCAGCCCAGATGCGTGCAAACGGCGACGGCAACCAGCAGATGCTTGTTCTCGGCGCGTGAACGGAATTCGTTGTTGCAGTAGTCCGGCAGCGGCATCGAAAACGGATTCAGCGAGTGGGGGTCCGCTACCTGGCTGTCGGCTTTTTGAACATCGGCGAGCATGCGGTCCGTGCGGTTGATGATCCACACCGGCTTGCCACGCCAGGCGACCGTCATCATGTCGCCGGGCTTCAGACCACTGAGATCGACTTCGACCGGGGCACCTGCGGCCTTGGCCTTTTCGGATGGTGCAAAGGAACTAACAAAGGGTACGACAACGGCAACACCTCCTATGCCGCCTGCTACGGTCGTCGCTACCAGCCAGTTACGGCGGCTGCCATCGACGCGTTCCTCTTCTTTGTCTCGCATCACACGCCCCACTTCTGAGTTGGATTTTTCCTTCACGTCGCTTCTACCGCCGCTAGTTTGCTCGAATGGAGTCGCCATTTACAAGGGCCGATTGCCAAAAACCGTGCGAAGCCCTTGATAACTCAGGGTTTGTCCGTACCGATCGCAAACTTTTTCGCACCTCCTTTTAAGTGCCTTCTGCGGTATTCCTGCCTTGTTCTTCGTTAATACAATTCGCAATTCAAACGGGATTGGGGATATCGATAAACAGATGTTCGATATCGAACGATTCGGACAGATGCTTGCCCACCGCCTGCACGCCGAAGCGCTCGGTCGCGTGGTGGCCAGCTGCCAGAAACGCGACGCCGCTTTCCGCTGCCGTATGCATCACCGACTCCGATACCTCGCCGGTCACGTAGACGTCGACACCCGCGTTGATCGCCGCGTCGAACATGCCTTGCGCGGCGCCCGTGCACCAGCCGACGCGGCGCAGCTCCATATCCGGATCGCCGAACACGAGCGGCGTGCGGCCCAGTGTCTGCGCGATCTCCGCGGTGAGGTGCGACAGCGTGATCGGCATCGGCAGCGTGGCGAGCCAGCCGAGATCGTTGTCGCCGAAACGCGCGTCGCTGATCCAGCCCATCTTCTCGCCGATCTGCGCGTTGTTGCCGAACTCGGGATGATCGTCGAGCGGCAGATGGTAGGCGAACAGGTTCAGGTCGTTGGCGAGCAGCAGCTTCAAACGAGCATGTTTGCGGCCGGTGATCTGCGGTGCCTCGTTGCGCCAGAAGTAGCCGTGATGGACCAGCACGGCGTCCGCGCCCCAGTCGAGCGCGGCCTCCAGGAAGGCCACCGACGCGGTCACGCCGGTCGCGAGTTTGTTGATCCGGCGGCGTCCTTCGACCTGCAATCCGTTCGGGCAATAGTCCTTGAAGCGCGCGGTTTCAAGGAGATTGTTCAAGTACAATTCAAGTTCAATCCGATCCATATAGACCTCTAGTCTTCAGATGCTTAGACGCTTCTGGCTATTATTTGCCCAAGCGGTGACGGTGCTGTTGGCGCTGATGTTCATCATTGCGACCCTCAAACCGCAGTGGCTGCAGCGTCAAGGACAATTCGGCAGACAACTCGCCGAACCGATCGTCGCGCTACGGGAAGTGGCGCCGGGCATCGGCACTGGCCATGCCGAAACGTCCTATGCCGAAGCGGCGCAAAAGGCCATGCCCGCGGTCGTCAACGTGTTCTCCAGCAAGGATGGCTCGCTGCCTCCCGACCCGCGCGCCAAAGACCCGCTGTTCCGCTACTTCTTCGGCGACAGGAACAATCGCAAGCAGCAGGAGCAGCCTGCCTCGAATCTCGGCTCAGGTGTGATAGTGAGTTCGGAAGGTTACATTCTAACGAACCAGCACGTCGTCGACGGCGCCGATCAGATCGAAATCGCGCTCGCCGATGGCCGCACCGCCAGCGCGAAGGTCATCGGCATCGACCCCGAAACCGATCTGGCCGTGCTCAAGGTCAATATGACCAATCTGCCCACCATTACGCTCGGCCGGATGGACCAGACCCGCGTTGGCGACGTCGTGCTCGCGATCGGCAATCCGTTCGGCGTCGGGCAGACCGTAACGATGGGCATCGTCAGCGCGCTCGGCCGCAACCATCTCGGCATCAATACGTTCGAAAACTTCATCCAGACCGACGCCCCGATCAACCCCGGCAACTCGGGCGGTGCGCTCGTCGACGTGAACGGCAACCTGCTCGGCATCAACACCGCCATCTACTCGCGCTCGGGCGGCTCGCTCGGCATCGGCTTCGCGATTCCGGTGTCGACCGCGCGCAGCGTGCTCGAGAGCATCATTACGACCGGCACGGTCACGCGCGGCTGGATCGGCGTCGAACCGCAGGACGTCACGCCGGAAATCGCGGAGTCGTTCGGGCTCGATCAGAAGTCGGGCGCGATTGTCGCGGGCGTGCTGAAAAGCGGCCCGGCCGACCGCGCAGGCATCAAGCCCGGCGACATCCTGACGAGCGTAAACGGCCAGGTGATCACCGATACCACGCGTCTGTTGAACGTGATCGCGCAGATCAAGCCCGGTACGGCGGCGAAAGTGCATCTGGTGCGCAAAGGTCATCAGATCGATCTCGACGTGAAGATCGGCAAACGCCCGCCGCCGCCGAAACAGACGGAAGACGACAACGGCGGCGATCAGCCGGATGACGAAGGCGGTTGAAGCTAATGCCGCGATTCCACGCAATAAAAAAGGGCAGTCCGCAATGAACTGCCCTTTTTCATTTGACACCCGGCACTGACTCGCGACACCTCAACTGGACGGCGGCGGACTCGCATCCTCCACGACCACCGGCTGCTTGCCGACGATCAACCGCGCCGCGACGATGCCAGCTTCGTACAGCAGAATCAGCGGAACCGCGAGGATCAGCTGCGAAAACACGTCCGGCGGCGTTACGACGGCCGACACCACGAACGCGCCGACGATCACATACGGCCGGATCTCCTTCAGCTTCTTCAGCGTCACCACGTTCATCCGCACCAGCAGCACGACGACGATCGGTACCTCGAACGTGACGCCGAACGCGATGAACATCGTCAGCACGAAGCTCAGGTAATTGTTGATATCGGTTGTCATCTCCGCGCCAAGCGGCGCATTGTAGTGCGCCATCACGCGGAAGATGGTCGGAAACACGACGAAGTACGCGAACGCCATGCCGCACAGGAACAGCGTGTAGCTGCTCGCGACGAGCGGCGCGACGAGCTTCTTCTCGTGCTGATAGAGCCCAGGCGCGACGAACGCCCAGATCTGGTACAGCACGACCGGCAGCGCGATCACGAAGGCGACCAGCATCGTCACCTTCATCGGCACGAAGAACGAGCCGGTGACGTCGGTGACGATCATCTTGCCGTCCTTCGGCAGATTCATCATCAGCGGACGGGCGAGCAGTTTGAAGATGTCCGGCGCCCAGTAAACGAGCCCGACGAACACGACGACGACGGCGAGCCCCGCACGGATGATGCGGTCACGCAGTTCGACGAGGTGGGAAATGAAGGTCTCTTCAGTGCCTTCGTTCTGGGATTGCTGGGGGTCGCTCACACCGGCCCTCGGTTGGGGATTGTCGATCTGAACATCAGAAAAACCGCGTCGGACGACGCAGGTTGGCAGGTGTGTGCCGCGCAACGCGCGCGGCGCCCGACTGCACGCGCGTGCGCCGCAGGCTCGCTCGCTTGTACCAGGTGGGCGTGGCGCTCTGCTGGACGCGCCAGGTCTTGCGTTTGGGCGCGGCGGCCGGCGTACTGACGGGCCACGAGGTGGCACCCGCGCTGCCGCTGGCCCCGCTGCCGGCGTCTTCGAGCGCGCCGCCGGCGATGCTCGGCGATACCGACGTACCGCTATTCCATGCCTCGTTCAGTTCATTCTCGTGCTTGCGCACATTGTCCTGAACCGCCGTTTGGACATTGCTCGCAGCCTTCTCGAACTCGGTCTTCATGCGCCGCAATTCGTCGAGCTCGATTTCGCGTGTGACTTCGGCCTTAACGTCGTTGATGTACCGCTGTGCGCGGCCGAACAGCGCGCCGGCCGTGCGAGCGACACGCGGCAGGCGCTCAGGCCCGAGGACGACCAGCGCGACAACGCCGATCAGCGCCATCTTGGTTAGACCGAGGTCCAGCATGAAATGGAATGTCCGTCAGAAACGCGGGAACGGCGCGAAGGCCGCGGCTTAGCGGTAATCGCTCGATTGCTGCGTCTTTTCCTTCGCTTCGACGTCCACCGCGCCGTTGCGCGGCAGCTCGCGCTGCTGCTGTTGCGCGTCGGCCGACGACGAATCGGCTTCCTTCACGCCTTCCTTGAAGCCCTTCACGGCGCCGCCCAGATCGCTGCCGATGTTGCGTAGCTTCTTCGTGCCGAACACGAGCGCGACGATCAACAGAACGATCAACCAATGCCAAATACTCAACGAACCCATGACTACTCTCCTTAACCCCGGCGCCGCATCTTGATGCGGCCAATTTGCATAACCTGAAGCGCGTGCGCTTCGTCTCGATATATCTCTACGTTACCTCAGGCTGCACCGCCTCGCTCGCAATGCGGCCATCTTCGCCTGTCATTGTGGCCACACGATCGCGTCGACGTTATTACACAGCGGTAAAAACAACGACGGCGCTATTGTCCTCGACCAAAACTCGCGGCGGTGCGCACTTGCCACGCAGCGCGCCTGACGCGCGAACCGGCGCTCAGCCCATGCGTTGCCAGGGACGCGGTCCCGCGAGAATGTGCGCGTGCAGGTGATACACCTCCTGACCACCGCCCGGACCGGTATTGATTACCGTGCGAAAGCCCGTTTCGCCGCCGTTATAGGCGACCCCCAATTGTTCGGCCAGTCGCGCGGCCAGGACAAGCATTCTACCAAGCAGAGGCGCGTCGCTTTCCGTGCAGTTCGACAGCGTTGCAATGTGCTTGCGAGGAATCACCAGCACATGCGTTTCGGCCGCCGGACGGATGTCGCGGAAGGCGACGAACTCGTCGTCTTCGTGGACCCTGGTCGACGGGATTTCGCCAGCGGCAATCTTGCAGAAAAGGCAGTTCGGATCGTGACTCATCGTATTCCTGACGCGGTATGACTTGGGCGAGCGAAGCCGCCCGCGCCGAGGTTCGATCCGAAAGCCGGCCCGCCCATACGGACCGGCTAGCGTTCAGACCCAACTGGCCGGATTCGCGAACGACTTGTTATCGTACAGATACAGCCAGCCTTTGATAATACGGTACAACATCCATATGCTGACTGCCCACAGCACCGGAATGCCGATCACGACGAGCAGCAGCAACGCGCCGATCGCGTAACCGACGAGGCCCAGCCAGAACGTGCGGATCTGCCATTCGAAGTGCGCTTCGTACGGCGTGCCGGCCACATCCGACCGTTTGACGTAGTTGATGATGATCGCGACCAGAATGGTGAGCCCGCCGGTCAGCCAGTGGACCGCATACAGCGCGTACAGCACGTGCGTGAGCGTGCGCAGGCTGCGCTCGCGCTCAGGCTCCATCGCGTGGCGGTAGACCGGCGGCGGATAGCTTCCTTGCGGCTGTTCCATGCTTGCGTCCTCCCGGAGGTGCGGTTACCGCTATATTGGCGCCGGCGCGCGCGACTTCAAGCGGAAACGCCAGATTTCCGCTCCGGCTGCTCAGTCGCCGTTTTCCTCGCGCTCGCGGCTCTTGCGCAGCGCCTTTTCCTCGATGCCCGACAGGCCTTCGCGACGCTCGAGTTCGGCGATCACGTCGGCCGGGCTCAGATCGAAATGCGACAGCATCACGAGGCAGTGGAACCACAGGTCCGCAACCTCGCCGACCAGCGCCTTCGGTGCGCCGCCCTGGCGCACGTCCTTCGCGGCCAGCACGACTTCGGTGGCTTCTTCGCCGATCTTTTTCAGCACCGCGTCGTCGCCCTTGTGGAACAGGCGCGATACATACGAGATGTCCGGATCGCCGCCCTTGCGGCTGTCGATCACCGCCGCGAGGCGCAGCAGCGTGTCGAGCGTGGAAGCCGTGGCGGGCGACGGGTTTTGCGTGGATTGCGTCATTTGTAGATGTGTTCGGGGTCTTTCAGCACGGGATCGACGGCCTGCCAGTCGCCATCGTCCACCGAGCCTTCGAATTTCTGGAAAAAGCACGAGTGGCGGCCGGTATGGCACGCGATGCCCGATACCTGCTCGACTTTCAGCAGCACGACGTCTTCGTCGCAATCGAGTCGCACTTCATGCACATGCTGCACGTGGCCCGACTCCTCACCCTTGAACCACAGACGCTGGCGCGAGCGCGAGAAATACACCGCGCGGCCGGTCTCGACGGTCTTCGCGAGGGCCTCGCGGTTCATCCACGCGAACATCAGCACGTCGTTCGTCGACGCTTCCTGCGCAATCACCGGCACGAGGCCGTTCGCATCCCACTTGACCTTGTCGAGCCAGTTCACTGCCGAAGGATTCGTCACGTCACAACCTCACCGAAATGCCCTGATCGGCCATGAAGCGCTTGGCCTCGCCGACCGTGTGTTCGCCATAGTGGAAGATGCTCGCGGCGAGCACCGCGTCCGCGTGACCGCTCTTGATGCCGTCGGCGAGATGCTGCAGATTGCCGACGCCGCCCGAGGCGATCACCGGCACCGGCACCGCGTCCGACACCGCGCGAGTCAGCGCGAGGTCGAAGCCGCTCCTGGTGCCGTCGCGATCCATGCTGGTCAGCAGGATTTCGCCCGCGCCCAACTCGGCCATCTTGCGCGCCCAATCGACCGCATCGAGACCGGTGGCCTTGCGGCCGCCGTGCGTGAACACTTCCCAGCGCGGCGTTTCGCCGTCGGCCGATACGCGCTTCGCGTCGATCGCGACGACGATGCACTGCGAGCCGTATTTGTCGGTCGCGTCCTTCACGAGTTGCGGATTCGCTACCGCCGACGAATTCATGCTGATCTTGTCGGCGCCCGCGTTCAGCAGGCGCCGCACGTCTTCGACCGCGCGCACGCCGCCGCCGACCGTCAGCGGAATGAACACCTGCGAAGCGACCGCCTCGATGATCGGCAGAATCAGGTCGCGCTGATCCGAGGTCGCGGTGATGTCGAGGAACGTCAGTTCGTCGGCGCCCTGCTCGTCGTAACGGCGCGCGATTTCGACCGGGTCGCCCGCGTCGCGCAGTTCGACGAAGTTGACGCCCTTGACCACGCGGCCCGCGGTGACGTCGAGACAGGGGATGATGCGTTTAGCTAGAGCCATGATCGTGCAATTCTGCCAATACCGCTGATGAGGCCGCTCGCTTGCGGGCAAGCGGCACGGTGCCGGCGCGAGCGGTTGCGTCGCGCCGCGAGTGAGGTGCCGGCCGGAAGCTGGCGAGGTTCCGGGCGCTTGATCGTGCGACGCGCGTTACAGGCAAGCCATCGTTCGAACGAGCGCCGCAAGTCGACACGAGCGCAACGCCGGCGGCCCGCACAACCTGCCCAGCACGCGCAGCCGACGCCGTGCTTAAGCGTCGTCCGCTTCGCGCAGCTTGTCCGCGAGCGTCTGCGCGGCCGCGAAGTCGAGGTCGCCCGAATAGATCGCGCGGCCGCAGATTACGCCCTCGATGCCCTCGCCTTCGACTTCGCACAGAGATTCGATGTCCGCGAGGTTCGACAGACCGCCGCTCGCGATCACCGGAATCTTGACCGCGCGCGCAAGGCGCACCGTCGCTTCGATGTTGATGCCTTGCAGCATGCCGTCACGGCCGATGTCGGTGTAGACGATCGACTCGCAGCCGTAGTCCTCGAACTTGCGCGCGAGGTCGGCCACTTCGTGACCGGTCAGCTTGCTCCAGCCGTCGGTGGCGACCTTGCCGTCTTTCGCGTCGAGGCCGACGATGATGTGACCGCCGAACGCGGTGCACGCGTCCTGCAGAAAGCCGGGGTTCTTCACCGCGGCCGTGCCGATGATCACGTACGACAAACCGTCGTCCAGATAGCGCTCGATCGTGTTCAGGTCGCGGATGCCACCGCCCAGCTGAACCGGAATCGCGCCGCCCACTTCATCGATGATCGCCCGGATTGCATCGCCGTTCTTCGGCTTGCCGGCGAACGCGCCATTCAGATCGACGAGATGCAGACGACGCGCGCCGCGGTCGACCCAATGTCGGGCCATTGCCGCCGGTTCCTCGGAGAAAATCGTCGCCTGGTCCATATCGCCCTGTTTGAGGCGTACACACTGACCGTCTTTCAGGTCGATGGCGGGAATCAGCAGCATAGCAATCGGGTGTTATCTGGGAGTGGATTGAAGGTCGGCGGCAGCGGCTGGCGAGTCAGCCCGCCGCAATACCGTCTCGCTAGTTTAGTACAACTCGTTCGGCGCTCCAGTGGGGCGCCGGTCGGATGCGGGACCGCGGCACCGCGCGACGCGCGCGCGGCAACGGGATGAAAAAAGGCTTTCACGGGTTCCAGTGCACGAAGTTGCGATACACGCGCAAACCCGCCTCGGCGCTCTTTTCAGGGTGGAATTGGGTGGCAAAGATGTTATCCCGCGCTACCGCCGAGGTAAAGGGCACGCCGTAGACCGTTTCGCCCGACGTATGCGCCGGGTTGTCCGGGACCACGTAGTAGCTGTGCACGAAGTAGAAGAACGCGTTGTCGGCGACACCGTCCCACAGCGGATGCGGCTGCGCCTGACGCACGCGGTTCCAGCCCATCTGCGGGACCTTGAAGCGCGAGCCGTCGTCCTGCACCTGGCCTTCGAGCTCGAAGCGCACCGTCTTGCCGGGCAACAGACCCAGACCCGGCGTGTCGCCCTCGGCGCTCCAGTCGAACAGCATCTGCTCGCCGACGCACACGCCCATCAGCGGCTTGCTGCGCGACGCCTCGACGACCGCTTCCTGCAAACCGGACGCGCCGAGACTGCGCATGCAGTCGGGCATCGCACCCTGGCCCGGCAGCACCACGCGGTCGGCCGAGCGGATCGCTTCCGGACGATCGACGATCGCCACGTCCGCTTCCGGCGCCGCTTTACGCAGTGCCTGGGCAACCGAGCGCAGGTTGCCCATTCCGTAATCCACAATCGCTATCGAAGTTTTCATTTCAAGTTTGGCCGCTCTGCCCTCGATCCATCGATGCCGCCGCGCGGCGTCAAACGACGTGCCGGCAAATGCGGTCCTGCCCGATGAATCGCTTGAAGGTGAGTGGCCTGAAGACGTTGGAGGCGGTGAAACCCGTGTTAAAGCCTGCTACGGCCGTTACGTTAGAGGCTGCCCTTGGTCGATGGAATCTGTCCGGCCGCGCGCTCGTCGAGTTCGACGGCCATGCGCAGCGCACGCCCGAATGCCTTGAACACCGTTTCGAGCTGATGATGCGCGTTGATGCCACGCAGGTTGTCGATGTGCAGCGTCACGCCGGCATGGTTCACGAAGCCGCGGAAGAATTCGATCGACAGGTCGACGTCGAACGTGCCGATGCGCGCGCGCGTGAACGG
Organism: Paraburkholderia sp. CI2; assembly: GCF_014201055.1. NCBI lineage: Bacteria > Pseudomonadati > Pseudomonadota > Betaproteobacteria > Burkholderiales > Burkholderiaceae > Paraburkholderia > Paraburkholderia sp. CI2. Next base: position 68,654 of record NZ_JACHDL010000016.1, read on the forward strand.
CACGTGAAATTCGAGGCCCGGACGGCCGGAAAAATCGATCACGACGCGCGACAGCGCTTCGTCGAGCGGCACGTAGGAATGGCCGTAGCGGCGGATGCCCTTGCGATCGCCGATCGCCTTCGCGACGGCCTGGCCGAGCGTGATGCCGGTGTCTTCGACCGTGTGATGATCGTCGATATGCAGGTCGCCATGCGCTTCGATCTCGAGGTCGAACAACCCGTGGCGGGCGATCTGGTCGAGCATGTGGTCCAGGAATGGCACACCGGTGGCCAGCTTCTGCTGGCCGGTGCCGTCCAGGTTGATCTTCACACGGATCTGCGTTTCGCTGGTGTGGCGAACGACTTCCGCAAGGCGCATGGCAATTCCTCGAATCTGGCTTAAAAGCGCTAGTAATGTGGGATGGACAAACTGGCGGCCTGCTCAGTGCAGCCGTTCAACGCAGCGGCTCAGTGCCGCCGCTCGATGCGGCGGGTTACCGCAACACGAGTTTCAGGCCGGCGACCAACTGGGCGTTCTCGTTCGGCGAACCGACGGTCAAACGCACGCAATTGGCCAGCAATGGATGCATTTTACTCACGTTTTTGATCAGAATCCGCGCCGTTAGCAGGGTTTCGAACAATACCGACGCATCGGGCACCCGCACGAGCAGGAAGTTGCCCGCGCTAGTGAACACTTCGGCGCCCGGCAGCGCGGCCACCGCCTGCGCGAGTTTCTCGCGTTCGTCGCGCAATTGCGCGGCCTGCGCATCGAGCACGCCGATGTGGTCGAGCAGGAAATCAGCGGCGGCCTGCGTCAGCACGTTGGTGTTGTACGGCGGGCGGACCTTGTCGAACTCGGTCAGCCACGCGGGCTTGCCGACCAGGTAACCGAGGCGAATGCCGGCGAGGCCCAGCTTCGACACCGTGCGCATCACGACGACGTTGTCGAACTGGTCGGCGCGCGGCAGCCAGCTCTTCTGCGCGAACGGCTGATACGCCTCGTCGATCACGACGAGGCTCCTGCCCGCCGCGGCGACGATGCGCTCGATTTCGGCGTCATCGAACAGCGTGCCGGTCGGGTTGTTCGGATACGCGAGATAGATGATCGCCGGTTCATGCTCGGCGATCGCCGCGAGCATCGCGTCGGTATCGAGCGTGAAGTCGGCTTTGAGCGGCACGCCGACGAATTCGAGATTCGCCAGCTTCGCCGACATCTGATACATGACGAAGCCCGGCACCGGCGCGAGCACCTTCGCGCCCGGCTTCGCGCACGCGACCGACATGATGCTGATGATTTCATCCGAGCCATTGCCGAGCAGCACGTCGCACCCCGCCGGCACGCCCATCACGTGACGAATGCGCTCGATCAACTGCTCGGGGCGCGGCGCCGGATAACGGTTCAACGCGACGCCGGCCAGACGCTCGCCGAGATGCGCGGCAAGTTCCGGCGGCAGCGGAAACGGGTTTTCCATTGCGTCGAGCTTGATGAAGCCGGTGGCGTCGGGAACCGGATAGCTCGTCATTGCGAGCACGTCGCTGCGGATGATGTCTTGAGGTGTCGTCATAGGTTCGGGGGCCGGGCCCTGCGAAAGACGCCGGGTCGGCGTCGTCGGCATGGGGCGCTCGGGTTGGTCTCTGTCGTCGTTATTGAACGGGGCGGGTGGGCTCGAGCCGTCGCTCGAGCGGGTGGAAGCCGGAAAACATGGAAGCCGGTCGATGCGGCGGCGGTTGCCGCCCTCGCCGCTTCGCCTGCTCCCGCTTACGCCTGCTTGAGTTCCGCCGCGCGCCAGCGCGCTCAGCGCTCCGCCTCAGCCGCGTTCGTTGTTGTTCTGCCGCATCCGGTATTCGGCGCTGCGTGCGTGCGCTTGCAGACCTTCGCCGTATGCCAGTTCCGCGGCAATCTCGCCGAGCGTCTGCGCACCTTCCGCGCTGACCTCGATCAGGCTCGAACGCTTGAAGAAATCATAGACGCCGAGCGGCGACGAAAACCGTGCGGTACGCGACGTCGGCAGCACATGATTCGGGCCCGCGCAGTAGTCGCCGAGGCTCTCGCTCGTGTAACGGCCAAGGAAGATCGCGCCTGCGTGACGGATCTGTTGCGCCCACTGATGCGGCTCCAGCGCCGAAATTTCAAGGTGCTCCGGCGCGATGTCGTTGGCGATCGCGCAGGCCTCGGCCATGTCGCGCACCTTGATCAGCGCGCCGCGGTTTTCGAGCGACGTGCGGATCACTTCGCGGCGCGGCAGGGTGGGCAGCAGTTCGTCGATCGCTTCCTGCACGCGCGCGATGAACGCGTCGTCGGGGCACAGCAGGATCGATTGCGCGAGCTCGTCGTGTTCGGCTTGCGAAAACAGGTCCATCGCGACCCAGCGCGGGTCGGTCGTGCCGTCGCACAACACGAGGATTTCCGACGGCCCGGCGATCATGTCGATGCCGACCGTGCCGAACACGCGACGCTTCGCCGACGCGACGTACGCGTTGCCGGGGCCGCAGATCTTGTCGACCGCGGGCACGGTCGGCGTGCCGTACGCGAGCGCAGCTACCGCCTGCGCGCCGCCGATCGTGAACACGCGATCGACGCCACCCAGCAGAGCCGCCGCGAGCACGAGCGGATTCTTCACGCCTTCCGGCGTCGGCACGACCATCACGATTTCGCGCACGCCGGCCACCCGCGCCGGTATCGCGTTCATCAGCACCGACGACGGATACGCGGCCTTGCCACCCGGCACGTAGATCCCCGCGCGATCGAGCGGCGTGACCTTCTGGCCGAGCACGGTGCCGTCCGCTTCGGTGTACTGCCAGCTATGGCTGCCGCACTCGATCTTCTGCTTCTCGTGATAGCCGCGCACGCGTGCCGCCGCCGCTTCGAGCGACGCGCGCCGCTTCGGCTCGAGACTTTCGAGCGCCGCCTCGAGTTCGGCCATCGGCAGTTCGAGCTCGGCCACGCTTTTCGCATCGACGCGATCGAAGCGATTCGTGTACTCGAGCACCGCCTCGTCGCCGCGCGCCTTCACGTCGTTCAGAATCTGCGCGACCGCGCGCTCGATGGCTTCGTCTTCGCTCGCCTCGAACGCGAGCACCGCATGCAGCGACTTGTGGAAGTCGCGAGCGGTGGAATCGAGTTTGCGAATCTTGGTAGACATACAGGTATCCGTTTCGGTAAGGCGCGCTATCAGTGCAACGTCACATTGCCATCGTCAGTCAGGGCGCCGGGGCGGCGGTTTTCGACGAAGCATTGGCAAACGCGTCGAGAATCGGCCGCAACGCGGCGCGTTTGAGCTTCAGCGCTGCCTGGTTCACGACGAGACGCGACGAAATCTGCATGATCTCCTCCACCTCGACCAGATTGTTCGCGCGCAGCGTATTGCCCGAGCTGACCAGGTCGACGATCGCGTCGGCGAGTCCAACCAGCGGAGCGAGTTCCATCGAACCGTACAGCTTGATCAGATCGACGTGAACGCCCTTGGCGGCAAAATGCTCACGAGCGGTTTCAACATACTTGGTAGCGACCCGCAGACGCGCGCCCTGGCGCACCGCGTTCGCATAATCGAAACCGGCCGCGACCGCGACCGACATGCGGCAACGCGCAATGTCCAGATCCACCGGCTGATACAGGCCGCTGCCGCCATGCTCGAGCAGCACGTCCTTGCCGGCCACGCCGAAGTCGGCCGCGCCGTACTCGACATAGGTCGGCACGTCGGTCGCGCGCACGACGATCACGCGCAGGTTCGGGTCGGTGGTCGGCAGAATCAGCTTGCGCGAGCTCTCCGGATCTTCCGCTACCTCGATGCCGGCCGCCGCGAGCAGCGGCAGCGTTTCCTCGAAGATACGCCCTTTCGACAACGCGAGCGTGAGCGGCGCGCTGACCGCCGGCGACGACGACGTCTGCGGCATCGAACTCATGCCCCGCTCCCGGAAACCCGGCGCACCATCGCGCCGATCGCATTGAGCTTCGCTTCCATGCGGTCGTAGCCGCGATCGAGGTGATAGATGCGGTCGATCAGCGTCTCGCCCTCGGCGCGCAGCGCGGCGATCACAAGACTCGCGGACGCGCGCAGATCGGTGGCCATCACCTTCGCGCCGGACAGTTTTTCGACGCCGGTGACGAGCGCGGTGTTGCCGTCGATCGTGATGCTCGCGCCGAGACGGTTCAGTTCCTGGACGTGCATGAAACGGTTTTCGAAGATCGTCTCCACGACTTGCGACGTACCGTCCGCGATCGTGTTGAGCGCCATGAACTGCGCCTGCATGTCGGTCGGAAACGCCGGGTATTCGGAGGTGCGGAACGTGACCGCGCTCGGGCGCTTGTCCATGCGCACGCGCATCCAGTCGTCGCCTTCCTCGACCGTGACGCCCGCTTCGCGCAGCTTTTCGGTGACGGCTTCGAGCAGCAGCGGACGCATCTTGCGCAGCATGACGTCGCCGCCGGCCGTTGCGACCGCGCACAGGAAAGTGCCCGCTTCGATGCGGTCCGGAATCACCGTGTGCTTCGCACCGTGCAGCTTGTCGACGCCATGGATCACCAGACGGTCGGTGCCGATGCCTTCGATCTTCGCGCCCATCGCGACGAGCAGACGCGCGAGGTCGACCACTTCCGGTTCGCGCGCGGCGTTCTCGATGACCGTCTCGCCTTCGGCGAGCACCGCCGCCATCAGCAGGTTCTCGGTACCGGTCACGGTGATCATGTCGGTGACGATGCGCGCGCCCTTCAGACGCTTCGCGCGCGCTTCGATGAAGCCGTGCTCGATCGTGATCTCGGCGCCCATCGCCTGCAGACCCTTGATGTGCTGATCGACCGGACGCGCGCCGATCGCGCAGCCGCCCGGCAGCGACACGCGCGCATGACCGAAGCGCGCGACGAGCGGACCGAGCACGAGAATCGACGCGCGCATCGTCTTCACCATTTCGTACGGCGCGACGAGGTTGTCGACCTTCGACGCGTCGAGCGCCACGCGCCCTTCGCCGGCTTCGATACGCACGCCCATCTGGCCGAGCAGCTTGAGCATCGTGCGCACGTCCTGCAGATCGGGCACGTTCTCCAGATGCACCGGATCGGCGCTCAGCAGACCCGCGCACAGGATCGGCAATGCCGCGTTTTTCGCACCCGAGACGACAACTTCACCGGAGAGCGGGTAGCCACCTTCAATGATGAGTTTATCCATGCCTGTCGGTTCCTGATCGGCCCGGTTCGCGTCCGGACCTGCTTTGTCTGTGTTCGGCGCGCCGCTAGCGGTGTCGCGCCCTTCCTGAGTAATTCGCACAAAATTTCCAGATTACGCGTTCTGCCATTCGGCGGGCGTCAGCGTCTTCATGCTGAGCGCGTGGATTTCTTCGCGCATGCGGTCGCCGAGCGCCGCATACACGAGTTGGTGACGCTGGATCAGGCGCTTGCCTTCGAAGTTCGGCGAGACGATCGTCGCAAAGAAATGCTGACCGTCGCCTTCGACTTCGAGATGCTCGCACGCGAGTCCAGCTGCAATGTACTGTTTGACCTGTTCGGGAGTCGGCAACATGAGAGAAGCTCCTCGTCAGTGGCGCAGCTTGTAGCCGGTAGCGAGCATGCGCATCGCCACGGCGGCCAGCACCACGAAGAAACCGGCGACGATCGCGAGGCTCACCAGCGGGTCGATATCCGACACGCCGAAAAAACCATAGCGAAAGCCGTCGATCATGTAGAAAAACGGATTGAGCCGCGATACTTCGCGCCATACGGGCGGCAGCGTATGCGTCGAGTAGAACACGCCCGACAGGAACGTGAGCGGCATGATCAGAAAGTTCTGGAACGCGGCGAGCTGGTCGAACTTCTCGGCCCAAATGCCGGCGATCAGACCCAGCGTGCCGAGAATCGCCGAGCCGAACATCGCGAACACGATGATATAGAGCGGCGCGGTGAAGGCGAGCGGCACGAACCAGATCGTCACGATGAACACGCCGAAGCCGACACACAGCCCGCGCGCCACGGCCGCGAGCACGTAGGCCGCGAACATCTCCTGGTGCGACAGCGGCGGCAGCAGCACAAACACGAGGTTGCCGGTGATCTTCGATTGAATCAGCGACGAAGAACTATTCGCGAACGCGTTCTGCAGCACGCTCATCATCACGAGGCCCGGAATCAGGAAGCTCGTGTATTCGACGCCCGGATAGACTTGCACGTGGCCGCGCAGCGCGTGGCCGAAGATGGTCAGGTAAAGCAGCGCGGTGATGACCGGCGCGAGCACGGTCTGGAACGACACCTTCCAGAAGCGCAGCAGTTCTTTGTAAAACAGCGTGCTAAATCCACTGTACCCGCTCATGCAAGCCCCTCGATCACTTCTGGACCGTTCATCACCTGAACGAATACGTCTTCGAGGTCGGCCTTGCGGACCTCGATTTCTTCGAATGTACAACCGGCCGCGCGGCATTGCGCGAGGATGCGCTCGACGTCGTCGTAGCTCGTCAGGCGCAGCAGATGCTGGCGGCCATTGCCGTTGCCGGCGCCGCCTTCCGCCTCGAGCGGACGCAGCTCGGCGGGCAGCACGCCCTGCGCGAAGCGAACGAACAGTTGCATGCCGGCGAAACGCTGCAGCAGTGTGCTGGTGCGATCGAGCGCAACGACCTCGCCACGGCGCAGCATCGCGATGCGGTCGCACAACGATTCGGCTTCTTCCAGATAGTGCGTGGTCAGCACGATCGTGTGGCCTTCGCGATTCAGGCGCGAGATGAACTTCCACAGCGTCTGGCGCAACTCGACGTCGACACCCGCGGTCGGCTCGTCGAGCACGATCACCGGCGGGCGGTGCACGAGCGCCTGCGCGACCAGCACGCGGCGCTTCATGCCGCCCGACAGCGCGCGCATGTTGGCATCGGCCTTTTCGGTGAGATCGAGATTGGCCATGATCTCGTCGATCCACGCGTCGTTGTTGCGCAGCCCGTAGTAGCCGGACTGGATGCGCAAGGTTTCGCGCACCGTGAAGAACGGATCGAACACGAGTTCCTGCGGCACCACGCCGAGCGCGCGGCGCGCGTTGCGGAAATCGTCGACGACGTCGTGACCGCGCACCGCGATGCTGCCTTCGTCGGCACGCGCGAGACCCGCGAGTATGCTGATGAGCGTCGTCTTGCCCGCGCCGTTCGGACCGAGCAGTCCGAAGAACTCGCCTTCTTCGACCGTGAGGCTGACGCCCTTGAGCGCCTGCAAGTCCTTGTAGCGCTTCTTGACGTTACGAATTTCTATGGCTGACATGACTATGGGCCGCGTGCGTCGCGGCGCCTGAAGTAGCCCCAATGGAGCTTGGGGACGCGCAAATGCTGGAAGAAACGGGAACCGGGGCCGATTAGGGGGCCAGTTCGACGCCCCAAAAAAACGTTTGATTATAGGGCAAAAACTGACACCCCCGGCCTGGCCGGAAGGGAGGGGACGACGCTAGAGGAGCGTCAATGTCGCGCTGACGCAACCATGCTGGAGGCGCCAGAAGAGAGAAGTGTATCGACGCCGTAGGCCTGCGCGAGACTGGCGAGCCCAGCCGGCAGATTGACGATTTCGAACTTGCCGTCGCGCGCCGCCGCGGCCCGCACCCACGCGAGCAGGACGGCGAGCGCCGACGAATCGAATTGCGTGAGCGGCGCGCAATCGACGCCGCCCGCACCCGCCGCGATGCGTTGCAGACCCGCCGCGAGCGCGGCCTTCGCGCTCTCGTGGGTCAGCGTCGTGCCGCTGTCGAAGCGGTTCGCAACCGGGTTCAGCACGTCGCTCACGACTGCTTGCCCGCGGCGAGTTGCTGATTGCGCTGCGTGAGGAACTGGATCAGTCCGTCCACGCCCTTCTGCTGGATCTGCTCGTTGAACTGCTGCTGATACGCCTGGATCAGCCACGCGCCGAGCACGTTGATGTCATACACGCGCCAGCCCTGCGCCGTCTTGTACAGGCGGTAGTCGAGTTCGATCGGCTGGCCGTTGTTCATCACGACCGAGCGCACCACCGTGTCGGTGTCGTCCGGGTTCATGCGGAACGGCTTGTACTGGATCTGCTGGTCGCGCACCTGCGCGAGCGCGCCCGCGTACGTGCGGATCAGCAGCATCTTGAACTGCTCGACCACCTGGTTCTGCTGTTCGGGCGTCGCGGTGCGCCAGTTGCGGCCCATCGCGAGCTGGGTGGTGCGGCGGAAATCGGTGTACGGCAGGATCTTTTCGTTGACGAGCGCCGTGATGCGCTTGATGTCGCCCTGCTGGATCGACTTGTCGCCGCGAATCGCGTCCATCACCTGCTGGGTGACGGTCTTGATCAGCGCGTCGGGCGAGCTGGTGTCGACGGTTTGCGCCGATGCGCCCGCGCTGATGAACGAAAACAACGCGGCAAACAACGGAATCAGGAAGAATTTTTTCATATCGAGCTTTGCCTCAAAAATAATGCAACAGTTTGAACCGACCTTGTCACGCGAGTTCGACGGCAATCCATGCGCAAACTGCGAGAGTCGTATCGATCTGTTACGGCTGCACGTTCAACGCAATCTGAAGGACGGGAAGTTGAAGCGCGTGGGCGGCACCAACTGACCGGCCGGAATTTGCGTTTCCGGGCCGCCTTTCAGGTCGAGAGGCGGTGTTTCGGCGCCCGACGCGGCCTCCGGTGCCGACGCGCCTTGCGGCGTGCCCACGGCCGCGCCGGATGCGGGAGCCGGCTTGGCCGGCGCACCTGCCGCGCCCGTCTCGCCTTCGTCGTACTTCGGCAGCGGCGCCTCCTCGTCGTAGCTCGGCAGTTCCTGCGGACGCCGGCGGTTATCCGACAACAGATACTGCCGGCGCTGCAGATACGCGTTACGCACGAACGAGTATTTGTCGAGCGCCGCGCCTTCCAGCAGGTTGCTCGCTCCGAGCAGGTTCGCGCGCGTGTTGACGATGTTCAGGCCATACAGCGCCCAGCTCAGGCCCGGCGGGTCGACGTAGCTGATCGGGTTCACGTAGTAGTTGCCGAGCGAGCCGATCGCATCGCGCACCGTGCTCGGCCCGAACAGCGGCAGCACCAGATAGGGGCCCGCCGGCACGCCGTAGTGGCCGAGCGTCAGACCGAGGTCGTTGTCGTGCTTCGGGAGCTTCGCGAGCGTCGCGACGTCGAACAGGCCGCCGACGCCGAACAACGTGTTGATCACGATCCGCATGATGTCGGACACGCCGTCGGCGATGCGCAGCTGCAGCAGGTTGTTCGCCGCGATATAGACGTCGCCGATGTTCGAGAAAAAGTTCGTCACGCTGTCGCGAACCGGCTGCGGCGTGACCCAAACGTAGCCCTGCGCAACCGGCTTCAGCGCGTACTGGTCGATCTTGTCGTTGACGGTGAAGATCGTACGGTTCAGCCCTTCGAACGGGTCGCCCTTGGTAGGCGTCTGCACGGTCGTGCAACCGGCGAGCAGCGCAGTCGCCACGGCGACCTTGCCGAACTGTAGGACGCGCGCGCCGCTGCGCGCGGTCTGCAGTGTCGTTTGCATCTAATTCTCCTTGTTGGCCTTACTGGCCGGCAGCGCCGGAGGCCGGCGCGCCCGGCGCCGGTGCAGGGGCGGATGCGGCGGGCTTCGCCGCGCCGGAATCCGCGGCCTTGCTATACAGGAACTGGCCGATCAGGTTTTCCAGCACGATCGCCGATTGCGTCATCGAGATGGTATCGCCGGCCTTCAGCATTTCCGAGTCGCCCCCCGGCTCGAGCCCGATGTACTGCTCGCCGAGCAGACCCGAGGTCAGGATCTTCGCCGAAGTGTCCCTCGGAAACTGGTATTGCTTGTCGATATCGATCGTGACGAGCGCCTGGTAGGTGTTGCTGTCGAAGCCGATCGACGCGACCCGGCCGACCGTCACGCCGGCGCTCTTCACCGGCGCGCGTGGCTTCAGCCCGCCGATGTTGTCGAACTTCAGCTTGACCGGGTAGGTTGCCTGGAACGACAACGAGCTCATATTGCCGGCCTTCAGCGCAAGAAACAGCAACGCCACGAAACCCAGCACCACGAACAGGCCGACCCAGAAGTCGAGAACATTCTTTTTCATCGTCATCCCAAAGTGAATCCGCCGCGCCGCCGCCACCTCCCGCCGTGCGCGGCGCACATGCACCGCCGGCAGCCGGCATGCTGCGCGGTCTTAGCTGAACATTAGTGCGGTCAGCAGGAAATCGAGCCCGAGCACCGCGAGCGACGCGTACACGACCGTGCGGGTCGTCGCGCGCGACACGCCCTCCGGCGTCGGCTTCGCCTCGTAGCCCTGAAACAGCGCGACGAAGGTCACCGCGAGGCCGAACACCACACTCTTGACGACCCCGGCGCCGACATCGCGCCACACGTCGACGCCGCTTTGCATCTGTGACCAGAACGCGCCGGCATCGACGCCGATCAGCAGCACGCCCACCACGTAACCGCCCAGAACGCCGACCGCGCTGAAGATCGCGGCGAGGATCGGCATCGACACGATGCCGGCCCACAGGCGCGGCGCGATCACGACCTTGACCGGATCGACGGCCATCATTTCCATCGCGGTGAGCTGCTCGCCCGCCTTCATCAGGCCGATTTCGGCGGTCAGCGACGTGCCCGCGCGCCCGGCGAACAGCAGCGCGGTCACGACCGGCCCGAGCTCGCGCACGAGCGACAGCGCGACCAGCAACCCGAGCGCCTGCTCGGAGCCATAACGGTTCAGCGTGTAATAGCCCTGCAGCCCGAGCACGAAGCCGACGAACAGCCCCGACACCGCGATGATCACGAGCGAATAATTACCGACGAAGTGGATCTGCTTCGTGACAAGACGCGGGCGGCGCAGCAGCGGGAAAAATTCGAGCACGAGCCGCAGGAAGAAGCGCGTCGCGTAGCCGGCGGTGCCGAGCCCGGTGATGACCGAGCGCCCGATCGTACTGATCATGACTGGCCTCCGCCCATGCCGAAGTCCGCCTCGAGCGGCGTCTGCGCCGGATAGTGGAATCTGAACGGGCCGTCCGGCGCGCCGTCGATGAACTGCCGCACGGTCGGATCGGTCGACGCGCGCAGTTCGTCGGGCGTGCCCTCGGCAAGCGCACCGCCGTTGGACAGGAAGTACACGTAGTCGGCGATCGCGAATGATTCCGGCACGTCGTGCGTGACGAGAATCGACGTGGCGCCGAGCGCCCGGTTCAGCGTGCGGATCAGGTTCGCGGTGATGCCGAGCGAGATCGGGTCGAGACCGGCGAACGGCTCGTCGTACATCATCAGTTCGGGGTCGAGCGCGATTGCGCGCGCGAGCGCCACGCGCCGCGCCATGCCGCCGGAAATCTCGGACGGCAGCAGGTCGCGCGCGCCGCGCAGGCCGACCGCGTTGAGCTTCATCAGCACGAGGTCGCGCAGCAGTTCTTCGGGGAGATCGGTGTGCTCGCGCAGCGAGAAGGCGACGTTTTCGAACACCGACATGTCGGTGAACAGCGCGCCGAACTGGAACAGCATGCCCATCTTGCGGCGCAGCGCGTAAAGGCCTTCGCGCGTCTGCTCGCCGATGTCCTCGCCATGGAACAGCACCTGGCCGCGCTGGGCGCGCACGAGGCCGCCGATCAGCCGCAGCACCGTGGTCTTGCCGCAACCCGAGCCGCCCATGACCGCGACGACCTGACCGCGACGAAAGCGCAGATTCAGATTCGACAGGACGAGCCGGTCGCCGTAACCGAAGTCGACGTCGCGCAGCTCGAGTAAGGTCTCGGGATAGGAAGGCACCAAACTGACGATCCTTTTACAGGGAAGGCCGAATTATAGGGCCATCATGCAAAAGCTGCCGTGAGGTGCCCCGTTCCGTGACTATGCCTGACGATTATTGCGTAAACTTGTGTTGCAGCGCAGACAAGGCGGCGGCCGGGTCGGGCGCTTCCGTCACCGCGCGCACCACGGCCGCGCAGCCGACACCGGTCGCGAGCACGTCCGGCAGCACCTGCAGATCGATCCCGCCGATCGCGACGAGCGGCACCACGCCGTCGAGCAGCCGCACATAGCGTGCGAGGCGCCGCAAACCCTGCGGCGCGGTCGGCATGACCTTGGTCGTGGTCGGGAACACGGCGCCCAATGCAATGTAGCTCGGCCGGAAATGCAGCGCCTTCAGCATCTCGTAGAAGCCGTGAGTGGACAGGCCCAGGCGGATGCCCGCGTCAGCCAGCGCGGACAGATCCGCGGTATGCACGTCTTCCTGGCCGAGGTGCACGCCGTACGCGCCCGCCTCGAGCGCCGCCTGCCAGTGATCGTTGATGAACACCTGCGCGTCGTGCGCGCGGCCGGCCGCCACGCAGCGCGCGATTTCGCGCTTCAGCTCGTCGGCGGGTTCGGCCGACTTGCGGCGCAACTGCACCGTCTTCACGCCGAAGCCGACCACCCGTTCGACCCAGTCCGCGGTCGGCAACACCGGATACAGGCCGAGCCTTGCCGGGCAGCGCGGGAACGCCTTGGCGGGTGCCGCCGGCAGGTCGGTAAGGCGCGGAAAGCGAGCGAGGTCGGCCGGGAAAGCATCGTCGGCGCGGGTCTCGTCGCCATCGCGCCACGCGAGCGCGAGCACCAGCGCGTCGTGCGGATCGAAACCGCAGTCGAGGAACGCGGCAAGCGCGGGAATCCAGTCTTCCGCCAGATGGCCTTCGAGGCCGTACTTCTCGCCGCCCAGATGCAGCGTCGCGTGGTTTTCCGCGGCGACGATCACGCCCGCACCCCGCGTCAGCCAGCGCGCGATTTGCTCGCCGTGCTGCTGTGCGTCGGCGGTCACGATCAGGTCGCCACCGTTCGGTTCGTCGGGTGCGATCAGGCAGATGCGCCACGGCGCGTGCGTCGGCGGCCAGTCGCCGAGACGGGCGCGGATGCGCTCGGCGGCTTCGATGAGTTCGTCGGCCGTCGGCCAGAACAGATCGCGGTCCTTCAGCGTCAACGACTGAGTCATGCGGCACCTCCATCCTGATGCCAGAACGGCATGCCGATCACCGGCGTGCTCGCGTGCGCGCTCTCGCGCTCGGCCATCGGGCCCGCGAGATACGCTTGCCGACCCGCCTCGACGCCCAGCGCGAACGCGCGCGCCATCGCGTCGGGGTGCGTCGCCTGCGACACGGCCGTGTTCAGCAGCACGCCGTCGAAGCCCCACTCCATCACCTGGGCCGCATGCGACGGCACGCCGAGCCCGGCGTCGACGATCAGCGGCACGTCCGGCAGCCGCTCGCGCAACACGCGCAGCCCGTATGGATTGATCACGCCCTTGCCGGTGCCGATCGGCGCGCCCCACGGCATCAGCGCCTCGCAGCCGGCGTCGAGCAGACGGCGGCCGATCACCAGATCTTCGGTGCAGTACGGCAGCACCTTGAAGCCATCCTTGACGAGCCGCGCGGCGGCTTCGATCAGGCCGACCGGGTCGGGCTGCAGTGTGTAGTCGTCGCCGATCAGTTCGAGCTTGATCCACTCGGTCTCGAAGATTTCGCGCGCCATGTGCGCGGTCGTCACCGCTTCACCGACGCTCAGGCAACCCGCCGTGTTCGGCAAGAGCGGCACGCCATGGCGCTTGAGCAGATCGAAGAAGCCGGCTTCGGCGTGGCCCTCGTTCATCTGACGGCGCAGCGCGACCGTCACCATGCCGGGGCGCGCGGCGTCGATCGAATCGGACAGCGATTGCAGCGACGGATAGCGCGATGTGCCGAGCAGCACGCGGCTTGCAAAAGTTTGACCGTATAGCGTCAGCGCGTCGGCGGTCTCGTGAGAAGTCATTTGCATCATCCTGGTTTGCCCTCGCGGCTAGAACCGACCGCGTTGCGGCAATGGGTTTTCGGCGACGGTTGTTGCGTTCGGTAAGCGAGAGGCTGGCGCGGTCGCGCTCAGCCGCCCGCGACCGGTTGCACGACGTCGAGCCGGTCGCCCGTTTGCAACGCGCGCGCCGCATGCTGCGCACGCGCGACGAAATCGCCGTTGAGCGCGACCGCGAACGGCGGACGCGCGCCAAAGGCGGCGAGCGCATCGGCGACAGTCGCGCCCTCGGGCAACGACAACGGCTTCTGATTGATATGAATGTCCATGGTGTTCGAATACGGTTCAATCGATGGCGCAAGCGGCATCGCGCGCGGCACGTTGGCCGCTACGCTCGAGCCGGCTCGCACGCGAAATGCTGCTGGAACAGCTCGCTCCAGCGTGAGTCGCGCCGCCAGCCGGCGAATGCGTCGGCATCACCGACGCGGCCGTCGAGCAGCGCGCTCGCGAAGCGCACGGCTTCGTCGGCGACTTCGGGCGCGATCATGTAGCCGTGCCGGTACAGGCCGTTCACGCGCAGCGTGCGCGCGCCGTCCCACAGCAGCGCGGGACGATGATCGGGCAAGGTCGGCCGGCACTGCGAATTCAGCTCGAGAATGCGCGCCTCGCCGAAGCCCGGGTGCACCGAAAACGCCGCGCTCAGCAACTCGAGCGCCGAACGCACGCTGACGGGCGACATGTCCTCGCCCTCCACCTCGGTCGCGCCGATCACGTAGAGGCCGTTCTGCTTCGGCGCGATATACAGCGGGTAACGCGGATGCAGTAGCCGCACCGGGCGCGTCAGCTGCAGGTGAGGCGCATGCACGCGCGCAACTTCGCCGCGGATGCCGCGCAGCGTCGGCAGCACCGGCTTCGCGCCGAGCCCGCGGCAATCGATGGTGATGCCGGCCTCGGGCAGCGATGCGTCGTCGATCGGCGTGTTCCAGTGCGTGTCGACGCCGCGCTCGGCAAGCCCGGCCGCAAGCGCGGACAACACCTGGCGGTTGTCGAGCTGGCCTTCTCGCGGCAGCAGCCAGCCTTGGCTGAAGCGGCCGGCCAACGCGGGTTCGGCGGCGCCGAGCTGCGCGCCCGCCAACGCGACGAAGCCGCCGTCGAGCAACTCGGCCGGCGCGTTCGCACGCACGCGCCGCTCGAATAGCGGCGCCTCGGTGCGATCCGCGTGATGCCAGACGACGAGCGTGCCGTTGCGCTGGAAAAACACCGGCTCCGGCAGTTCGGCAAGCACGCGCGGCCAGCTTTCGAGCGAACTCGCGCCAAGCCGCGTGATCAGCAGCTCGGCGCTCGCGGCCTCTGCCAGCGGCGCGAGCATCGCGGCGGCGACCCACGCGGCAGCCTGCGAACCGGTGGCATCGCCGCGCTCGTAGAGCGCCACGCGATGCCCGTCGCCAGCGAGGCGCCACGCGACCAGGCGGCCGCACAGGCCGCCGCCGAGCACGGCGAAATCGGGTCGGGCGGGACGGTTCATCGCGCGCGCTCCGTTCGACTGCGGTGGGCAAAACCAAAACGGCACGGCTCGCCCGAGGCGGCGTGACGAAGGGAAAAATGCATGTCTGAAGAATAGGCGGTAATCGAGTCCTTTCCGTACGGCCAAAAACGCACGTACCCAGGACGAAACCGGCGGGTGAAGCCGGCCGGTCACGACGTGCACATGTGAGCTGCGCTCGCCGCCCGGCGGGGAATGGAAGACGGTTGCTTCCGGAAACTTCCCGCGCCGGTATTACCCGGATCGGGTGCAAAGGGTCTCTCTCAGCCTCGCCGCCCCGGCATGAAAGTCATGCCGCCTGTGGGCGAAGCACCCCTGTTTCGTCGCAGGTCATTAGACCATAAAAGGCGCGGCGCCCGCAAACCAGCGCTCCGCAGTCGCCACCCCAATTTTGATCTGGCACCGTCTATCGAGATGCCGGTGCGAAGCGGCCCGGCGCTCTGGCACAATGCCGTGACCGGTGCCGCAAAAACGCGGCGCGCGCGACGCTCGTGGCCGCATGCGTGGCGGCGGCAGCGCAGCGGATGCCGGCCCCGAAAATTAATTTTCGCTTAAGGGCGTCACGCCAGAATCGGGCGCCAGTCCGGACTCGCGTTCATCGAGCGTGATGGCGCGATGCCCGGCCAGGTATCGCAGACCCGCGGCAGCCACGCCCTCGCAAAGGGGCCCGCAGTTCGCGGGATCGCCCGACATGGGTCAACCAGATCGGACCCGTACGCCGGAATGGCACTTCGGGTCAGCACTTCATCAGGACGCTCATGACACCACATACTTCCGCCAGCCCCGCGCTGCCGCCCGACGAAAAGGTCTCCGCGTGGACCCTGATCAAGCCCTACTGGGTTTCCGAGGAACGAGGCATCGCGTGGGGGCTGCTCGTCACGATCATCGTGATGAACCTGCTCGTCGTCTGGATCAACGTGCGCCTGAATAGCTGGAGCAGGGACTTCTACAACGCGCTGCAGGCGAAGAACGTCCACGACTTCCCGCACCTGCTGATGATCTTTACCGGACTCGCGTTCGGTTTCATCATCCTCGCCGTGTATGGACGCTATCTGCGCCAGATGCTCGGCTTCCGCTGGCGCCAGTGGCTGACCACCCGCTACCTGAACGAGTGGCTCGACGACAGCGCGTTCTACCGCATCGAGCGCGACCGCCTCGCCGACAACCCCGACCAGCGGATCAGCGACGACCTGCAGTCGTTCGCGACCACCACGCTGTCGCTGACGCTCGATCTGCTGTCGACCGTCGTCACGCTCGTGTCGTTCATCACGATCCTGTGGTCGCTCGCGGGCGCGTTGAGCATCTCGCTCGGCGGCATGCCGCTGCAGATCCCCGGCTACATGGTGTGGGCCGCCGCGCTGTATGCGGTGGTCGGCTCGCTCATCACGCAGAAGGTCGGCCATCCGCTCGTGTCGATCAACTATCAGGCGCAGAAAGTCGAGGCCGATTTCCGTTTCGGCTTGATCCGGCTGCGTGAGAATGCCGAGCAGATCGCGTTCTACAACGGCATGGAAACCGAGAAGACGAACGCGCGCACGCTGTTCGGCCGCATCCGCGACAACTGGTGGCAGGTGATGAAGTACACGAAGCGCCTGACCTTCGTGCTGAGCTTCTACGGTCAGATCGCGATCATTTTCCCGATCGTCGTCGCCTCGCCGCGCTACTTCGCGGGCGCGTTCACGTTCGGCGTGCTGATGCAGATTTCGAGCGCGTTCGGCACGGTCAGCGATTCGTTCTCGTGGTTCATCAACAGTTATACGAGCCTCGTCGAATGGCGCGCGACCGTGAACCGGTTGCGCGAATTCAAGCGCGTCGTGCATTCGCCGCGTCTGAAGGAATCGGTGTCGCCGGCCACGGAACATGGCGGCATCAATCTGCATTTCGTCGACAGCAACACGCTTACCACCGACAGCCTCCAGCTCGCGCTGCCCAATGGCAACCCACTGTCGCGCATCCGCGATATCGCGATCCGGCCGGGCTCGCGCTGGCTCGTGCGCGGTCCGTCGGGCGCCGGCAAGAGCACGCTGATGCGCGCGCTCGCGGGCCTGTGGCCGTTCGGCGACGGCTCGATCGACGCACCGGTCAACGCGCGCATGATGTTCATCCCGCAGGTCAGCTACATGCCGATCGGCACGCTGAAGGCGGCGCTCGCGTATCCGTCGGCGGCGGACACATATAGCGACGACGAATGTCGCGACGCGCTCATCACCTGCCATCTGTCGGAATACGCGGACCGTCTGCAGGAAGCGGCGCACTGGACTCGCGTGCTGTCGCCGGGTGAGCAGCAGCGCTTCGCCGCCGCGCGCGTGCTGCTGCACAAGCCGGACTACCTGTTCCTCGACGAAGCGACCAGCGCGCTCGACGCGGAAAACGAGTCGCGGCTCTATCGGCTGTTCACCGAGCGGTTGCCGAAGGCTGCGATCGTCAGCGTCGCGCATCGCGAATCGCTCGCAGCGTTCCATGACGAAACGCTCGACGTCGAGCGTTCTGTCGAAGCGGTAGCGGCGTGAGCGACGCGAGCGGCGCTCACGTCAGCGAAGCGCACGGCACCGCCGCTCGCGTCGTGCTGATCACCGGCGCCGGTTCCGGCATCGGCGCGGCGCTCGCACGGCGCCTCGCGGCGCCGCATACGTCGTTGATGCTGCACGCGCGCGGCGCAGACGACGCCTCCCGTCGACGGCTCGTGCAGGTTGCCGCCGACTGCACGGCAAGCGGCGCACGCTGCGCGACCGTGTTCGGCGACCTCGCCGAGCGCGGCGCGGCGGAGCACGTGATCCATCAGACGCTCGCGAGCTTCGGCGCGCTCGATCAACTGGTCGCGAACGCCGGCCATGCGCAGCGCCAAACGCTGGCCGCGCTCGATCCCGACACCTTCGGCGCCGCCTTCGCCGCGATGCCAGCCGCCTTCGCCGCGCTCGTGCGGCGCGCGATGCCCGCGCTCGAAACATCGAAGCGCGGTCGCGTGGTCGCCTTGAGTTCGTTCGTCGCGCATCGCTATCGCGCGGATGCGCCATTCGCCGCGACGGCGGCCGCGAAAGCGGCACTCGAAGCGCTTGCGAAAACGGCGGCCGCGGAGCTCGCGCCGCTCGGCGTGACCGTCAATTGCGTGGCGCCGGGCTACACGCGCAAGGATCGCGGCCCAAGCGCCGACAACGCGGCCGTGTGGGCGCACGCCGCCGAAGCCACGCCGCTCGGTCATGTTGCCGAACCGGACGACGTCGCCGCGCTGATCGCATTCCTGCTGTCCGACGCGGCACGCCATATCACCGGCCAGGTGATTCACATCGATGGCGGCTTGACGCTCGGTTAAGCCTCGCCTGCGCGCCGGCACCTCCGGGCGCAACATCCGGAAAGACACGAGAAGAGTTCGAAAGCATTTGCGGAGCGTGCAAGCTGTTCCGCGCTTTGCAAATGCCTGCGAGCAGCGACGATAGTCGTACGGGCCGCGCCATGCGCCGGCCTTCGTTGATGTCAGTCACGTCTTTCATCGCAACCGCTCTCCGGACTCCTCGCCCATGTCATTCGCTCGCCGTGTTTCACCTTTGCTCCCGTCTTTGCTCCCGCGCATCGCGCTCGCCTGCGGCGCGGCGCTGCTGCTCACGAACGCCGTCGATGCCGCGCAAACGACCGGGCCGAACCAACCCGCCGATATCTGCGCGGCGCTCACGCACATCGTCGATGCGAGCGATTTCCGGCGACTGCCAAACGAGACCGCCGCGCAACTGCCGGGCGTCTCCAATACGGACGATTGCCGCGCCAGCACGCACGCGTACGACTGCCACTGGCGCGCGCACTGGCAAGCCGACGGCGTCATCAACGATCCGCTCGAAGAACTCGGCGCCGACATCGCCGCCTGCTTTCCGCGCGTCGTGCACGACGTCAACACACCCGTGCGCCAGCATTTCGTCGTGACCACCGACGCCCGTCGCGTGAACGTCACCGCGAGCGTGCAAGGTCAGAACGAACTGCGACTGCGCGTGACGCGCTGAGCGCGCGGCCGTCGCTGCTTTTGATGCTCCATCGCATTTCGTGACCGGGATCGGGCGCTGCCTCATGACCTCGTCGCTGACCGTGCGCGCGCCAGCGGCAACCAGGCATTCGCGCCTGTGTCTGGTCGCCTCGCTGATATGCCGGCGCCGTTGCGCCCTCGCCGCCTTCGCCGCGACGCTGACGCTCGCGCTCGACGGCTGCGCCTGGACGCTGATCCAGGCCGCCGACGCCACCGGCTCCGTCATCCAGGCCGGCTACGCGATCGCGTCGAACTACTCGTCGCCGACCTTCGTCAACGGCCGGCCCGCGGATTTGCAGCACGTCTGCATCGAAGTGAACCCGACGGTGTCGGTCGGCGATTTCGTGCCGGCGCTGCAGCTCGCGCTCGAGCGGCGCGGTATTCGTTCGGACGTCTACAATCCGGGCACCTCGCCGGCCGACTGCGAAGCGCGGCTCGTCTACAACGCCGCGATCGACTATGGCCGCCGCTCGTTCAGCGACGAATCGATCCAGTACCTGTCGATCATCGATCTGACGCTGATCCAGAGTGGCCGCATTCTGGTCACCGCGCGCTATCAGACCGGCGGCCTGAACGCCGACCGTTTTTCGTCGGCCTCGGTCAAGCTCGGCGGACTGATCGAGCGGATGGTGGTCGATCGGACCGATTTCCCGCGTCAAGCGCAGCAACAGCAGACCCTGCAAACCTCGCAGGCCTTCCCGTCGCCCCACTGAGTGCTCGCGGCTTTTCTTTCGCTTGCAGCGCCTTACACGGGAAAGGATTGGAAAGCGGTATACGCTTTGCGCGGCCCGTGCGCATCACTAAGATGACCTGAATGAACCAGACCATCCTGATCGTCGATGACGATCCCGTCGTACGCGAGCTCGTCAGCGAATATCTGCACGGCCGCGGCTTCAAGGTCGCCATGCTGGAAAATGGCTTGGCGTTGCAGCGCAGATTGCAGCAGGAGCGTCCCGCGCTCGTCGTGCTCGACATCATGATGCCGGAGCTCGACGGCATCAGCGCGCTGCGCGCCTTGCGTGTCGCCGGCGACGACATTCCCGTGATCCTGCTGACCGCGCGCGCCGATCCGATCGATCGCGTGATCGGCCTCGAACTCGGCGCCGACGACTATCTCGGCAAGCCTTTCGAACCGAGCGAGCTCGTCGCGCGGATTCGCACCGTGCTGCGGCGTCGCGGCTCGATCGCGCCGGGCGCGCCCGAACAGCGCGCGCCCTATCATTTCGGCCGCTTCGAAGTGAACTTCCCCGCGCGCGAACTGCGCCGCGACGGCGAACGCATCACGCTGCGTTCGAGCGAATTCGCGATGCTGAAGGTGTTCGTCACGCATGCGATGACCGTGCTCACGCGTGCGCAGCTGCTCGAAAAACTGCACGGCAATAGCGAAGCGCATCGCAACCGCAGTCTCGACGTTTCGATCTGGCGCTTGCGTCGATTGATCGAAGTGGACCCGTCGGAACCGCGCTACGTGCAGACGGTGTGGGGACGCGGCTACGTGTTCGTGCCGGACGGCGAGATCGGCGCGGCCGAACGCGGGCTTGCGCCGCCGCTCGGTTAGCGGCGCCTGATGGTCGAAGCCGGTTGATGCGGCCACGCGTCGCACGTAACGCGCAGCGCGGTGTCGCGCGCACCGCGCTGACCCGGCTGACGGTCAAAACGTCAGCACACTCAGAAACATCCTCTGCAGCCAGCCCATCGTCGTCGCATCGTTGACCATGCCGAGGCCCGCCTGCTCGATGCGCGCGTTCGCGACCTTGCTCGACGCGACGTAATTGCCTGCTTCGATGTCCTTGGGATTGACGATGCCCGAGAGTCGAAGACGGTCGCGGGTCCCGCTCATCGCGATCACCTTCTCGCCTGACACGACGAGATTGCCGCCCGACACCGTGCCGATCACGGTCACGGCTAGCGTGCCCGTCATGTCGCTGATGTCGCTCAGATTGCCTTGCCCTTTGTAGTCGGTGCTGGCAGAGCCGATGTTGAACAGTTTGGCGAGTCGCGCGGCGGCATTCGTCGATTGATCCGCGGCAGTCGCGGTGATGCTGCTCGTGCGGTTCGCCGACGCGCTGGCGCTGTTGTTGCCGCTATACGATTCCGACAGCCGGATCGTCAGCACGTCGCCGACGTGCTGCGCGCGCGGCGTCTCATACAGCAGCAGCGGCGCGCCGGCCTGATAGATCGCGCCTTGCGTGTTGACGTTCAACGGCGCGGACGCGAGCGGCGGCGCCATCGGCGTTTCGACGATCGACCTGGTCTGCGCGCTCGAACAGGCCGCGAGACAGCTCGCGGCGCCGAGCACGAGGGTGAGACGTAGCGCGGTCATGCTGGCTCCGTGGCGGAAAGGATGAAAGGAGTCGAAGTGAGGCGGCCTATCCGGACACCGCCCGGTTTCGCCGTTGGGATCGCACCGGTAATCAGGGTTGCCTGGCAATCGTCAGCCCGCATCGGCGCCGCTCGCCTGCCATTGCCGCACGAGCGCTTTCATCCACGCATCCGAGCCCTTCAGCAGATACGTGAGCGTGCCGTTGCGGCTGCCGGGCAGAAAGCACAGCGTGATCGAACTCACCGCGTTTTCCCATACGTACATCGGCATCGCGCCCGGCGCCGCCGCGTTGCGCGTCGCGAGACGCGGCGGCCCGTAACGATCCTCGAGCGCGTCGCGCAGATCCTCCGCGGTCAGCTCGTCGATCACGAACGACATCTCGTAGAGACGCAGCGCGCCCTGCCCGTCGATGCGCGCGAAGCGCATCACGTGTTCGAGCGCCGGCGCACCATCGACCACGGCCTGCGACACCGCCCAGCGTTCATCATCGCGATGCCCCCAGCGGCACGCGACGCTCAGGCTATCGTGCGACTTCAGCCGCATGCCGAGCGCTCCGGCCTGCACGTCCGTCTCGCAGATCGGCACGCTGCCGACCGGCGTCGCGCGCACGGTCGAGCCCGCGCGGAATTCGTCGATCGTGATGCCGAGCGCGACGCCGCGAAACGAAAACGGCGCGTCCGGCGAGCGCCGCCGCGTGTCGGTGACGACGCTATTCGATGCCGCGCTGGCCGCCTTCGCACTGCGCGCGACGAGCTGTGCATGCGCGGCGCACGACAGCACGCCGCCGAGCAGCATCAGTGCACCAACCATCCGGGTAAGCGTCATGATTCAATCGATCGCGGAAGCGCACATGTCGAAAGGCGTCGCCGCCGCATGGCCGACGACCGGCAGCACTTTCAGGGTCGCCGCCGTGACCCGGCACGGCAGCGCCGCGGCGCCGCAGCCGCCGAGCGGCAACAGCAGCGCGCCGGCAACGAGCCACGCCACGGCGCGCCGCCGCTGCTCAGTAGTTCTGGATAACGGCACGCGGACCTCGCCGATTCACGCAATCGTGTTGACCAGATGGCCGATGAGCCCCGTCCCCGGCGCAGGCAGTGCAGGCTGCCCGAGCCCGGCGCTCTGCTGCGATTTCGCCGCTGCGCCCGTGGAGTTTGAACTGGCGGACTTCTCCGTGACCGGCTTATTCGCCAGCAAGGAGAAAGGCGTGGAACTGAGCGTATTGTGGATCGTCATGATGGACCTCGCGAAGGCGCGCATTGCGCACCGGTATCGGTTGAACGCCGCGCGCCGTCGTCCGAGGCAGCGGGCCTCGTTCGGCGTGCGGCGCGACTTGCTGCGGAACGCATCATCGCGCCGCGCGGGTGCCGACGATGGGCGAAGCAAAGCACGCTTTCGCGCGGTTGTTACGATCCGTTCCGTGGGCTTGCGAGAGCTTTCGAGTGCTTGCCAACTGTTGTCATCGCGTGCCTGTCGTCGCGCAGAGCCGGATCAGGCAGTGCTAAAGTAAGCGCTGCACTTTCGCTGATCCGCCCCGGCGCGAGCCCGCCAGCACCGAGCGGCGCACAGTAAGCGTTGGTAAGAAAATGCCCGGTCGCGCGTCGGGCGGGCCAGTCTAGAATTTCGCCATGAATCCACAGGTCCTTATCGTCGACGACGATCCGGTCGTACGCGATCTGCTTTGCAAGTTTTTGCAGTCGAACGGCTTCGATGCGTCCGTGCTGCATGACGGCACCCATTTGCAGCGTCGTCTCGAGCGTGAGCGGCCGTCGGTCGTCGTGCTCGACATCATGATGCCGAACACCGACGGCCTGCGCGCGCTCACCGCGTTGCGCGCCGCCGGCGACGACATCCCGGTGATCTTCGTGACCGCGCGCGGCACGGTGGCCGACCGCATCGTCGGCCTGTCGCTCGGCGCGGACGACTATCTGACCAAGCCGTTCGACCCGCGCGAACTGCTCGTGCGGATCCAGACCGTGTTGCGCCGGCGCGGGCCGTCCACCACGAGCGCGCCCGAAGCACGCAAGCGCTATCGCTTCGGTCCATTCGAACTGGACTTCGCCACGCGCTCGCTGACCCGCGACGACGCCAAGCTGCCGCTGCGCGACAGCGAATTCGCGCTGCTGAAGATCTTCGTCAACAATCCGTACAAGGTGCTGTCGCGCGTGCTGATTCACGATCTCGTGCATCGCGACAACCTCGCGTTCCGCGACCGTAGCCTCGACGTACCGATCTGGCGCCTGCGCCGCGTGATCGAGGACGACCCGTCGAACCCGTGCTACGTGCAAACGGTGCGCGGCAGGGGCTACGTGTTCGTGCCCGACGCCAACGGCACACCCTTCGAGGACGGGGCCGCCCCGAGCGCATGAGAAATCCGCTGAACACGCTGTTCGGCAGAATGGCGTTGCTGTCGGCGGCGGTGCTGTTCGCGATTCAGGCGAGCTGGTTCGTGCTGGTGACGATGCAGCCGCCGCGCCACGAAATCGACGGCTTCGCGCGCGGCATTCTGCTCGTGCTGCAGGCGATCAACGGCGAGCCGATCAAGGGCGCCGCGCTCGCGCCGGCGATGCGCGTGCATCTGGTGCCCACCTGGAACATGCCGACCAGCGTGCATCTGCGCGAGCCGCACGAGCATATGGTGGTCGAACTGAGCCGGCACCTGCGTGAGAACCTGCCGGCCGGCACGCAGATCGCCGTCGACGATCTGCGTCCGCCGCAACTGTGGGTGCTGGTCCCGGGCAAGTCGAACTGGGTCGTCGTGCCGGTCGACCTGCCGCCGCCGCCGCGCTTTCTGATCGAATCGGTGTCGATGCTGGTCGCCGGGCTGATTCTGTCGTTGTTCGCGGTGTGGCAGATGCAACGGCCGTTGTCGCGCGTGGCCGATGCGTCGCGCGCATTCGGCTCGGGCGGCCGGCCCCAACCCGTGCCGGTGCAGGGACCGCGCGAGCTGCGTGAGCTGATCGGCTCATTCAACGACATGATGCGGCGCCTGAACGAAGCCGGCGACGACCAGGCGGTGATGCTCGCCGGCGTCGCGCACGATCTGAAGGCGCCGCTCACGCGCCTGAAGCTGCGCGCAAGCGTGCTGGTCGACGAAAACGAGCGCGCGGGCCTGATCCGCGACGTCGATTCCCTGACCAACATCGTCCAGCAGTTCCTCGAATTCGCGGGCCAATCGGCGGACGCCGGACCGCCCGTCGAAGTCGACGAGTTCTTGCGCGAGCAGTTTTCCTCGGGCGATTACGCGGAGGCCGCTGAAACCGCCGAAGCGGCGGACCCCGCCGAAACCCCGCTGTTCGCGCTCGATCTGCGCGCCGGCCCCTCGTTCACGCTGCCGCGCACGCTGCTCGACCGGCTCGTGACGAACCTCGTCGACAACGCGCTCGAACACGGCATGCCGCCGGTGGAAATCTCGACCGCGTGCAGCGACCGTCATTGGACGATCAGCGTGCGCGACCACGGCGCCGGCATTCCCGACGACCGCATTGCCGCGGCGATGAAGCCGTTCGTGCGGCTCGACGCCGCGCGCGGCGGCGAAGGCCATTGCGGGCTCGGTCTCGCGATCGTCGCGCGGCTCGCGCACGATCGCGGTGGACGCTGCCTCGTGCGCAATCACGCGCAGGGGGGGCTCGAAGTGCGGATCGAATTGCCGGTGGAGCCGGCGCTGTCGTAAGGATGCTCGCAGGCAAACGCGGCGCGCACCGGACACTTACCTGCCCTTACCGCATCGACTGTCGCGCGGGGTGCGGCCTTATAGTCACCCCCGGCAACCTCGATGCAGCCCTTCCCGGTCCGCCCGCACCTCTGCGGCGGACTTTTTTTTTGCGCTGTAAGGAAGGCCACCAAAGCGCGCCGGCGAAGCGCGTCAATGCACGAGCCGATTGCGCAGCGCGTCGACCGTCGCCGTGGAAAGACCGAGGCCTTGCGTCAGGTAGCTCGCCATCGTGCCGTAGCTCGCCTGCACCTGATCGAAGCCCGCCTGCAGATAGTTCTCGTCGACGTCGAGCAACGGGGCTCTCGCCGTCGCGATGGCCGCGCCTTCCTGCGCGCGCAGCGTGGTGGTTTGCGCGGCGATCGATGGCGCGAGATAGACGTTGCTGAGCAGGTAGTCCTGCATGATCACGTCGAGCGGAACGTTGGCGATGCTGAGCAGCAGCGCCGCGACCCAGCCCGCGCGATCCTTGCCCGCGTTCGAGTGGAATAGCTGCGCGCCCGTGCCGTCGGCGAGCGCGCCGAGCAGCGCGCCATAGGCGGCTCGCTGCGGGCCGCCCGTCACATACGCGCGCGCCTGTGCCTGCATGAACGCGACGGCGTCGACGGGAGAATCGACCGGGGGCGCGACGAAGTCGTTCGTGCCGAGCACGTTCAGCGTCGAGGACGTCGCGCCGCTCGGCAGCACGTCGGCGGTGCGTGCGATTTCGGCGGGCGTGCGCAGGTCGTAGACCGACACGATACCGAGCTTGTCGACGGTCGCCGTGTCGGTGCCGCTCAGCGTCAGCGCGTTCGCGCGATAGAACACGCCGCGCCGCATCTGTTTGCCGTCGACGGTCAGATAGCCGGCACCCGCGCCGCCGACATCGCGGAAGTTGCTGACCGACACGAGCCGCGGCGTAGCCGGCTGATCGGCTTCGAGACTACCGCCGCAGGCGGACAGCAGCGTGCTGCCGAAACCCGCGGCCAGCATCGCACCGGCCGAGCCCCTCAGAAAGCGTCGCCGCGCCGCCGACGCTTCGCCGGGCATGCCGCGCTCCACGGGCACGGTCGTGCTCGCAAGGGCGCGGAAAGGCGAACGTTTTTTCGCGGTAACGGACATCGGGGGCGACAGGTGTATAGGAGGATTGCGTGGGGCAGCCGGGGCTGCAGACGCAGTTTAACGTTGACCAGGAAGTTTTGCGTTACATCGTAGGGGTTAGTAAGAAAAAAGAGGGACGGTTGGCCCACTGATTTCCGTTCCCTTGCGGTGCCTTATCGGCCGTTACCGCGCGCACGCCCTTTTTGACCCCAACTGGCCTCACGACGCCGCATCCCCGTAGAATACGGACACCCTCCCATCCGGCCCCCGCAGGCACAAGAAACCTGGAGACCACAACAAAACATGTCTTCTCTCCAATGGTTCACCGAGCTGACCCCGCGCGAGCGTCGCACGCTATTCGCCGGTTTCGGCGGATACGCGATCGACGCGTTCGACTTCATGATCTACTCGTTCCTCATTCCGACGCTGATCGCGACGTGGGGCATGAGCAAAAGCGAAGCAGGCATGATCGCCACCAGCTCGCTGATTTCGTCGGCGATCGGCGGCTGGCTCGCCGGCATTCTTGCCGATCGCCACGGCCGCGTCCGTGTATTGCAATGGACGATCGCCACCTTCGCGATCTTCACGTTCCTGTCCGGCTTCACGCAGTCGTTCTGGCAGTTGCTCGCCACGCGTACGCTGCAGGGCATCGGCTTCGGCGGTGAGTGGTCGGTCGTGACGATCATGATGGCCGAGACGATCCGCTCGCCACAGCATCGCGCAAAGGCGGTCGGCACCGTGCAGAGCAGCTGGTCGTTCGGCTGGGCGGCCGCGGCGATCGTCTACTGGGCGGCGTTCGCGCTGCTGCCGGAACAGTACGCGTGGCGCGCGTGCTTCTGGGTTGGCCTGCTGCCCGCCGCATGGATCATCTATATCCGCCGCAACGTCAGCGACCCCGACATCTTTCTCGCGACGCGTCGCGCGCGCGAAAGCGGCATCAACACGTCGCACTTCATGCAGATCTTCTCAGCCGCGCATCTGAAGACAACTGTGCTCGGCAGCGCGCTGTGCACCGGCATGCTCGGCGGCTACTACGCGATCACGACGTGGCTGCCCACCTATCTGAAGACGGAGCGCCATCTGTCGGTGTTCAATACGAGCGGCTATCTGATCGTGCTGATCGTCGGTTCGTTCGCCGGCTATATCGTCGGCGCGATTCTGTGCGACAGGATCGGCCGGCGCGCGTCGTTCGTGCTGTTCGCGGTCGGCTCGTTCGTGCTCGGCATGGTCTACACGATGCTGCCGATCACCGACACGATGATGCTCGCACTCGGCTTCCCGCTCGGCATCGTCGTGCAGGGGATTTTCGCGGGCATCGGCGCGTATCTGTCGGAGCTGTATCCGAACGAGATTCGCGGTTCGGGACAAGGCTTCTGCTACAACCTCGGGCGCGGGCTCGGCTCGTTTTTTCCTATACTCGTCGGCACCTTCGCGCAGACGATGACGCTCGTGAAGGCGATGGGCATCGTCGCGGGCTCGGGGTATCTGCTCGTGATCGTCGCCGCGTTGTGCCTGCCGGAAACGAAGGGCAAGGTGCTCGGGGCGGCCGGCTCCGCTGCTTGAGATCGTCTGAAACCGCAGTTCCCAATCATGAAAACGATCGTACTCGGCGGCGGCGTCATCGGCGTCGCCACTGCGTTTTATCTGTGCCAGCAAGGCTGCGACGTGACGGTGGTCGAGCGCGAACCGGACGTCGCCCTGTCCACGAGTTTCGGCAACGCCGGCGTGATCGCGCCGGGCTACGTGACGCCATGGGCCGCGCCCGGCATGCCGGCGAAAATCCTCAAGTACCTGTTCAAGCCGGCCTCGCCGCTGATCTTCCGGCCGACGCTCGATCCGGCCCAATGGCGCTGGATCGCGCGCTGGCTGCGCGAGTGCGACCTCGACCGCTTTCGCGTGAACAAGCAGCGTATGCAGCGCATCGCGTACTACAGCCGCGCTTGCCTGCACGAATTCCGCGGCCGTCATCCGTTCGACTACGGCCGCAGCCAGGGCTATCTGCAACTGTTTCGCAGCGAGTACGACGTCGAACTCGCGCAGCCGGCGCTCGCGGTGCTGCGCGATGGGGGCATCGTGCATCGGGAAGTCAGCGCCGCGCAGTGCGCGGAGATCGAGCCGGGTCTGCACTGGGCGCGTCAGGCGCCGTTCTCGGGCCTCTATCTGCCCGACGACGAAGCCGGCGACTGCGCGCGCTTCACCCGCGAACTGCGCGCGATCTGTGAACGCAATGGCGTGAGCTTTCGCTTCGACACGCGCGTCACGTCGCTCGATGTCGAGGGAGCGACGGTGCGCGGCGTGCGTATTCAAAGCGAGCGGGGCGCGCAGACGCTGCCGGCCGACGCGGTGGTCGTCGCGCTCGGCGTCGATAGCGCGGCATTGCTCGCGCCGCTCGGTGTGAAGGTGCCGCTCTATCCGGTGAAGGGCTATTCGGCGACGCTGCCTGTGACCGACGAGGAAAAAGCGCCACGGGCGGCACTGATGGACGAATCGCTGAAGACGGCGATCACGCGCTTCGGCAACAACCTGCGCATCGCGGGTACGGCGGAGCTCGGCAATCGCCAGACGACGTTGCGCGAGCAGGCGCTGCAAACGCTGCTCACGGTGCTGCGCGACTGGTTTCCGCACGCGGCCAATCCGACTTCCGCGCACTTCTGGGTCGGCCGCCGGCCGATGACGCCCGATGGCGCGCCGCTGCTCGGCCCGTGCAACATCGACAACTTATGGCTGAACCTCGGGCACGGCTCGACGGGCTGGGCGATGTCGATGGGCTCGGCGCGCGTGGTCGCGGATCTGATCGCGCAGCGCAAACCGGAGATCGATCTCGACGGTCTGACGCTCGCGCGCTATCGCCAATGAGGCGGACATAACGCACCGCGACGAGGCAAAAGAAAACCGGGCTCCCCCTTTCAGGCGAGCCCGGTTTCTTTTTTACTGCATTGCTTTCCCGCTACAGGTGCCCTTCATGGGGCGCCTTGTCGTCTCCACGTCTTCCTGCAAATCGTGGCCGGCGCGCGCGGCCTGGAACTCCAGGCACGCACACCGGCTGAAGACGCTTAACGCGGCAGTTCCGAATGCCCCATCAGGAACGCATCGACCGAACGTGCGCACTGACGGCCTTCGCGAATCGCCCACACCACGAGCGACTGGCCACGGCGCATGTCGCCTGCCGTGAACACCTTGTTCACCGACGTGTAGTACGCCTTGTCGCCCTCGGTCGTGGCGCGCACGTTGCCGCGCGCATCCTTGTCGACGCCGAACGCTTCGAGCACCGGCGACAGCGGCTGCGTGAAGCCCATCGCGAGCAGCACGAAGTCGGCCTTCATTTCGAATTCGGAGTTCGGCACTTCGACCATCTTGCCGTCCTTCCATTCGACGCGCGCGGCGATCAGCTTCTCGACCTTGCCGTTCTTGCCTTCGAGACGCTTGGTCGCGACCGCCCAGTCGCGCTCGCAGCCTTCCTCATGCGACGACGACGTGCGCAGCTTGATCGGCCAGTACGGCCATACGAGCGGCTTGTTCTCTTCTTCCGGCGGCTGCGGCAGCAGTTCGAACTGCGTGACGCTCTTCGCGCCGTGACGGTTCGACGTGCCCACGCAGTCGGAACCGGTATCGCCGCCGCCGATCACGACGACGTGCTTGCCCTTCGCGACGAGCTGGTTCGGCACTTTGTCGCCGGCGTTGACCTTGTTCTGCTGCGGCAGGAATTCCATCGCGTAATACACGCCTTCGAGCTCGCGGCCCGGCACCGGCAGATCGCGCGGCGTTTCGGAACCACCGGCGATCACGACTGCGTCGAACTGTTCGTTCAGTTCGGCCGGCGTGATGGTTTCCTTCGCCGTGTTGCCGATGTGCGCCGGCAGCGAGTCCGGCTTGCCGATGAACACGTTGGTGCGGAACGTCACGCCTTCGCCTTCCATCTGGCGCATGCGGCGGTCGATCTGCCACTTCTCCAGTTTGAAGTCGGGGATGCCATAACGCAGCAGGCCGCCGATCCGGTCGTTCTTCTCGAACACGGTCACGTCATGACCGGCGCGCGCGAGCTGCTGCGCGGCCGCGAGACCCGCGGGGCCCGAGCCGACCACGGCGACCTTCTTGCCGGTCTTGTGCTTCGGCGTTTGCGGCGCGACCCAGCCTTCGGTCCAGGCTTTGTCGATGATCGCGTGCTCGATCGACTTGATGCCGACCGGGTCGTCGTTGATGCCGAGCGTGCACGCAGCTTCGCACGGTGCCGGGCAGATGCGGCCCGTGAACTCGGGGAAGTTGTTGGTCGAATGCAGCACTTCGATCGCATTCTTCCAGTCCTGACGGAACACCAGGTCGTTGAAGTCCGGGATGATGTTGTTGACCGGGCAGCCGCTGTTGCAGAACGGAATGCCGCAGTCCATGCAACGCGCGCCTTGAATCTTCGCTTCGTCGTCGGTCAGTGCCGCGACGAATTCCTTGTAGTGCTTCACACGCGTGAGCGGAGCCTCGTACGTCTCGTGGCGACGTTCGAACTCGAGAAAACCGGTTGCCTTGCCCATGTGGTTCTCTTCTCTATCTGTATCTAGGGGTGATCTGGACCCGCCGCGCGTCGATTGGTCGGAACGCGGCGGGTACGTCTAAATCGTTGACTTCCGTGAAGGCAGCTCAGGCGGCGAGCACTTCGCTGTTCGCCTTCTTCGCGGCGAGTTCGCCGAGCGCGCGCTTGTATTCGGTCGGGAACACCTTCACGAACTGACGGCGTGCCGCGTCCCAGTTTTCGAGCAGCGCCTTCGCGCGCGGAGAGCCCGTGAACTGGAAGTGACGCTCGATGAGCCCCTTGAGCAGCGCTTCGTCGGTCGTGCCGCGATGCCACACGCCCTGATCGACCGTGCGCTCCTGTTCGGCCTGTTGCAGCACCGGTTCGAGCGCGACCATCGACTTGTTGCACTTGCTCGCGAACATGCCGTCCGGATCGAACACGTACGCGATGCCGCCCGACATGCCGGCCGCGAAGTTACGGCCCGTCTCGCCGAGCACGACGACCGTGCCGCCCGTCATGTATTCGCAACCGTGGTCGCCCGTGCCTTCGACGACCGCCGTCGCGCCCGAGTTACGCACGCAGAATCGCTCGCCGGCCACGCCGCGGAAGAAGGCTTCGCCTTCGATCGCGCCGTACATCACCGTGTTGCCGCAGATGATGTTCTCTTCCGACTTGCCGCGGAAATCGTTGGTCGGACGGATGATGATGCGGCCGCCCGACAGGCCCTTGCCCACGTAGTCGTTGCCGTCGCCGACCAGATCCAGCGTGATGCCCTTCGCGAGGAACGCGCCGAAGCTCTGACCCGCGGTGCCCTTCAACTGGATGTGGATCGCGTCGTCCGCGAGTCCTTCGTGGCCGTACTTCTTCGCGATCGTGCCCGACAGCATCGCGCCGACCGTGCGGTTCACGTTGCGCACCGGCTGGATGAACGACACGTGCTCGCCTTTCTCGATCGCGGCCTTCGCCTTCTCGATCAGCGTGTGGTCGAGCGCGCGGTCGAGGCCGTGATCCTGCACGTCGACGTGCTTGCGCGCGACTTCCGCAGGCACTTGCGGCTGGTAGAACACACGCGAGAAGTCGAGGCCTTTCGCCTTCCAGTGCTCGATACCCTTCTTCGTGTCGAGCAGTTCCGCGCGACCGATCAGGTCGTCGAACTTGCGGATACCGAGTTGCGCCATGATTTCGCGCGCCTCTTCCGCAATGAAGAAGAAGAAGTTCACGACGTGTTCCGGCTGGCCCTGGAACTTCGCGCGCAGCACCGGATCTTGCGTCGCGACGCCGACCGGGCACGTGTTCAGATGGCACTTGCGCATCATGATGCAGCCTTCGACGACGAGCGGCGCCGTCGCGAAACCGAACTCGTCAGCGCCGAGCAGCGCGCCGATCACGACGTCGCGGCCGGTCTTCATCTGACCGTCGGCCTGCACGCGGATACGGCCGCGCAGCCGGTTCAGCACCAGCGTCTGCTGCGTTTCGGCGAGACCCAGTTCCCACGGCGTGCCCGCATGCTTGATCGACGACAGCGGCGATGCCCCCGTGCCGCCGTCATGACCGGCGATCACGACGTGGTCGGCCTTCGCCTTCGCGACACCCGCGGCAACCGTACCGACGCCCGACTCCGACACGAGCTTCACCGAGATGCTCGACGACGCGTTCACGTTCTTCAGATCGTGAATCAGCTGCGCCAGATCTTCGATCGAGTAGATGTCGTGGTGCGGCGGCGGCGAAATCAGGCCGACGCCCGGCACCGAGTACCGCAGCTTGCCGATGTAGTCCGACACCTTGTGACCCGGCAGCTGACCGCCTTCGCCCGGCTTCGCGCCCTGCGCCATCTTGATCTGGATCTGGTCGGCCGACGCGAGGTACTCCGCCGTCACGCCGAAGCGGCCCGACGCGACCTGCTTGATGCGCGAGCGCAGCGAATCGCCTTCCTTCAACGGAATGTCGACGACCACTTCGTCGCCGATCACGGACTTCATCGTGTCGCCGTTCTTGATCGGAATGCCGCGCAGTTCGTTGCGGTAACGGTTCGCGTCTTCACCGCCTTCACCGGTGTTCGACTTGCCGCCGATGCGGTTCATCGCGACGGCGAGCGTGGCGTGCGCTTCGGTGCTGATCGAGCCCATCGACATTGCGCCGGTCGCGAAACGCTTGACGATTTCCTTCGCCGGTTCGACTTCGTCGAGCGGGATCGCCTTGGTCGGATCGAACTTGAACTCGAACAGGCCGCGGAAGGTCATGTGGCGCTTGGTCTGATCGTTGATCAGATGCGCGTATTCCTTGTACGTCTGGTACGAGTTGCTGCGCGCCGAGTGCTGCAGCTTGGCGATCGCATCCGGCGTCCACATGTGTTCTTCGCCGCGCACGCGGTATGCGTACTCGCCGCCCGCGTCGAGCATGTTCGCGAGGACCGGGTTGTCGCCGAATGCTTCGCGATGCAGTCGGATCGCTTCTTCCGCGACGTCGAACAGACCAATGCCGCCGACTTTCGACGACGTGCCGTGGAAGTACTTCGACACCAGATCCGCGGCAAGACCGACCGCCTCGAAAATCTGCGCGCCGGTGTACGACATGTAGGTCGAAA
Source organism: Paraburkholderia sp. CI2 (assembly GCF_014201055.1). Taxonomy (NCBI): domain Bacteria; kingdom Pseudomonadati; phylum Pseudomonadota; class Betaproteobacteria; order Burkholderiales; family Burkholderiaceae; genus Paraburkholderia; species Paraburkholderia sp. CI2. The sequence goes on from NZ_JACHDL010000016.1 coordinate 102,054, forward strand.
TACCCATCTTCGACATGACCTTCTGCAGACCCTTGCCGACTGCCTTCGTGAAGTTGTAGACCGCCTTCTCCGCCGACAGGTCGCCCTTCAGGCCGGCCGCGAGCTGGCTCAGCGTTTCCATCGCGAGGTACGGGTGCACGGCTTCCGCGCCATAGCCCGCGAGCAGCGCGAAGTGGTGCGTTTCACGCGCCGAACCGGTTTCGACGACGAGACCCGTGCTCGTGCGCAGACCCTGCTGCACGAGGTGCGTGTGGATCGCGGCCGTAGCGAGCAGCGCCGGAATCGCGACGTTGTCGCGGTCGGTCTTGCGGTCCGACACGATCAGCATGTTGTAGCCGGACTTGACCGCATCGACGGCTTCCGCGCACAGCGACGCAAGGCGTGCCTCGATGCCTTCCTTGCCCCAGGCGACCGGATAGCAGATGTTCAGTTCGTACGAGCTGAACTTGCCGCCCGTGTACTGATCGATCGCGCGGATCTTCGCGATGTCCTTGAAGTCGAGCACCGGCTGCGACACTTCGAGACGCATCGGCGGGTTGATATTGTTCGTGTCGAGGAGGTTCGGCTTCGGGCCGATGAACGACACGAGCGACATCACCATGTTTTCACGGATCGGGTCGATCGGCGGGTTCGTGACCTGCGCGAACAGCTGCTTGAAGTAGTGATAGAGCGTCTTGTTCTTGTTGGACATGACCGCGAGCGGCGAGTCGTTGCCCATCGAGCCGACGGCTTCCTCGCCCGCTTGCGCCATCGGCGCCATCAGGAACTTCAGGTCTTCCTGGGTGTAGCCGAACGCCTGCTGGCGATCCAGCAGCGCAGCAGCTTCGCGGCGTTCCGTCACGACGTCTTCGGCCTTCGCCTCGATCTCGTCGAGCTTGATGCGCACGGCGTCGATCCAGCTCTTGTACGGCTTGGCGTTCGCGAGGTTGTCCTTCAGTTCCTTGTCGTCGATGATGCGGCCGTGCTCCATGTCGATCAGGAACATCTTGCCCGGCTGCAGACGCCACTTCTTGACGATTTTCGACTCGGAAATAGGCAACGTGCCGGCTTCCGACGCCATGATGACGAGGTCGTCGTCGGTGACGATGTAGCGCGCCGGGCGCAGACCGTTACGGTCGAGCGTCGCGCCGATCTGGCGGCCGTCGGTGAACGCGATGGCGGCGGGGCCGTCCCACGGCTCCATCATGGCGGCGTGGTATTCGTAGAACGCGCGGCGATTTTCGTCCATCAGCGTGTGCTGTTCCCAGGCTTCCGGAATCATCATCATCATCGCGTGGACGAGCGGGTAGCCGGCCATCACCAGCAGTTCGAGACAGTTGTCGAACGATGCCGTATCCGATTGGCCCGGATAGATCAGCGGCCACAGCTTCGGCAGATCGTCGCCGAGTACGTGCGAGGCGATCGCGCCGGTACGCGCGTTCAGCCAGTTGACGTTGCCCTTCACCGTGTTGATTTCGCCGTTGTGGGCGATCATGCGGTACGGGTGAGCCAGTTCCCACGCCGGGAACGTGTTGGTCGAGAAGCGCTGGTGCACGAGTGCGAGCGCCGAGATGGTGCGGTCGTCCTGCAGGTCGCGGTAGTACACGCCGACCTGGCCCGCCAGCAGCAGACCCTTGTAGACGACCGTGCGCGCCGACATCGACGGCACGAAGTATTCCTTGCCGTGCTTGAGCTTCAGCGCCTGGATGCGATGGCTCGCGGTCTTGCGGATGATGTACAGCTTCCGCTCGAGCGCGTCGGTCACCATGATGTCCTTGCCGCGGCCGATAAAGATCTGGCGGATCAGCGGCTCGCTCGCCTTCACGGTCGGCGAGATCGGCATGGCGTGGTCGACCGGCACGTCGCGCCAGCCGAGCACGACCTGACCCTCGGCCTTCACCGTGCGCTCGAGCTCCTGTTCGCAGGCGATGCGCGACGCGTGCTCCTTCGGCAGGAAAATCATGCCGACGCCGTATTCGCCAGCCGGCGGCAGCGTCACGCCCTGCCGGGCCATCTCTTCGCGATAGAAGCCGTCCGGAATCTGGATCAGGATGCCCGCGCCGTCGCCCATCAGCGGATCGGCGCCGACGGCGCCCCGGTGATCGAGGTTCTCGAGAATCTTCAGGCCCTGCTGGATGATTTCGTGACTCTTGTGGCCCTTGATATGGGCGACGAAGCCGACGCCGCAGGCATCATGCTCGTTTTGCGGGTCGTACAGACCTTGGGCGGCGGGAACCGGGTGAATCGGTTGCTGGTGATCGTTCATGGGGACACCGTCTGTGAGGAGGCCGGACAGGCCGTTAAACCATTGTGCTTTTGCCGCAGTGCGCTTCGCGACCACGACGGCGCTCTTCTCGCAGCAAGACTGCGCGGGACGAAAAGCGTCGGAAATCGGAATATACGCGACGAATCAAGGAAATAGCAAATAAAACCTAATGATCAGCCCCCGATTATCAAATTGGTGCAGTGCGGTTCTCTTTTATTGGTGCCACATCAACTTGAGGCAAAAGAAAACGGCATCCGACGTGCCGTCTTCATGCAGTCCCTTGATGCAAAACACTTTAATCGGATTTAAAGCGGCTCTATCGGCGCCGCCGGGGTATCGCCCTGCCGCCGCCTCACTGCGTATGCGGCGTCTCGCGCACCTTGCGTGGCCGGCCACGCGGTAGGGGTGACACACGTCGGTTGGCGGCGCGCGCCGCCCATTCGCGGTACGTGTCGCTGCCGAGCACCCAGCCCTTCAACGTGGCTTGCTGGAGCTGGCTTGCCTCGCGCTCGTCGAGCGGCTGCTCGCACAGTTCGCGATAAGCACGCTGTCGCTCGAACGGCGTATTGCCGAGCGACCAGTAAAGGGGGTGATCCGTGATCAGACTGTCGAGGGTGAGGCCGATGTGATGACGGTAGCTCGACCAGCGATAATCCTCGGCCGCGTTGACCAGTTGCAAGCGCACCGGACACATTTCCACGACCCGGCTCGCAAGCAGGAAGTAGCGCTCACCCTCGATCACGGTGGCCCGGTAACGGCCTTCCCACAAGGTGCCGCGACGCGCATAGCGCCGGTTGAAGTGCGCGACATAGCGCCGCCCGACGGCCTGCATCGCCTTGGGCAGGCTCGACTCCTCGGTGGGCGTGACGAGCAGTTGCACGGCGCCCGGCATCAAGGCGTAAGCGTGGATCGAAAGGTGATGGTCCCGGGAGGCCGCCTTCAGACAGTCGATGAAAAGCTCGTAGTCCTGGTCGTCGACGAAGGCGGGCTGCTGGTCGAGCCCGCGCAGGATGACGTGCTGCGGCTGGTCGGGGACATAAAGACGTGCAAGCCGTGCCATGCTGGAGTGTCCAATAGTCGCGTTGGTATATACCCGAAGGTCCGAAGAGCCGCATGGGCGCAAGGTTCGGCGCCATGCGGCCAAGCCAGAAACCACGCGGAGCTTAGGGAGAAAACTCTAACCGCCGCGTATGGTTTGTTTCAAACGTTGTAGTCATAATGAGCGGGCCTTTTTTGGAGGAGCACATATGAAATTAAAACAGGCCGTAACGGGGATGGCAGTGCTAGCCTGCATGAGCACGGCAGCGCACGCACAATCGGCCGGCACCATTTACTTCTCGACGGGCTGGTTCCATCTTGCGCCCCAATCGAGCAGCGACCCACTGACCGTGACCAGCATTGGCGGTAGCCCAACCAACATCACCGAAGCCAACACCGGCGCCTCGCTGAGTTCGGCCGATACCATCGGTTTCACCGCCGGCTACTTCGTCACCGACCATATCGCAACCGAATTCGTCATTGGCGTCCCCCCTACTTTCGATCTGTTCGGCACGGGCAGCTTCGCGCAGTTCGGCAAGCTCGGGCAGGCCAAACAGTGGAGCCCGACGCTGCTGTTCAAGTACTACTTCAACGCGCCGACTGCTTCGTTCCGCCCGTATCTCGGTCTCGGTGTGAGCCGCATCTGGTTCACCGACGAACACATTTCCAACAGCGCATTCGAAGCCAACGTTCTGCATGGTCCGACCAGTGTGTCGACGGATAGTTCGTGGGAACCTGTGTTTAATGCGGGCTTCACGTACGCCTTCAATCAGCATTGGTTCGCCGGCGTGTCGATCTCGTACCTGCCGCTCAGCACGACCGCAAAGCTCACTTCGGCATCGGCCACGCCGGTCGGCACGCTGACCGTGCAATCGCAAACCAAGATCAAGCTGAACCCGATCGTCACTTACGTCAACGTCGGTTACCGTTTCTAACGCTTCGCTAGAGCGGGTAGCTTGAATTAGGGTAGTCGAATTTTCGCGACCTGGGGAACGCCGTCATCGAACCGATCACGGCGTTTGCATTTGGCGTCTCTGTTGCATCGGGATGGCAGCGTCATCCGGCATCAGCGTTTGTAAATTTGACGCGAATTCGGCGCGTCCATGTGCAAAATCCGGCGACGATACGGGCACGCCCCATCCTGTCGCGAGCCGCACGCGTGCAGCGGTGCCGGCAATGCAGCGCTTGGCATCGAAGTTGCGTTTAGATGGCGTTTCCTATGCGACGACGTGATACTGCGTCTGCGCATTGCGTGTCCGCGCGACGATGCGCGGGGCCTTTCAACTCATCGACGGAGCGACCATGACAGCACTTCCAAATACGCGAGACGCCCTCGGCGAATCCTGGACCAGCGCGAGTCGCCGCGCGCGGCGCATCGCTCGCCACAGCCGCCACGCGGCCGAAGATATCGCGGTCGAGTTGCGCACCCTGCTGTCGGAACTCGAATCGACCTTGGCCGACGGCACGCAGGCCGACGCCGTGGCCTTGCGCGGCAGGCTGCGCAAACAGTTGGACGCCGCGCGCGAGCGGCTGAACGACACGCGCGACGCGATGCGCGATCGTGCGGGCGTGGCGATCTCGGACGCCGATCACTACGTGCGTGAAAATCCGTGGCAGACGATTGCGATCGTCGGCGGGCTTGCGCTGGTGGCGGGGGCGCTGTTCGCGTCCCGTTCGCGATGACGCTGGCTTGCGCGGTTTGACGGTGCTGGCAAGGGGGCGCGACGGCCGCTCCGATGCGGCAACGCTGAACGTTACGCCCCTTGCCGCGTCCAGCCGCCAGCGGCTAGTTATCGTCGATCACGAACAGCCGCCGATACTCCTTCAGCGCGTAACGATCGGTCATCCCCGCGATGTAATGCGCGATCAAACGCGGCTGACGCGTCGCATCGGCCGACTGATAGTCCGGCGGCAGCAGCCGCGGGTCGTCGGTGAACGCGTCGAACAGGCCGACCACGACGCGGCGTGCCTTGTTGGCCATGCGCATCACGCGATAGTGACGGTACATGTTTCTGAACAGGAAGCGCTTGAGCGCCGCGGCCTGCGCGGCGATCGCATCACTGTGCGCGACGAGCGGGGGCGCCGCGCGCACGTCGTCGAGTGACGCCGGCGCGTAGCGCGCGAGATTGGCCCGCGTCGTTTCGATCAGATCGACGATCAGCGTATTGATCACGCGCCGCACCGTCTCGTGAATCAGCCGACGCCCCTCGATCTGCGGATAGTCGCCGCGCGCCGCCTCGCAGTGCGTCTGCCAGAGTTCCACTTCGGCGAGCTGCTCGAGCGACAGCAGACCGGAGCGCAGCCCGTCGTCGACGTCGTGATTGTTGTACGCGATTTCGTCGGCGAGGTTGGCGATCTGCGCTTCGAGCGACGGTTGCCGCCCTTCGAGAAAGCGCTCGCCCAATGTCCCGAGCCGGCGCGCGTTGTCGCGTGAGCAGTGCTTGAGAATGCCCTCGCGCGTCTCGAAGCACAGGTTCAACCCATTGAACGCTCCGTAGTGCTCTTCAAGTTCGTCGACGACCGTGAGGCTCTGCAGGTTGTGCTCGAAGCCGCCATGCTCGCGCATGCATTCGTTCAACGCATCCTGGCCGGCATGGCCGAACGGCGTATGGCCGAGATCGTGCGCCAGCGAAATCGCTTCGACGAGATCTTCATTGACGCGCAGATTGCGCGCAACCGAGCGCGCGATCTGCGCAACTTCGAGGCTATGGGTGAGGCGCGTGCGAAACAGGTCGCCCTCGTGGTTGACGAATACCTGAGTCTTGTATTCGAGCCGCCGGAATGCGGTCGAGTGGACGATGCGGTCGCGGTCGCGCTGAAACTCGGTACGCGCGCTCGGCGCGGTTTCCGCATAGCGACGCCCACGCGACTGGCTCGAATGCGCCGCGTACGGCGCGAGATGCGCTTCGAGCGCCTGCTGGGTCGGCGCGGGGACGGCGGGTGTGGCAACCGCGGCAGCGGCATCCGCGGTGCTGACCGTGGCGGCGATGACGCCGTTCCCGGCGCCTGCGCGCGCGCTCGTCGTGTCATGCTGGATATCGTCGCTGCGCCTGTCAGTCACCGGGTCCTCCGAAACATGGGCGGCGCCTCGTGACGCGGGTGCGTGAAGCGTGGCTGCAGGGCCGCGTTGAATCTAGACGGCGGCGGCCAGCGTCGCATGCACGTCGGCGTCGGGCGCGCGGGTGATCAGTGTCTCACCGAAACGCTTCAGCAGAATGAACTTGATCGCGCCGGCTTCCGCCTTCTTGTCGATCTGCATCAGCTCGACGTAACGATCCGCGCCGAGCGCGGGAGCACGCGTGGGCAGATGCGCGGCAAGCACGACGTCGACGAGCCGCTTGCGCGACGCTTCATCGAGATGGCCGAGCCTCACCGACAGATCCGCCGCCATCACCATTCCGCAGCCGACCGCCTCGCCGTGCAGCCACTCGCCATAGCCGAGTCCGGCTTCGATCGCGTGGCCGAACGTGTGACCGAAGTTGAGGATCGCGCGCAGACCACCTTCGCGCTCGTCCTGCGCCACCACCGACGCCTTGATCTCGCACGAGCGTTTGACTGCCTCGGTCAACGCCTCCGGTTCGCAGCGGTTCAAAGCCTCGATATTGGCCTCGATCCAGCTGAAGAATCCGGCGTCGGCGATTGCGCCGGTCTTGATGACCTCGGCGATGCCCGCCGCGAGTTCGCGTTCGGGCAACGTACGCAATGCGCCGATGTCAGCGATCACCGCCCGAGGCTGGTAGAACGCGCCGATCATATTCTTGCCCAGCGGATGATTGATGCCGGTCTTGCCGCCGACCGACGAATCCACCTGCGACAGCAACGTGGTCGGCACCTGGATGAAAGGCACGCCGCGCATGTAGCAGGCGGCGGCAAACCCGGTCATGTCGCCGATCACACCGCCACCGAGCGCGATCAGCGTGGTCTTGCGGTCGGCGCGCGAGCCGAGCAGCGCGTCGAAGATCAGGTTCAGCGTCTGCAGATTCTTGTGTGCTTCGCCGTCCGGCAAAACCACCGTGGACACCTGCTTGTTCAGCGGCGCAAGCGCTGCGCGCAGCTTGTCGCCGTAGAGCGGATCGACGGTGCTATTGGTGACGATCGTGACCGAGTTGCCGGCGATATGCGGCGCGAACAGCGCGGTCTGGCCGATCAGGCCGGCACCGATATGGATGGGGTAGGCGCGCTCGCCCAGTTCGACGTTGACGGTAATCATACGGTCCATTATGACGCAGGATGTTTGGCGACGCCGGCCATCTCGAGCTGCATCAGAACCATGTTGACGAGTCCGTTGACCGAGGGCCGGCCGGTTTCGATCACGAAGTGCGCGCATTCGCGGTACAGCGGGTCGCGCACTTCATAGAGCGCTTCGAGGCGCGCCTTGGGGTCTTCCGTTTGCAGCAGCGGGCGATTCTTGTCGCGCCGCGTGCGCAGCCACAGGTCATGCGGATTGGCGCGCAGATAGATCACGAGGCCACGGCTTTTCAACGCTTCGCGGTTTTCCGGCCGCAGGACTGCACCGCCGCCGGTCGCGAGCACGATATTGTCGCGCCCGGTCAGCTCGGAGATCACGTTCGCTTCGCGATCGCGAAAGCCCGCTTCGCCCTCGAGCTCGAAGATCACGGGAATGCGCGCGCCCGTGCGCGCCTCGATTTCATGGTCGGAATCGAAGAACGGGCGCTCGAGACGGCGCGCAACCGCCCGACCCACAGTGGTTTTTCCTGCCCCCATGAGCCCTACGAAAAAAACATTGGCGTGTGCGTCCCGCGCTTGCAACGGTGTCCTCTGGCTAATCCGGTGTAGTTCGTGCCGCAGCTTACTGGCAAAGCGGCTGCCTTGTCGAGCCTGCGCGCCGCCGGCGGATGGCGGTGCATGCGTGCCCTATATGCCCTAATTTTCCCGCACCACGCGCGGCGTGATGAAAACCGCCAGTTCGCTACGCGTGTCGCGATGAGTCCGATGGCGGAACAATGCGCCCAGAACCGGTATTTTGCCGAGGAGGGGCACCCGCTCGACGTCGTCACGGTCGTCGGTCTCGTAAATTCCGCCGATCGACACCGTACCACCATCCTCGACCTCGACGCGCGTTTGCACGTGCTTGGTGTTGATTGCGGGCCCGGCGTCGGTCTGCTCGCCGACGCTGTCCTTCGCGACGTCGAGATCGAGCACCACGCGGCCATCCGGCATGATCTGCGGCTCGACCTCCAGTTTGAGCGTCGCCCGGCGAAACTGCACGCCCGATACGCCCTGGCCGACCTTCGCCTGATACGGCAGCTCGGTGCCCTGCTCGACGATCGCCTTCATCCGGTCCGCGGTGACGACCCGTGGGCTCGACACGATTTTCCCATGCCCTTCGGACTCGAGCGCCGAGAGTTCGATATTCAGCAGCCGGGTCGCGTGAGCCGCGAACAGCGTGAGGCCAGCGGTCGCGGCATCGAATCCGGAGATCGGTCGGGCCGACAGATCGTACACGGAGCCGTCCGTCCCACCCGTCAGCCCTCTCGACGTACCGTCCGCGCTGGTGCCGGCGAGCGACAGCCGCACCCCGAGATTGCGCGAAAAACCCTGGTCGCCTTCGACGATCTGAGCCTCGATCAGCACCTGGCGAGTCGGCCGGTCGACGGAAGCGATCAGCGCCGCGATCTGCTCGAGCCGCCCCGCGAGATCGGTGACGAACAGCAGGTTGGTGCGCGGATCAGCGGTGACGGCGCCACGTTTGGACAGCACGCGCTGGGTGCCGGAACCGGTCAGCAGGCGACGCACGTCCTCGGCGTGCGCGTAGTGCAGCTCGAACGTGCGGCTCGCGAGCGGCTCGAGGTCCGCGGCGCGCGCGTGGGCTTCGAAGCGCTGACGTTCGCGCGCGGCGAGCTCGGCGGCAGGCGCGACCCAGATTACGTTGCCGTGGCGCTCCATCGCCAGATTGTTGACGTCGAGCAAGGTGTCGAACGCGGTGCGCCACGGCACCTTGTCGAGACGTATCGACACGGCGCCGCGCACTTTGTCGCTGGCAACGATGTTCAGGCCGGTGAACTCGGCGAACGCTTTCAGAACCGCGCCAAGTTGCGCACGCTGAAAGTTCAGCGAGATCGGCTCGTTGCCCGCGGGAAGGCCCGAGTCCGCACTCGCCGATGCGTCGGCGAGGCGCGGCCGCGGCGGCAGCGGGACCGGCGGGCCTTCGAGACCAGGCGGGCCGGCACTGTCGTCGCGAGCCGGGGTGGCGGGTTGTCCTGGCGAAGGCGGCGGCATCGGGCCGTTGGCGACGTCGTCCGGGGAGGCGTCGGGCGCTATCGCGGAACGCGCGGCCGGCTGGAGCGTGTCCGGCTCCTGGGCCGCGCCTGGCGTGGAAACGTCGCCGAACGGATTCGCCGCCTGGCCGATGCCGCCGCTCGGCAGCGGCGCCGTCTCGTAGGCGGTGTTGGCCCATACGGCCGGGTCGTCGAGCGCCGCGTAAGTCGGCAACGGCGGCAGCAGCAGTGGCGTCGCTGCCTGTGCGACGCCGGCACCCAGCGTCGCGGCGACGTAGAGCCCGAAACACCGTCCGCAGACGACGCGGACCTCGCGTCCGACACCCAGCGTCGCGACGCTCCATCGCTTGAGCGTGCGCATCATGACGCCTCCGTCAGCGTCAGCGTGCGCGTCGCGCCGCCGTTCGCGAGCGTAATGCCAAGCGCGTCGAGCTGTGTGACCCGCTCGACGCCCAGTCGTTGCCCGGCCGCGACCGTCGTCGTGCCGTCTGGCGTGTCGAGCAGCGCGAGCCCGCGGGTACGATCGCGCAGCAAACCGACAAGGCGCAACTCAGAAGCATCACCCAGCTCGCCGCTCGCGGAGATCTGCGACTTCGCAAACGGATCGAAGAACACGAGGCCTTCGTCGTCATCGTCGGCAACCTCGTCGGCGTCAGGGCTCGCCTCGGCGCTCGCAGCCGGGGTGTCGGGCACCGGTCGCAGCGCGGCGTACACCTGCAGCGTCGCGGCCACCGCGAGCCCTTTGCCGTCCTGCTTGACGGTCACGTCGACGGGAACGATCAGCACCGGCAGTTGCGCGAGCCCGTGGAAAAACGCCATCAGGTGAACGAAGTCGGTGCGCGCGGTGAGCTGCAGCACGCGCATCCGCTCGACGCCCTCGCCGCTCGCCGCGCCCGGTTCCACCGCAAGCAGCGCGACGCCGCTTTGCGTGGCCAGCTCGGAGACGATGCGCACGTCGTCGGCGGAGTTCCACGACACGGCGCTCGACGCCGTGGCCGGCATCGCCGCGGCTGCACGGCGCAGCGACGGCAGCTGTGCGAGCGTGTGCCGCGCGTCCGCGAGACGCTGTGTGCTGAGCGCGAGCGCCGCGCGGCTCGCTTCCAGTCCGGCGAGATCAGCCGCGTTCCAGCCGTACGCGCCGACACCGAACACGAGCGCGGCAAGCGTCGCCGCGACGAGCCAGCGACGGCGCCGGCTCCACGCCTCGAGCGGCATACGCGCCCGCTTGACCCAGCGCGAAAAACCCGCGGACCCATGCGCCGCACCACCCGCCTCGAAAAAGGTCGTGCTCATCGCGCACCTCCCGTTGGTGCGGCCTTCAGGGCGCGCGTCGCTTTATGCGGCGGATCGCCCCAGCGCAGGCGCGCATCGAACTCCACGGGTCCGCCTATCGCCTGTTCCGTCGACGCGCCGCCCTTCCCCGTCGGCCGATGCAGATCGCGCATCTCCGCGCCCTGCACGCCGTGGATCGCGCCGAGCCGCTTGAGCCACTCAGCCGACGCGATATGGCCACTCGAAGTCGCCAGCAATTCAGTCTCGTACTCGCGCTGGCGCAACTGCCGCAACACGACGCGATCGCCGGGTTCGAAGCTCAGCGCGTCGAGCAGATCGCGCAGATGTGCGAGCGGCCTTGCGAGACTCGCGGCGCGCGCCGCGGCTTCGCGCTCGTCCTGTTCGGCCCGCGACAGCTTCGCGTGCTCCGCGAGCGGCACGGCGAGCGGAGTCAGCGCCTGCCCGGCCGCCGCGCGCCGCGCATCGAGCCGCGCTGCGGCGAAGCTCTGCCAACCGGCGACGAGCAACACACCCGCGGCACCGACACAAGCGGCCACAGCCCAGTCGCGCATACAGCGGCGCCGCGCGAGTCGCGCGTTGCGTTGGCGATACGGCAGCAGATTGAAGCCGCCCAGCCACGGTACAGCGGCGCGCTGATCGGCATTCGCGGCGACGCCAGACGAAAACGACAGAACGGCCTTCATTCCAGCACCCCGCGCAACGCGAGCCCAAACGCGACCGCGCCAGCCGGCTCGTGCAGCAAGGCGTCGTCGAGCGGCCGCGCGTGGCTGCCGAGCAGCGCGCATTCGAACGGCAGCGCCGAGCAGCCGAGCACGTCGCCAATATCGGCGAGTGAAAAGCCGACGCCGTCGAGCAGATCGATTTCGCCGCCAATCAGCGCGCAGTCGAACTCCGGCCCGTGCGTGAGATCGCGCAACGCGTCGGCGAGATCGGCATGCTCGGGCGCCGGGTAGCGCATCTCGCCGACGCTCGCGCCATCGACGACGCTCCAGCCGTACACGCCGTCCGTACCGACCCACACCGCCGCGTACGGCTCGTTCGGGTCGAGCTCGCGACTGGCCGCGTGGCGCAGCGCGCGCAATGCCGCGTGCGGTTCGCCATCGATCGCGGACAGCGAAATCCCTGCGGTCGCGGCGCATTCGATCCGCGCTTCGAGATGCTGACGCGCGGTCGCGGCGATCTTCACCGAGCGCACCGGCGACGGCGTCTCGTCGACGTACCAGTCGACCGCGAGCGCATGACGCTCGAGGCCCGCGATGCGCTCCGCCTCTCCCATCACCGCGGGCGCAAGTCCGGCGAGCGCAACGCCGCCGTCCTCCGCCTCGCAGTCGCTCTGAGCGGCGAGCCGCGCGAGCGGCACTGTCGTCGTCAGCGTGGCCGACGAAGGCACGGCCATCGCGCAGCGCAGCGCGTGCGTCGCGCATACGCGCGGCAAACCGGCGAACGCATCGCGCAACGCCCGCGCGACGGCCTGCCGATCGACGATCTCGGCGCCCGCCATGGTGCCGGCCGCGAACGGCACCGTGCTCATATGTTCGAGATGCAGCGCGCCCCGGGCGCGTTGACTCACCACGACGAGACGCACGTTTTGCGAACCGACATCGATGCCGGCGGCGAAACGCTGCCGGCCCTCCCGCACCGCCTGAAGCCACGAATTTGTATAGGCCATACCGCCCTCCCTCTGACTCACGCGACGAACCATTCGAACGCGAGTAACGAGGGATCATTGTCGGCAGACGCACGTCCTAACGACATTCAGCCGAATGGCTAACGCGGATGCGAAGCCGCCCCGAGCGACATCAAAGCGACTACAGTTGGGACTACGGCGAAGTCATTCCCGCGCCGCCTGGCGTGTGCCGATTGCGCGTTATTCGTAAGCTTGTCGAAAGCAGAAAAACCCTGGCGGCTATAATCGCGGGACTGTTTTTCCGGTACTCCTATGCAAGCCACGTCTCCTGCGTCCCCACCGCCCGCGCCGAAAAAGCGCAAACGTCCGTTATGGCTGAAGCTGATCCTTGGCTTTGTCGGGTTGATCGTGGCGGGCATCGTATGCGTGGCGCTGGTGCTCGGCTATGCGCTCGTCGTCGCGACGCCGAACCTGCCGTCACTCGATGCATTGACTGACTATCAGCCCAAAGTGCCGCTGCGAATCTATACGGCCGATCACGTGCTGATCGGCGAATTCGGCGCGGAGCGGCGCGACATCGTGCACATCCAGGACGTGCCCGACAGCCTGAAGAAAGCGATCCTCGCGATCGAGGACGCGCGCTTCTATGAGCACGGTGGCGTCGACCTCACCGGCATCGCGCGAGCCGGCTTCGTCGCGCTGACCAACGGTCATGCGACGCAAGGCGCGAGCACGATCACGATGCAGGTCGCGCGCAACTTCTTTCTGTCCAGCGAGAAGACGTACACGCGCAAGATCTACGAGATGCTGCTCGCGTACAAGATCGAGTCGAAGCTGAGCAAGGATCAGATTCTCGAGGTGTACATGAATCAGATCTATCTCGGTCAGCGCGCGTACGGTTTCGCGAGTGCCGCGCGCGTGTACTTCGGCAAGGATCTGAAGGACCTGACGCTCGCCGAATCGGCGATGCTCGCCGGTCTGCCGAAGGCGCCCTCCGCGTATAACCCGGTCGTCAATCCGAAGCGTGCGAAGGTGCGCCAGGAGTACATCCTGCAGCGCATGTACGAATTGCACTACATCACTCAGGAACAGTACGACGAGGCGAGCCGGCAGCGGCTCGTCGTGAAGGGCATGGGCAAGGAGTACAGCGTACACGCGGAATACGTCGCGGAAATGGTGCGGCAGATGATGTACGCGCAGTATCGCGAGGAAGCCTACACGCGCGGCCTGAACGTCGTGACCACGATCGACTCGGCCGATCAGGACGTCGCCTACCACGCGGTGCGCAAAGGCTTGATGGACTACGAGCGCCGTCACGGCTATCGCGGCCCGGAGGCGTTCATCGATCTGCCGGCCGACGCCGACGAGCGCGAGCAGGCCATCGACGACGCGCTGCTCGAACATCCCGACAATGGCGAAATCATCGCGGCCGTCGTCACAGCGGCGAGCCCGAAGCAGGTCCAGGCGGCGTTCATCGACGGCAATGTCGCGACCATTCAGGGCGACGGCCTGCGCTATGCGCAGTTCGCGCTCGGCCCGCGCGCGCAGCCGAATCAGCGCATCCGGCCCGGCGCGATCGTGCGGCTCGTGAAGAACGACGAGGGCGACTGGTCGATCACGCAATTGCCCCAGGTGGAAGGCGCGTTCATCTCGCTGGTGCCGCAGGACGGTGCGATCCGCTCGCTGGTCGGCGGCTTCGACTTCAACAAGAACAAGTTCAATCACGTGACGCAAGCGTGGCGTCAGCCGGGCTCCAGCTTCAAGCCGTTCATCTATTCGGCGTCGCTCGAAAAGGGCCTCGGGCCCGCCACGATCATCAACGACGCGCCGCTCTTCTTCAGCGCCGCCGAAACCGGCGGCCAGGCGTGGGAGCCGAAAAACTACGGCGGCGGCTTCGACGGTCCGATGACGATGCGCACCGCGCTGCAGAAATCGAAGAACCTCGTGTCGATCCGCATCCTGAACCAGATCGGCCCGAAGTACGCGCAGCAATACATCACGCGGTTTGGCTTCGACGCGGACCGCCATCCCGCCTATCTGCCGATGGCGCTCGGCGCGGGTCTCGTGACGCCGCTGCAGATGGCCGGCGCGTTCTCGGTGTTCGCCAACGACGGCTACCGGATCAATCCGTATCTGATCGCGGAGGTCACCGATCAGCGCGGCGTCGTCGTCGCGCACGCGCAGCCGCTCGTGGCCGGGCAAAGCGCGCCGTTCGCGATCCAACCGCGCAACGCCTACGTGATGAACAGCCTGCTGCAAAGCGTCGCGCAGCACGGCACCGGGGCGAAGAGCAACGTGCTCAAGCGCACCGATCTCGCCGGCAAGACCGGCACGACCAACGATTCCCGTGACGCGTGGTTCGCCGGCTATCAGCACACGCTCACCGCGATCGCGTGGATCGGCTACGACAACCCGCGCAGCCTCGGCGACAAGGAAACCGGCGGCGGCCTGGCGCTGCCGGTGTGGATCGAGTACATGGGAAGCGCGCTGAAGGGGGTGCCCGAGTACAAGATGCCACGCCCCGACGACGTCAGCGAAATCGGCTCGGAGCTTTATTTCGACGAGTTCACGCCGGGCCACGGTTTCATCGCGACGGTCGGCGTCAGTCAGGCGACGCTCGATGCGGAGGCGAGCGCGGCAGCCGCCGCTCCGGAACAGGTTGGCGAACAGGAAAAGCAGGACATCATGAATCTGTTCCGCGGGCACTGAGGCTGCGTCGATGTCCCGCCAGAAAAGAAAAAACCGCCGCGTTCGTTACGCGGCGGTTTTGTTTTGAGAGCGTCTCGCGCTCATTACACCGCGCTCATAGCGCGGCGATCCGCACCGGCTCGCCAGCCTGCTGCGTCGCATACTGCGACAGCGCCGCGAAAAACTCCGCGCCGCTGCGCGTGTCGCGCCATTCACCGTCGACGAAACGGAAGTGGAAACCGCCGGCCTTCGCCGCGATCCAGATCTCGCTCATCGGCGGCTGAAGGTTGACGATGATCTTCGTGCGGTTCTCGAATTCGAGCGTCAAAACGTTGCCGCTGCGCTCGAGCTCGATGTCGGCGTCGATGTCGTCGAGCGCGCTCTCGATGGCGGCCAGCACGGCTTCCGCACGGGTCAGGTAATCACTATCGGACATGCTAAACTCCATCGATTATTCATTCAGGGACAGTCATGCGAGTCGTAACTCGGATGCGCGCGGCAGCGCCCGGCCGCGCGATTGTAGCGGTTTTAGTCATTCTCGCAGGTTGTGCGCTTACCGGCTGCGGCCAACGCGGCTCACTCTATCTGCCGACCGTACCGCCGATGCCTGCCCCGCCGGCTCACCGCACGCAAACGCCATCGACCGATCGAACGCAACCGGCTAGCGGCAGCGCGGCCGACACGGGTTCGATCCCGGACACCTCGGGCACGCCGCTCACGCTCGCCCCCGAAGACCAGCTCGCGGCGCCGCCCGCTTCGGCGGCATCGGCTCCCCCAGTGCCGCTGCCCGCCTCTGCCGTCCCTTCCGTTCAATAAGACTTTCGCATGACTCGATCCGCATTTGACTACGTCGACGGCGTATTGCACGCCGAAGGCGTGTCCGCCGTTTCTCTCGCCGAGCAGTTCGGCACGCCGCTCTACGTCTATTCGCGCGCCGCGCTCACCGCTGCCTGGAACGCCTATGCGGGCGCCTGCGCGGGGCGTCGCGCGAGCGTGCACGTGGCCGTCAAGGCCAACAGCAATCTCGCGGTGCTGAACGTGTTCGCGCGCCTCGGCGCGGGCTTCGACATCGTGTCGGGCGGCGAGCTCGCGCGCGTGCTCGCGGCCGGCGGCAAAGCGCAAAACACCGTGTTTTCGGGCGTTGGCAAGCAGGCAAGCGAAATGCGCGACGCGCTCGCGGCGGGCGTCAAATGCTTCAACGTCGAATCGATTCCCGAACTCGCCCGCCTCAACGCGGTGGCGGGCGAGATGGGCAAGAAAGCGCCGGTGTCGCTGCGCGTGAATCCCGATGTCGATGCGAAAACGCATCCGTACATTTCCACCGGACTCAAGACCAACAAGTTCGGCGTCGCGTTCGAAGATGCGCGTGCCACCTACCAGGCGGCCGCGGCGATGTCGAATCTCGAGGTGATCGGCATCGACTGCCATATTGGCTCGCAGATCACCGAAGTCGCGCCCTATCTCGACGCGATCGACAAGGTGCTGGAACTCGTCGAGCAGATCGAGGAGGACGGCGTGTCGATTCGCCATATCGACGTCGGCGGCGGTCTGGGCATCACCTACGACGACGAAACGCCGCCGGAAATCGGTGAGTTCGTGCGCACGGTGCTCGATCGCATCGAAGCGCGCGGCCACGGTCACCGCGAAGTCTATTTCGAGCCGGGCCGCTCGCTGGTCGGCAATGCGGGCGTGCTGCTCACACGTCTCGAGTTTCTGAAGCCGGGCGAGGACAAGAACTTCGCGATCGTCGACGCGGCGATGACCGATCTCGCGCGCCCCGCGATGTACGACGCCTATCATGCCATCGAGCCGGTCGTGAAGCGCGACGTCCCCGCGCATGTGTACGACGTGGTCGGCCCGGTCTGCGAAAGCGGCGACTGGCTCGGCCGGGAGCGGTTGCTCGCGGTCGAACCCGGCGATCTGCTCGCGATCCGCTCGGCCGGGGCGTACGGCTTCGTGATGAGTTCGAACTACAACACCCGTGCGCGCGCCGCCGAGGTGATGGTGGATGGTACACAGGCGCATGTGGTTCGCGCGCGCGAAGAGGTCAAGCAGCTGTTTGCGGATGAAACGATACTGCCGGCGTAAACGTCAGTACCTGCGACAGAGCGCGAAGGTCGAGCGCAGCAACGAAAATGGCGATGCCACGGTGGCATCGCCATTTTTATTTGAAACAGCGTGACGCCAATAAACTCGCCATCATCGTCGGCGCGTTCCCATCCTCCGCTCACGTATCCACACCACCAGCCGCCATCCCAGCAACGCGATCATCACCGCGCCGTAGATCTTCGGCAGCAGCAGGTCGTGCTTGCCCGCCTTCATCCACCAGAAATGCAGGATCGCGAGCACGCCGATCGCATAGATCGCGCGATGCAGCGTCTGCCAGCGACGTCCGAGCTTGCGCACCATCGCGCGCGGCGACGTGACCGCAAGCGCGATCAGCAGCACGAACGCGGTGAAGCCCACCGTGATGAACGGCCGCTTGCCGATGTCCTTCAGAATCTCCGCAACATCGAACCACTTGTCGAACCACAGGTACGTGGTGAAATGCAGCGTCGCGTAGAAGAACGTGTAGAGCCCGAGCATGCGGCGGAAACGCACGAACGCGGCGACGCCGGTCAGACGGCGTAGCGGCGTCACCGCGAGCGTGATGCACAGGAACACGAGCGTCCACAGGCCGGTCGAGCGCGTGATGAATTCAATCGGATTCGCGCCGAGCCGGTCGGTCAGGCCGAACAGCACGAGACGCGCGAGAGGATAGAGCGCCGCGATGAAGACTGCGACTTTGGTGGGCACGACCCAGCGCGCGCCGCCGGTGGAACGCGGCTTCACCGCCGACGCCGACGACGTCCGCCGCGTCGCAGGCTCGGTGCGGGTGACAGTTTGCGTATCGGAAACCATCGCGCTCGCCCTAGAAGTTCTTCTTCAGGTCCATGCCCTGATAGAGCGACGCGACCTGATCGCCGTAACCGTTGAACATCAGCGTCTTGCGTTTCGGCGTGAAAAAGCCGTCTTCGCCGATGCGCCGTTCAGTGGCTTGACTCCAGCGCGGATGATCGACATTCGGATTCACGTTCGAATAAAACCCATATTCGTTCGACGCGTACGTGTTCCAGCTCGTCGGCGGCTGCTTCTCGACGAAGCGGATTTTCACGAGCGACTTCGCGCTCTTGAAGCCGTACTTCCACGGCACCACGACGCGCACCGGCGCGCCGTTCTGATTCGGCAGTACCTGGCCATAGAGGCCCATCGTCAGTAGCGTCAGCGGATGCATCGCCTCGTCCATCCGCAGGCCTTCGGAGTACGGCCAATCGAGTATGGGTGCCGACAACCCTGGCATCTGCGACGGATCGGCGAGCGTGATGAACTGCACGTACTTTGCATTGCCGCTCGGTTCGACGCGTTTGATCAGCTCCGACAGCGAGACGCCGATCCACGGCACCACGATCGACCAACCTTCGACGCAGCGATGCCGGTACACACGCTCCTCGAGCGGCGCGAGCTTCAGCAGATCGTCGATGTCGTACACCTTCGGATTCTTGATCTCGCCCTCGACGCTCACCTTCCACGGATGCGGCCGCAACGTGCCCGCGCGCTGCGAGGGGTCGGATTTATCGGTGCCGAACTCGTAGAAATTGTTGTAGGTTGTGATGTCCTTGTACGGCGTGATCTTGTCGAGCGCGACGAACCTGGTGTTGGTTTTCGCCGCGAGCTTCTGCGCCTTCGGATCGGGCGACGAGTAGGTCGCGAGCGCCTCGCCGCTCACGCCGATCAGGCTGCCGAGCGCCATCGCGCCCGCCGCCTGCAGGATGCGTCGCCGGTTTTCGAACACGTGCCGCGGCGCGATTTCGCTGCGCGCGATGTCATCGCCGGTCAGTTGAATTCTGTCGCTTCGCTTGATCCACATCGTGCTGCTCCTTGCCGGCCCGCCGCGTCGCGCGCGTTGCGGAGCCTTATTGATGATCGCCCCTTTGGGGGCGTCTGTCATCCATGGGTAGTTGCTCCAGGTGCTCGACTGGCGAACACCGGGGCGCAACGAATATTCCATCGGCCATAAAAAAACCGCCGGTGCGAAAGCACGCGGCGGTTCTTAGTCGGTTCAGCGCGGCGGATCTTACAGCTTGCCGTAGCTATGCAAGCCCGACAGGAACATGTTCACGCCGAGGAACGCGAAGCTCGTGACCAGCAGCCCGGTCAGCGCCCACCACGCGGCGAGCGCGCCGCGCAGGCCCTTCATCATACGCATGTGCAGCCAGGCCGCGTAGTTCAGCCACACGATCAGCGCCCACGTCTCCTTCGGGTCCCAGCTCCAGTAGCCGCCCCAGGCTTGGGCGGCCCACAGCGCGCCGAGAATCGTCGCGATCGTGAAGAACGCGAAGCCGACCGCGATCGACTTGTACATCACGTCGTCGAGCACGTCGAGCGCCGGCAGACGATCCGCGAGCACGCCGCGTTCCTTCGCCAGATATGCGACGCCGACCATCGCCGACAGCGCGAAGCTGCCATAGCCGATGAAGTTCGCCGGCACGTGAATCTTCATCCACCAGCTTTGCAGCGCCGGCACGAGCGGCTGGATCTGCTGCGCGTCGCGCGCGACCGAGTACCACATCAGGAAGCCGACGGCTGCGCTGATCACGAGCAACACGAACGCGCCGAGCGCGCGCGTGTTGTAGTGCTGCTCGTAGTACAGATAGAACAGCGCGGTGATCAGGCTGAACAGCACGAACACTTCATAGAGGTTCGAAATCGGAATATGGCCGACGTCCGCGCCGATCAGATACGACTCGTACCAGCGCACCATCATGCCGACGAAGCCCATCAGCACCGCCGCCCACGTCATCTTCGAGCCGATCGCGGCGCCGGTCGGCGAGCGCGACAGCAGCGCGATCCAGTAGAACCCGGTCGCGAATACGAAGAGCGCGCTCATCCACAGGATCGCGGACTGGCTCGACAGGAAATACTTGAGGAAGAAAGCGTTGTCGGCGCGGCTCAGATCGCCGTGGTAGATCTGGATTGCGAGCAGCGACAGCGCGGCGATTCCCACCATCAGCGGACGCACCGGCTTCCAGCGCCAGCCGAGCACGACGAAAACCGGCACCGAGCACATCAGCACCAGTTTGTCGTAGTAGTTCATGAACGGGTGATAGCGCGACAGCGCGAACCCGGCGCCCCCGACGAGCGCGAGCGCGAACAGCCAGTCGACGATACCCAGGCGTTTCAGGAACGGCCGTTCGTCGAAGTTCGGGAGTTCGGGCGTGCTGCTCGCAAACGCCTTGTCGGCGCGTGGAGCAGAAGAAGAGGAGGAGGAAACCTGAGTCAAGTCCATGATCTTACCGGGTCGAATCCTGTGAGCTTGCCGACGCAGCGGCGGCCTGACCGGCCGGGCTGGCATCGGCTGCTTCGATGAGTTTCGCGCCCAGTGCGGCGCTCACGGCGGCCCGCGTCTGGACGAACTCTTTCTCGAAGTCTAGCGTCTTACGCGCGCTCGACATCGCCATTACGACGCTCGTGCCGTGGTCCGTGTCCTTGAGCCAGAACCATAGACGCCGTTCGCGAACGTAGAACATCGAGAAGATGCCCAATACGAGAAGCAGGCTGCCAAGATACACGACTTTTTTGCCCGGCGCGCGCGTCAACTGAAATACCGAAGCTTGCACCTGCTTGAATGAGTCAAGCTGCAAATAGACCGGCGATCCATACAGAAAGCTGTCGGAAATCGCATTAAGCGAGCTCTGGATGAAGCGGCTCGTGTCCGTATCGGCCGGCGCGGCGGGCTCGCCGAGCCGCTGGCGCGACAGTTGCCACAAGTCCCACGTCACGCCTTCGAGCATGCGAAGCAGCAGGCCCGCGGCCTTTTCCTGCTCGCCCTTCGGTACCGAGCGGTCGATAAACCCAGCGACCGCCTGGAAGCCGCCGAGCGTTTCGCCATTCGGCATCTTCATGCTGCTGTCGGCGCCCGCAAAAAGGGTCAGGACCCGCAAGGCGCTTTCCTCCAGATGTTGCTGCAACTCCGCATTTGAAACCGGCACCGAACGCTGCGCGAATTGATGAGCGGCGATGGCCCGTTGGTTCGGGTCTTCCAGCGTGGCGCGCAGATTCATCCATTCCTTGAGCGTGCCGCCGCTATCGGCGGGAATTCGCAGATAGCGGAACGGGTCGTCGGGATTCAAGCGCATGCCGGCGAGGAACATTTTCTCGCCGTTCACGTCGACGGGCAGCATGTAGTTGTTGTATTCGCGCGCCTGGCCATCCTTGCCGCGAATCTTGTACTGCACCGACGGGCCGACGTTGTGCAGATCGAGCGGCTTCGACGTTTTCGCGCCGGAGCCGAGGCGCTCGTCGAACGCTTCCTTCAGCGAGTGCTGCGCGACAACCCCGCGCGCATCGCTCTGCCCGTTGCCGTTCGAGATGTTTTCGACGTTGATCGCGCGGAAGTCGGTGAATTCGACGCTCTGGCCATCGGCCAGCGGCGTGGCCGAGCTCAACGGCGCGCTGCCGCCGATCGTGCCGCCAAACGGCGCGGGCTTAGCACTCGGGCCGGACATCGGGAAGGCAGTCATCTGCATCTGCGAGCCGCCGTCCTGGAAGCTCGATTGATAAATCGACACGCCGTCGTATTCGAACGGCTTGTTGACCTCGACGCGCGCCGGCACGCGTGCGCCGGTCTTGTGATCGATCACGACGATGTCGCTCGCGAACAGCTTCGGCATGCCGGTCGAGTAGTAATCGACGATGAACTTGTTGAGCTCGATCGAAAACGGCAGGTCCTGGATCAGCGAACCATTGGGCTGATTCAGGATCGCGGTCGACACGTGCTGCCCTTCGGGTACCCACGCGTAGCCGCGGAACGTCGGGTTCGATTGCGACAGCCGATGCTCGGGCGAAATCTCGTTGATCACCGTGTTCGAGTTGATCGGCGACTTGTCGAACAGCCACATTTGCAGCTTGATCGGCAGATTGCTGTCGAGCAGGCCGCCCAGGCAGATCACGACGATCGCGAGGTGCGCGAAGATGTAGCCGAACTTCGTCAGCGCGCCACGCTTCGCGGCGATCAACGTCGCGCCGTCCGACTCGCGCGTGACGAACTTGTAGCCGAGCTTCGCCGACAACCTTGCGAGCACCGCCGCCGACTGCGCGCGCGTGCCGTGCACCGCGAACTCACCCTTGTGATGGAACGCGCGCAGGCTGCCTTCTCGAACCTTGTCCTTCCAGCTCTTCGCGTCGGCGACCATCTTCGGCGCATTTCGGATCACGCAGAGCGACACAGACACCATCAGGAAGCCGAGAATCAGCATGAACCACCACGAGCTGTACACCGTGTAGAGGCTCAGCGCGCGGAAGATGTCCGCCCAGAACGGACCGAACTGGTTGACGTAGTTGGGATACGGATCGTCCTGCGTGAGGACGGTACCGATGATGCTGGCGATCGACAGAATGACCAGCAGCGCAATGGCGAAACGCATCGAGCTCAGGAGCTCGATGGCGCTGCGCATGACGCGATTGCCCGACTTCGACTGCAGACCCGACGTGGTGACGCTCATTCAAACTCCGACTGAACAGCAAAAAAGGGTGAAGGGCTGTCGTAGCGACGACACCCTCACCCTTTTCTTGTTTTTCACCGGCCTCGCCGGGCCGGTTGGATTTGCGCGGACGAAGCGCTTAATGCAGGCCCGCGATGTAGTCGGCAACCGCTTTGATTTCGTTGTCCGACAGACGCGATGCTATCGCATGCATCGCGTCGTTGTTATTACGAGCGCCCGGACCTTGCGTGAACGCGGTCAATTGCGTCACCGAGTACTCGGCCCACTGCCCCGACAGGCGTGGATACTGGATCGGAATACCCTGCCCCGTGGGCCCGTGACAGGCCGCGCAGGCCGGCACCCCGCGGTCGGCAATTCCACCGCGATAGATCTGCTGCCCCACCGCGACGGTCTTCTTGTTGTGCGCATAGCCTGGCTTGGGCGTCTGCGTCGAGAAGTAAGCCGCGACGTTGATCATGTCCTGATCGGAAAGCGCGGCGGCCATGCCCGCCATGATCGCATTGTTGCGCGCTGCCTGTTTGGCGCCCGGCTGCGCCTTGAAATCTCTGAGCTGCTTGACGAGGTACTCAGGATGCTGGCCCGCCAGTTTCGGGTATGCGCCGCCGGCACTGTTGCCGTCTGCGCCGTGACATGACGCGCATACCTGTACCGCGATTGCCTGCCCCCGATTGATGTCCGGCTTTGCCGGATCTGCTGCTCGTGCCTGAATTGCCAAACCTGAAAGACCTGCCGTTACATGAAGCACCATCAGAGTCTTGCACAGTCGATTCATTCGCACACCCTGTCTCGTCTTGTGGGATTTTAGATGTTCTGCAAAGTACGACGACGGCGACCGAGTGACCGCCAGGAGCCGCCAAGGCACGTGGGGCGGCCTCCTAAGGTTTTCAGTAAACCATCGTATTGTACAATAACTCGCTAATCGCTTAGACGCCAGTCGGGCTTGACCCCGTTCCCGCTGCGGGCTCCGCAGCTTCTCCAATCTGGCTTCCACCATGCCCTTCCTGCTCCACGAATCCCGCTTCTATACCACCGTCAATCATCTGCGCGACCTGCCGGCCACCGCGCAGCCCGAGATCGCTTTCGCGGGACGCTCGAACGCGGGCAAATCGACCGCGATCAACGTGCTCTGCAATCAGAAGCGACTTGCATTCGCAAGTAAGACGCCTGGCCGCACGCAGCACATCAATTATTTTTCGGTTGGCAAGGCGGATGAGCCGACCGCCTATCTGGTCGACCTGCCGGGCTACGGTTATGCGGAAGTGCCGGCTGCGGCGAAGGCGCACTGGGAAGCGCTGCTGTCCACGTATCTGCAATCGCGCTCGCAACTGCGCGGCATGATCCTCATGATGGATTCGCGCCGCCCTCTGACGGATCTCGATCGGCGCATGATCGAGTGGTTCGCGCCGACCGGCAAGCCGATCCACACGCTGCTCACCAAATGCGACAAATTGACGCGCCAGGAAAGCACGAACGCGTTGCGCACCGCGCAGAAGGGACTGGCCGAATATCGGGCTGCGGGCTATCGCGGCGAACTCACCGCGCAACTGTTTTCGGCGCTCAAGCGAACGGGGCTCGATGAAGCGCATGAGCTGATCGAGAGCTGGCTGATCCCGGAGGCAGCGGGCGAAACAGGCGAAACGCCGGCCGCGGGCTGAACGCATATCAATGCAGGAATCCCGCGGCACGCGTGATATGCCTGTAAAACCCGCGTCAGAGCGCGTTTGCGGCCGCGCATAAAAAAACCCGCCGCTTGAACGGCGGGTCAAACAGCCTAATCGAAAAACGACAGGCACCCGCTCAGGGAGGAGAAGCGGGGAGGTCAGCGCTAGGCGCCTTGCTCGATCGGTATGATATACCATTGTCTCGAAAAGTTTCCGGGAGCGGAGCCAGGTGCTATTTGTCCACTCCACCTATCCACGATCTTCGATTCGATATGAGCTTCTACCCGCACTACCGTCCGCGCCGCATGCGCCGTGACGACTTCTCGCGCCGCATGATGCGCGAAAACATCCTCACGACCAACGATCTGATTTACCCCGTGTTCATCGTCGAGGGAACCAACGTGCGGCAAGCCGTGCCGTCGATGCCGGGCGTCGAGCGTGTGTCGGTCGATCTGCTGATGGGCGTCGCCGGGCAGTGCGTCGAACTGGGCGTGCCGGTGTTGTCTCTGTTTCCCGCGATCGAGCCCTCGCTGAAAACACCCGAAGGCCGTGAAGCGGCCAACCCGGCGGGCCTGATCCCGCGCGCGGTGCGTGAGTTGAAGAAGAATTTTCCGGAGCTCGGCGTGCTCACCGACGTGGCGCTCGATCCGTATACGAGCCATGGTCAGGACGGCGTGCTCGACGAAGCCGGCTACGTGATCAACGACGAAACCGTCGAGATCCTCGTCGAGCAGGCTCGTGCGCAGGCGGAAGCCGGCGTCGACATCGTCGCGCCGTCGGACATGATGGATGGACGCATTGGTGCGATCCGCGAAATGCTCGAGAGCGAGGACCACATCCACACGCGCATCATGGCGTACGCGGCGAAGTACGCTTCGGCGTTCTACGGCCCGTTCCGCGATGCCGTCGGTTCCGCGACGAACCTCGGCAAGAGCAACAAGATGACCTACCAGATGGACCCGGCAAATTCCAACGAGGCGCTGCGCGAAGTGCAGGCCGACATCAACGAAGGCGCGGACATGGTGATGGTCAAGCCGGGCATGCCGTATCTGGACATCGTGCGTCGCGTGAAGGACGAGTTCCAGTTCCCCACCTACGTGTACCAGGTAAGCGGCGAATACGCCATGCTGAAGGCCGCCGCGCAGAATGGCTGGCTCGATCACGACAAGGTGATGATGGAATCGCTGCTCGCGTTCAAGCGTGCAGGCGCGGACGGCGTGCTGACGTATTTCGCGCTGGATGCCGCGAAGATCCTGCGTTCGCAGAAGTAAGCCAGGCGCGGTTTAGCGCGCGGCCGTCGAGAAAAAAACGGAGGCGAACCTTAGGGTTTCGCCTCCGTTTTTTTGTGCTGCCGTTTGCGAAGCGGCGGTCTTGCAACGCCCCGCGGCCTTCGATTACACCCCCGATGCACTCGCCCGATCCAGTGTGCGCAGGAATTTATCCGCCGATTCGTAGCCGACCACCCGCAACACTTCCTTGCCACCCTGATCGAAAAAAATAATCCCCGGCGGCCCGAACAGATTGAAGCGCTTGAGCAGCGCCTGGTCGTCGGTATTGTTCGCAGTGACGTCGGCGCGCAGCAGATTCATCTGCTTCAGCTTCGCCTGAACGCGCGTGTCGCTGAAGGTGAATTTCTCCATCTCCTTGCAGCTCACGCACCAGTCCGCGTAAAAATCGAGCATGGCTGGCTGCGCCGCCGTTTTGACGGCCTGGTCGAGCTGATCCGATGAACGTACCGGCGCGAACGTCAAATCGCTTTGCGGCGCCGGCGCGGCCGCGCTGGAGCCATCCTTCGCGATGCTCGCCTGATTGCCGACGCGAGCCGCGAGCACCGCCAGCGGTCGCAGCGGATCCAACGATCCCGCCGCGAGGCCAACTAGAAGCGCTGCTGCCCAAACCGCCATCACGACGCCGACCGCCCGCCCAAGCCGGTGCCATATCGAGGCGCCCGCAACCGACTTGGAAAACAGGCCGAGCGCAACCGCGGCGATCAGCAGCCAGAGGGCGCTCAACAGCATCGACGCCGCCCCGCCGAGCACCGGCCAAACAATCCACAGCGCCGCGGCCAGCAGAACGACGCCAAAGAACACTTTTACGCTGTCCATCCACTTGCCCGCGCGCGGCAGCAGTGTACCCGCGCCGAGGCCAATGATCAGCAGCGGCAGCCCGAGCCCGATGCCCATCGAGAACAGTGCCGCGCCACCGAGCACGGCGTTGCCGGTATGCGCGATGAACGCGAGCACCGCAAAAAGCGGCGCGGTCATGCAGGCGCCGACCACCAGCGCCGACAGCGCGCCCATTACGGCGACCGCGGTAAATTTGCCACTCGAGCGTCCCGCTGACGCGCTCGACATGCGATCGCGCCAGCGCGGCGGCAGTTCGAGATCCACACCGGCGATCAGCAGCAGCGCGAAAATCGTCAGAAGGCCGCCGAACGCGCCGAGCACCCACGGGTTCTGCAGCCATGCGCCGAGACTCTGCCCGACGAGTGCCGCCACGACACCCAGCACCGTGTACACGAGCGCCATCCCGACTACATACGCGAGCGACAGCGCGAAGCCACGCCTGCGCGTGACGCGCGCTCCCTCACCGATGATGATCGCCGACAGAATCGGAATCATCGGATACGAGCACGGCAGCAAGCTCAGAATGGCGCCGGCAACGAAATAAAGCCCGACGATCGCAAAAAAACCGCCACGCTGCAGCAGCGACTGCGCGTAATCGGCGCTGGTGGCGCGTTCGTACCAAGGTTCGTCGTCAGTGGCGGCGGATTGTTGCGCGGTTGGGGTCGCCGCCCCGCTGCCAGCCAGCTGCAGCGCCTCGCTGCTCACGTGGTACACGCGCTCCATCGGGGGGTAGCAGATGCCCGCGTCGGCACAGCCCTGCGACGTCACCGCAAGATCGAACGGTCCGGCAGCCTGCTTGACCGGAATACGAATCGTCAGCTCGTTGCGATACGTCTCGACATTCTTGTTGAATGTCTGATCGAACTTCACATGACCGCCTGGCAGTTCAGGCTCGCCAAGCGTCGCCGTGCCGTTGCGGGTCGCGAACGCGAAGCGCTCGCGGTACATGTAGTAGCCGTCCGCAATCTTGTAGGTGACGACGACTTGGCCGGGGGCCTCGGTCGCGCTGAACCGGAACGCGACGGACGGGTCGAGGAAGTCGTCCGCGGCGCGCGCGAGCGTGGCGACTTGCGCGAGGAACACGCAGCCGAGCAGAAAGAATGCGGTGCGCAGCGCAGCGCGCGCGCGCCGGTCGAGACCGTTAAACATGAACAGGGCGTTGGGTTTCAGCAGTGATCCACTGGCCGTAGGCGGCGGAGGCCATCGCTTGCCATGAGAGGATTTCCGGCGTGCCGTAGGGATGGTGAGCCTGAATGTATTGCTCCAGTTCGAGCGCGCGAGCGGCGCTGGTCTTGAACAGCAGCTGGATTTCCTGCGCGGTTTCGATCGCGCCCTGCCAGTGATAGCTCGACTGCACGCTGCCTAGCTGGGTGACGCACGCGCAAAGGCGAGCGGCGAGCGCGTCGGCTGCGAGCTTTTGAGCGCCGGCCGCATCCGGCACCGTTGTCAGCACCAAGGTCACATTCACACCAAGCTCCGGCGGCGCAGGATTTCGATCCCGATATCGTATCACCTGGCCCTGTCGCCCTGCAGGGCGCCACGCGGTGCGGCCGCGACATTTGGTCACTGCGAAGCGGCTTTCGCTATCAATGAAAAATCCGCCGCAGAAAACAAAAAAGCCAGGCGATGCGCCTAGCTTTTTGTCGAAGCAGAAAGCTTACTCAGCTTCTTGCACTTCCGTTTCTTCAACTTCCGGACGGTCGAGCAGTTCGACCAGTGCCATCGGCGCATTGTCACCAACGCGGAAGCCGAACTTCAGCACGCGCAGGTAGCCGCCCGGACGGTTTGCGTAGCGCGGGCCGAGCACGTCGAACAGCTTCGTGACCGAGTCACGATCGCGCAGGCGGTTGAACGCCAGACGACGGTTTGCGAGCGACGGCTTCTTGCCGAGCGTGATCAGCGGCTCGACGACTTTACGAAGTTCCTTGGCCTTCGGCAGCGTGGTCTTGATGACTTCGTGCTCGATCAGCGAGTTGGACATGTTACGGAGCATTGCCAAACGGTGGCTGCTCGTGCGGTTCAGTTTCCGCAGACCATGACGGTGACGCATGTTAATTCCTTCAGTTCAAAGTTTTGGTCCAGCTCTTCTATCGCACTCGTTCTGCAGCATCGACTACAAACAGTGAGCGCACGGGCCGGTAGTGACAAAAGACAAGACGCGGATTTTAAAGGAAAATCCGCGCCTTTGCCAGTACAGTACAGTACAGCGGTGCAATTCGCGGTCACACCCGACCGAGTTGTCCGCTTACTTGTCGAGACCAGCCGGCGGCCAGTTTTCGAGCTTCATGCCGAGCGTCAGCCCACGCGATGCCAGAACTTCCTTGATCTCGTTCAGCGACTTGCGACCCAGATTCGGAGTCTTGAGCAGTTCGTTCTCGGTACGCTGGATCAGGTCGCCGATGTAGTAGATGTTCTCGGCCTTCAGGCAGTTCGCGGAACGAACCGTCAGTTCGAGATCATCGACCGGACGCAACAGGATCGGATCGATCTGCGGTGCGCGCGACGGCGCTTCCGCCGCTGCTTCGGTACCTTCCAGCGCCGCGAACACCGACAACTGATCGACCAGAATGCGCGCCGATTGTCGGATCGCTTCTTCCGGCGAAATCACACCGTTGGTCTCGATGTTCATCACGAGCTTGTCGAGGTCGGTGCGCTGCTCGACGCGAGCGCTTTCGACCGCGTAGCTCACGCGACGAACCGGCGAAAACGAGGCGTCCAGCACGATCCGGCCGATGATCTTGGCCGACTCTTCACCGTAACGACGCACATTGCCCGGCACATAGCCGCGGCCCTTTTCGACCTTGATCTGCACGTCGAGCTTGCCGCCCTTCGACAGATGCGCAATCACGTGATCGGGATTGATGACTTCGCAATCGTGTGCGAGTTCGATATCGCCGGCCGTGACCACGCCTTCGCCTTCCTTCCGCAGCGTAACCGTCACTTCGTCACGATTATGCAGCTTGAAGACGACGCCCTTCAGGTTCAACAACAAGTTGACCACATCCTCTTGCACACCGTCGAGCGTCGAATACTCGTGCACGACGCCTGCAATCGTCACCTCGGTCGGGGCATAGCCCACCATCGACGACAACAGCACGCGCCGAAGCGCGTTGCCCAAGGTGTGGCCATAACCGCGTTCAAACGGCTCCATGACCACTTTCGCGTGGCTTTCGCCAAGCGATTCAACTGCAATAATCTTGGGCTTCAACAAACTGGTTTGCATAGGTTTTCCTTTTCAATACCCTCGGCTCGTTACACCGATAAGGCTGACCGGTAACAACCTGAAAATAAACAGCCGAGACGCCCCCTTGCGCAACGCAATCAGGGCGCCCCGGCCGTCAATCCGATTACCGCGAATACAATTCGACGATCAGGCTTTCGTTGATGTCGCCAGCGATGTCGCTGCGTTCCGGCTTCTGCTTGAAGGTACCTTCGAACTTCTTCGCGTCGACCGCGACCCAGCTCGGCATGCCGCCTTGCTCAGCGAGCGACAGCGCCTCAATGATGCGAGCCTGCTTGCGCTTCTGTTCGCGCACGGCGACGACGTCCCCCGCCTTCACTTGCATCGACGGGATGTTCGTCACGACGCCGTTCACCGTGATTGCCTTGTGGCCAACGAGCTGACGTGCTTCAGCACGCGTCGAGCCAAAGCCCATGCGATACACGACGTTGTCCAGACGCGATTCGAGCAGTTGCAGCAGGTTCTCACCCGTGTTGCCCTTCAGGCGGTCTGCTTCAGCGAAGTAGCGACGGAACTGGCGCTCGAGGACACCGTAGATACGCTTTACTTTTTGCTTCTCGCGCAGCTGAGTGCCATAGTCGGACGTACGTGCGCCCGAGGTACGGCCGTGCTGGCCGGGCTTGCTGTCAAGCTTGCACTTGTCAGCGAGCGAACGGCGCGCGCTCTTCAGGAAGAGGTCAGTGCCTTCACGGCGAGACAGCTTGGCCTTGGGGCCGATATAACGTGCCACGTTGATTCCTTCTGTGATTTGTCACGCGAATGCTTCCACTCGCGCTAGTCCGAACCCTTTGAGTCGAACGGTGGGCTTAGTCAATTCAATAACGCGCGCAGCCCGCCACCGCGCAAGGCGGCAACAGGCGCTCGAAATACCAGCGTCTTAGATACGACGACGCTTCGGCGGACGGCAGCCGTTGTGCGGGACCGGCGTCACGTCGGAGATCGCGGTGATCTTGATGCCAAGACCATGCAGCGCGCGCACCGCCGATTCCCGGCCAGGACCGGGGCCCTTGATCCGCACTTCGAGGTTCTTCACGCCGTATTCCATCGCCACGCGGCCAGCTGATTCAGCTGCGACCTGAGCTGCAAACGGAGTCGACTTACGCGAACCCTTGAAGCCCTGACCGCCCGACGTTGCCCAGGCAAGCGCGTTGCCTTGACGGTCGGTGATCGTGATGATGGTGTTGTTGAACGACGCGTGAACGTGAACCACGCCCTCGGCGACGTTCTTCTTGACCTTCTTGCGAACGCGTTGCGCCGCGGAGTTGTTCGAAGCCTTAGCCATTACGTTTTCCTGTAACTGTCAGTTCCGCTTACTTCTTCAGCGATTGCGCTGCACGACGCGGACCCTTGCGCGTACGGGCATTCGTACGCGTACGCTGGCCGCGCAGGGGCAGACCCTTACGATGCCGCACGCCACGATAGCAGCCGAGATCCATCAGGCGCTTGATGTTCATCGTCGTTTCACGGCGCAGATCGCCTTCAACGATGAACTTGCCGACTTCTTCACGCAGCTTTTCGAGGTCTGCGTCAGTCAGGTCTTTGACCTTCTTCGAAAATGCCACACCAGCAGCGACGCAAATGTCGCGCGAGCGCGTGCGACCGACACCGTAAATAGCCGTCAGGCCGATTTCAGTATGCTGGTGATTCGGGATGTTAACCCCTGCGATACGAGCCATTGTTTTTCCTCAAACAAAAAGCGCAAGCAAAAGCGCGGCGTTCAGCCTTGACGCTGTTTGTGGCGCGGATCAGAACTGCAAATCACGCGCACAACGCCTTTGCGCTTGATGATCTTGCAATTGCGGCAAATGCGCTTAACCGATGCCATCACTTTCATGATATTACCCTTTTTTCAAATCACTTCGCCCGGAACACGATCCGCGCACGCGACAGATCGTA
Source organism: Paraburkholderia sp. CI2 (assembly GCF_014201055.1). NCBI lineage: Bacteria > Pseudomonadati > Pseudomonadota > Betaproteobacteria > Burkholderiales > Burkholderiaceae > Paraburkholderia > Paraburkholderia sp. CI2. The sequence goes on from NZ_JACHDL010000016.1 coordinate 133,649, forward strand.
AGGCGTCAATTCAACCGTCACCTTGTCGCCCGGCAAGATCCGGATGTAGTGCATCCGCATTTTGCCGGATATGTGTCCCAACACGACATGGCCGTTTTCCAGCTTCACCCTGAAGGTAGCATTAGGCAGGTTCTCGATTACTTCGCCCTGCATCTGGATAACATCGTCTTTGGCCATAAGTCCTTTCAACGCATCGGGACGCCGCCGCCTTTGAAATTAGCTTTCTTCAGCAGCGATTCATACTGTTGCGACATAACGTACGACTGCACCTGCGCCATGAAATCCATTGTGACGACGACAATGATCAGCAGCGACGTTCCACCAAAATAAAACGGCACGTTCCAGCGTAGCACCAGAAATTCAGGCAGCAGGCAAACGAACACGATGTAGATCGCACCGGCAAGCGTCAAACGCGTGAGGATGCGGTCGATATATCGCGCCGTCTGATCGCCCGGGCGGATACCTGGGACGAAAGCGCCGCTCTTTTTCAGGTTGTCGGCCGTTTCCCTGCTGTTAAACACCAGTGCAGTGTAGAAGAAGCAGAAGAAGACGATCGCCAACGCGTACAGCAACACGTACACCGGTTGACCGGGCTTCAGGGCCTCGGCAACGTTGTGCAACGTGTCTGCGAACCAGCTGGTACGCGAACCCGAACTGAACCAGTTCAGGATAGTTGCCGGGAAGAGAATGATCGACGATGCGAAGATCGGCGGAATCACGCCCGACATATTCAGCTTCAGCGGCAAATGCGAAGACTGGCCGCCGTAAATCTTGTTGCCCACCTGCCGCTTCGCATAATTCACAAGTATCTTGCGCTGGCCGCGTTCGATGAACACCACCAGATAGGTCACAGCAGCAATCAGCGCGACGACGATAATCGCCGAGATGATGCTCATCGAGCCGGTTCGCACCAGTTCAAAGAGACCACCGATTGCGTTCGGGAAACCCGCCGCAATACCGCCGAATATGATGATCGAGATACCGTTGCCAAGCCCGCGCTCCGTGATCTGCTCACCCAGCCACATCAGGAACATCGTGCCGGTCACCAGCGTCACGACCGTCGTCAAGCGGAAAACCATCCCCGGATCGATCACGAGGCCCGGCTGATTTTCCAGAGCGACGGCAATACCGAACGCCTGGAACGTCGCCAGCACAACCGTGAAGATCCGCGTGTACTGCGTAATCTTTCGCTGACCTGCCTGCCCTTCCTTTTTCAGCGCTTCGAGCTGCGGCGAAACAATCGCCAGCAACTGCATGATGATCGACGCCGAAATGTACGGCATGATCCCCAGCGCGAAAATCGTGAACCGCGAAAGTGCGCCACCCGAGAACATGTTAAACATGCCAAGGATGCCGCCCGACTGGCTTTGGAACAGTTTCGCCAGTTGGTCCGGGTCGATACCCGGCACCGGAATATGCGCGCCGATACGGTAGACGACTAGCGCCAGCAGCAGGAACACTGCTCGCCGGCGCAGATCGCCAAACTTCGCCGCGCTGCGACCGGGTTTTGCGAGACTCGGGCTGTTAGCCAAGTACCTTCTCCGATGCAAGTGCTAGTGACGGCAATTAACTTGCGCGTTACTCGGCAAAAGAGCCACCGGCTGCCTCGATAGCAGCACGTGCGCTCTTCGTCGCACCCAGACCCTTCACAACGACCTTGCGCTTGAGCTCGCCCGTTGCAATGATCTTGGCGCTACGGATCAGCTCGCCGACGAGGCCGGCTTGCTTGAGAGCCAGCAGATCGATTTCGTCGACCGGCAGCTTCTCCAGATCCGAGAGACGTACTTCACCGACGAATTCCTTCGTCAGCGAGGTGAAGCCACGCTTCGGCAGGCGACGTTGCAGCGGCATTTGACCGCCCTCAAAGCCAACCTTGTGAAAGCCGCCCGAACGCGACTTCTGACCCTTGTGACCACGGCCAGCGGTCTTGCCGAGGCCGGAGCCGATGCCGCGACCAACGCGGCGCTTTGCGTGCTTCGCGCCTTCGGCCGGCTTCAGGTTATTCAATTCCATTATCAACTCCTTGAGTCCTGGTCAGCCGCTTAGCTGATGACCTTAACGAGGTACGAAACCTTGTTGATCATGCCGCGCACAGCCGGCGTATCCTGCAACTCGCTAACCGAGTTGAGTCGGCGCAGGCCCAGGCCACGCACCGTTGCACGGTGCGATTCACGGGTGCCGATCAGGCTCTTGACGAGCTGGACCTTGACAGTTTTATCAGACATGGTGTCCACCTTTAGCCCAGAATTTCTTCGACGGACTTGCCACGCTTCGCAGCGATGTCGGCCGGCGTGGACTGCTTGCGCAGGCCATCGAGCGTCGCACGAACGAGGTTGTACGGGTTCGTCGAGCCGTGGCTCTTGGCCACAACGTTCTGCACGCCCATCACGTCGAACACGGCGCGCATCGGGCCGCCCGCGATCACGCCGGTACCGTCCTTCGCCGGAGCGAGGAGGACCGTCGATGCGCCGTGCTTACCGTGCACTTCGTGTTGCAAGGTACCGTTCTTCAAAGGCACCTTGAACATGTTGCGGCGAGCCTGTTCCATCGCCTTCTGGACAGCGACCGGCACTTCCTTCGCCTTGCCCTTGCCCATACCGACGCGGCCATCACCGTCGCCAACCACGGTCAGTGCAGCGAAGCCGAGAATACGGCCCCCCTTCACGACCTTGGTCACGCGGTTAACCGCGATCATTTTTTCACGAAGGCCGTCGTCGCGTTCGTCAGCCTGAACTTTAGCTTGCATCTTTGCCATGACGAATTCTTCCCTTAGAACTTGAGTCCGGCTTCGCGCGCCGCGTCAGCCAGCGCTTTCACGCGGCCGTGGTAACGGAAACCCGAACGGTCGAAGGCGACGGATTCGATGCCGGCAGCCTTAGCCTTTTCTGCAATGCGCTTGCCGATCAGGGTGGCAGCAGCAACGTTGCCGCCCTTTCCCGATTGATCGGCCAGTTGCGCACGCACTTCGGCTTCGAGCGTCGACGCGCTAGCGAGCACCTTGGTGCCGCACGGCGAGAACACTTGCGCATAGATGTGCGTGTTCGTGCGATGCACGGCGAGACGCGCGACCTGCAGCTCCGCGATCTTGATACGCGTCTGACGAGCGCGGCGCAGGCGAGATTGAGTCTTATCCATGATTGCGCACCCTTACTTCTTCTTCGTTTCTTTGAGGATCACAACCTCATCGGCGTAACGCACGCCCTTGCCCTTGTAGGGCTCCGGCGGACGGTAGCCGCGCACTTCTGCAGCGACTTGACCGACTTGTTGCTTGTTGATCCCCTTGATCACGATTTCGGTTTGCGACGGGGTTTCTGCCTTGACGCCAGCCGGCATCTGGTGCACCACCGGGTGCGAGAAACCCAGCGACAGGTTCAGCTTGTCGCCTTGCGCTTGTGCGCGGTAACCGACGCCAACCAGCGTCAGCTTGCGCTCGAAACCCTTCGTCACGCCGTGCACCATGTTCGCAACCAGCGCGCGCATCGTGCCCGACATCGCATTCGCCTCGCGGCTTTCATCGACCGGCTCGAACTTCAGCGTGCCGCTGTCGTTCACTACCTTCACGAGGCTGTTGGCAGCCTGCGAAATCGTACCCAGCGGACCCTTGACAGTAATGCTGTCGGCGCTCAGGGCCACTTCCGCGCCTTGCAGCGCGATTGGGCTCTTACCTACTCGAGACATGTTTCTCTCCTTTCGGCCTTAAGCGACATAGCAGATGACTTCGCCGCCAACGCCCGTTGCACGTGCCTTGCGGTCCGTCATCACGCCCTTCGGCGTCGACACGATTGCCACGCCCAGGCCATTCATGACCACGGGGATGTCGTTACGGCCGCGGTACACACGCAGACCAGGCTTCGAGACGCGTTCAATGCGCTCGATGACCGGACGGCCAGCGTAATACTTCAACACGATGTTCAATTCCGACTTCGCACCTTCGGACTTCACTGCGAAATCGTCGATATAACCTTCGTCCTTCAGGACCTGCGCAATCGCAACCTTGACTTTCGACGAGGGCATAGTCACCGAAACCTTCTCGACCATCTGCGCATTGCGGATGCGAGTCAGCATATCGGCGATAGGATCACTCATGCTCATTTATGTTTCTCCTATTACCAGCTCGCCTTGGTCAGGCCAGGGATCTCGCCGCGGAACGCGATTTCGCGAATCTTATTACGCGCCAGCCCGAATTTACGGAACGTGCCGCGCGGACGACCGGTAATTGCGCAACGGTTGCGCTTACGGGTCGGGTTAGAGTTTCGCGGCAGTTGCTGCAGTTCCAGGCGTGCTGCGTAATGCTCTTCTTCCGACTTGCTCGTATCGCCAATGATTGCCTTCAATGCTGCACGCTTGGGAGCGTACTTGGCGGCGAGGCGAGCACGCTTCTTTTCACGTTCGATCAGTGCCAGTTTAGCCACGGTAACCTCAGTTTCTGAACGGGAACTTGAAGCTGGCGAGCAGAGCCTTTGCTTCGTCGTCAGTCTTCGCAGTCGTCGTGATGCTGATGTTCAGCCCACGCAGTGCGTCGATCTTGTCGTAGTCGATTTCGGGGAAAATGATCTGCTCTTTCACACCGACGTTGTAGTTGCCGCGACCATCGAACGCCTTGCCCGACACGCCACGGAAGTCGCGCACACGGGGGAGCGCAACCGTCACGAAACGGTCCAGGAATTCGTACATTGCCTGGCCACGCAGCGTGACCATTGCACCGATCGGATAGCCCTGACGGATCTTGAAGCCAGCGATTGCCTTGCGTGCCTTCGTGATCACCGGCTTCTGGCCCGCGATCTTCGTCAGATCGCCAACGGCGTTTTCGATGATCTTCTTGTCAGCGACGGCTTCGCCAAGGCCCATGTTCAGGGTGATCTTGGTGATGCGCGGCACTTCCATCACGGACTTGTAACCGAACTTCTCGATGAGGCCGGGTACAACCTTCTCTTTGTAAAACTCTTGCAAACGAGCCATTTTTTACTCCGCAGCGTCAGGCGCTCAGTACGGCACCGGTCGTCTTCAGGAAACGGACCTTCTTGCCCCCTTCGACCTTGATGCCTACACGCGATGGCTTGCCATTCGCGTCCACCAATGCGACGTTCGAAATTTGCAGCGGCATCGTCTTGGCTTCCACGCCGCCCGTCGTACCCTTCATCGGGTTCGGCTTGACGTGCTTCTTGACGAGGTTGATGCCCTCGACAGTGACGGTCTCGCCGTGAACGGCCAGCACCACGCCACGCTTGCCCTTATCTTTGCCGGTGATGACGATAACTTCGTCACTCTTGCGAATCTTGTTCATCGCGACTCCTTACAGCACTTCAGGCGCCAGCGAAACGATCTTCATGAATCGTTCGCTACGCAACTCGCGCGTGACAGGCCCAAAAATACGGGTACCGATCGGTTCGAGCTTGGTGTTGAGCAACACAGCCGCGTTGCCGTCGAACTTAATCAGCGAGCCGTCCTGACGACGCACGCCCTTGGCGGTGCGAACCACCACGGCGTTGTAGATTTCGCCTTTCTTCACGCGCCCGCGCGGCGTTGCCTCTTTGACAGTCACCTTGATGATGTCGCCAATGCTGGCATAACGACGCTTCGAGCCGCCGAGCACCTTGATGCACATGACTTCACGTGCACCCGTGTTGTCGGCCACTTCAAGCCGAGTTTCGGTCTGGATCATGGTTTATCTTTCCCAACTTAATCCGGTCACACCACCATGGCGCTTCCCGGTCAGTCTTGGTCCCGTCAGCCGATCGGCTGCTTGGGTTAGAACAGCAGCGACGGCAAACGAAACCCGCCATCGCAATCCGGTGAATCCTTCGGTCTAGGCTGGCGCCCGAACCGCTTCCCCCACCAACTTCGCCCGCGACGGGGCTCCCACAAAGAGGGAAGACCGAGAGTATATCAAATAATCTCGGTCTTGCAAGCGAAACTTACTGCGATTTCAACTACTTCTACAGCTTTGCGACATTAGATGACGCGAGCAGCCTCGACCAGGCGAGCCACAACCCAAGCCTTCGTCTTCGAAATCGGACGAGTTTCCTGGATTTCAACGAGGTCGCCCTCGTTGTACGTGTTCGCGTCGTCATGCGCGTGGTACTTCTTCGACCGCACGACGTACTTGCCGTAGATCGGGTGCTTCACGCGGTGCTCGACCAGCACGGTAACCGTCTTGTCCATCTTGTTGCTGACGACCTTGCCGACCAGCGTCCGCTTGAGCGAGTTTTTTACGCTATCGTTCATTTCTGGTTCGCCTTCTCAGTCAGGACGGTCCGCACACGCGCGATGTCGCGACGGACCTTCTTCAGCTGGCTCGTGTTCGTGAGCTGCTGGGTCGCGAGTTGCATGCGCAGGCCAAATTGCGCCTTCAACAGGTCCGACAGCTCCTTGTTGAGCGCGGCCTGATCTTTCTGGTGAAGTTCGGAAGCCTTCATCATTTGCTCCTTAGGCGCCGAGCTGACGCACGATAAACGTCGTCTTCAGCGGCAGCTTCGCTGCAGCCAGACGGAACGCTTCGCGCGCCAGTTCTTCGGTTACGCCGTCCATTTCGTACAGCATCTTGCCCGGTTGAATCTCAGCGACGTAGTACTCCGGGTTACCCTTACCGTTACCCATACGCACTTCCGCCGGCTTGGTCGAGATCGGCTTGTCCGGGAAAATCCGGATCCAGATGCGGCCACCGCGCTTGATGTGACGCGTCATTGCACGACGCGCCGCTTCAATCTGGCGCGCGGTCAGACGGCCACGACCGACAGCCTTCAGGCCGAACTCACCGAACGACACCGCGTTGCCGCGGGTAGCAACGCCGGTGTTACGACCTTTCTGCTCTTTGCGATACTTTCTGCGTTTCGGTTGCAGCATCGTTATTCTCCAGTCTTCCCGTCGCCGCCGGCACCGCCAGCACGTCGGGGAGCGCCACGGCGTGCACCTGCCGGGCCACCACCTTCACCATCACGACGCGGACGGCGATCGCCACCCGGACGTGCGTTGCGGCGCGGACGCTTTTCTTCGGCGACTTCTTCGACCACCGGTGCGTCGTTGCGGCCGAGCGTGTCGCCCTTGTAGACCCACACCTTCACACCGATGATGCCGTACGTCGTCTTTGCTTCCGACGTTGCGTAGTCGATATCCGCACGCAGCGTATGAAGCGGCACGCGACCTTCGCGATACCATTCCGTACGGGCGATTTCGATACCGTTCAGACGGCCAGCGCTCATGATCTTGATGCCTTGAGCACCCAGACGCATCGCGTTCTGCATCGCACGCTTCATCGCGCGGCGGAACATGATCCGGCGCTCGAGCTGTTGCGTGATCGAATCAGCGATCAGTTGCGCGTCCGTTTCCGGCTTGCGGATTTCTTCGATGTTGACGTGAACCGGAACGCCCATGCGCTTTTGCAGCTCGGACTTCAGCAGTTCGATGTCTTCACCCTTCTTGCCGATCACGACACCCGGACGCGAGCTGAAAATCGTGATACGCGCGTTCTTTGCAGGACGCTCGATCACAACGCGGCCGACGGACGCGTTCTTCAGCTTCTTCTTCAGGTATTCCCGAACACCGATGTCTTCCTGCAACATCGCCGCAAAATTGTTGTTGTTCGCGTACCAACGCGAAGCCCAATTGCGGCTGACGGCCAAACGGAAGCCAGTCGGATGAATTTTCTGTCCCATCGTATGGCCCCTTAATTCCCGACCGTCACAGTGATGTGACAGGATTGCTTCTCGATGCGGTTACCGCGGCCTTTAGCGCGCGCGGTGAAACGCTTCAGCGATGCTGCCTTGTCGACGTAGATGCTCTTGATCTTGAGCTCGTCGATATCGGCGCCTTCGTTGTGCTCCGCATTCGCGATCGCCGACAGCACGACCTTTTTCACGATCCCCGCAGCCTTCTTCGGCGAGAATGTCAGAACGTTCAGCGCCTTGTCGACCGGCAAACCGCGGATCTGGTCAGCCACAAGGCGCGTTTTCTGCGCCGAGATGCGGGCACCGCGATGAATTGCTTTCACTTCCATCTTGATTGCCCCTTATTTCTTGGCCTTCTTGTCGGCCGCGTGTCCCTTGAACGTACGGGTCAGTGCGAACTCGCCAAGCTTGTGGCCGACCATGTTTTCCGTGACATACACCGGAACGTGTTGACGGCCGTTGTGAACGGCGATCGTCAGGCCGATGAAGTCCGGCAGGATCGTCGAGCGACGCGACCAGGTCTTGATCGGTTTCTTGTCACGCGATGCTGCAGCCGCCTCAACCTTCTTCAGCAAATGGGCGTCGCAGAACGGACCTTTCTTAATAGAACGTGCCATTGCCTACTCCTTAACGCTTGTGACGGCGCTGGACGATCATGCTCGTCGTGCGCTTGTTGCTGCGGGTGCGATAGCCCTTCGTCGGCGTGCCCCACGGGCTCACCGGATCGCGGCCTGCCGCAGTCTTGCCCTCGCCACCACCGTGCGGGTGGTCGACCGGGTTCATTGCAACGCCACGCACCGTCGGGCGGATACCGCGCCAGCGGTTCGCACCAGCCTTACCGATTTGACGGAGGCTATGCTCTTCGTTGCCTACTTCACCGATCGTTGCGCGGCATTCAACGTGAACGCGGCGGATTTCGCCCGAACGCAGACGAACCTGCGCGTAGATGCCTTCGCGAGCCAGCAGCATCGCCGACGTACCCGCCGAACGCGCCATTTGCGCGCCCTTGCCCGGCAGCATTTCGATGCAGTGAATCGTCGTACCGACCGGGATGTTGCGGATCGGCAGCGTGTTACCTGCGCGGATCGGCGCCTCCGAACCCGACATCAGCTGTTGACCGACGGTAATACCCTTCGGAGCGATGATGTAGCGGCGCTCGCCGTCTGCGTACAGAACCAGCGCGATGTTCGCGCTACGGTTCGGGTCGTACTCGAGACGCTCGACCTTTGCGGGAATACCATCCTTCGTGCGACGGAAGTCGACGACACGATAGTGATGCTTGTGACCACCACCCTTGTGACGCGTGGTGATGTGACCGTTGTTGTTACGGCCGGCGGTCGACGACTGCGTGTCGAGCAGCGCTGCGAACGGCTTGCCCTTGTGCAGTTCCTTGTTGACCACCTTGACCATCGCGCGGCGACCCGGCGAAGTCGGCTTAACTTTCACGATTGCCATGATTACTTGGCCTCCGCTTCAAAGTTGATTTCCTGGCCGGGCTTCAGGCAGACGTACGCCTTCTTCACGTCCTTGCGCTTGCCCATGAAGCGACCAAAGCGCTTGGCTTTGCCCTTCGCGACCAGCACGTTGACGGAATCGACTTCCACCTTGAACAGCAGCTCGACTGCAGCTTTCACTTCCTGCTTCGTGGCATCCGGCGCGACTTCGAACACAACCTGTTCGTTCTTGTCGGCCACCAGCGTCGCCTTTTCGGAGACCACCGGCGCGAGCAGGACCTGCATCAAACGATGATCGTTCTTGCGAATCTCGCTCATGACAGCAACTCCTCGATCTGGGCGACCGCAGCCTTCGTGATCAGGATCTTCTTGAAGTAGATCAGCGACAGCGGGTCGGCGTAACGCGGCTCCACAACCGCCACGTGGGCGAGGTTGCGCGACGCGAGGTACAGGTTTTCGTCAACCGTGTCGGTAATCACCAGCACGGAATCGAGACCCATCGCCTTGAATTTTTCGGCCAGCAGCTTCGTCTTCGGCGCTTCGAGCGTCAACTCGTCGACCACCGAGATGCGGCCTTCGCGGGCCAACTGCGAGAAGATCGAGCAGAGACCTGCACGATGCATCTTCTTGTTGACCTTGTGCGAAAAGTTTTCTTCCGGCGAATTCGGGAAAATACGGCCACCGCCGCGCCACAGCGGGCTCGACGACATACCGGCACGGGCGCGGCCCGTACCCTTCTGGCGCCACGGCTTCTTGGTCGTGTGTTTGACCTGCTCACGATCCTTCTGCGCGCGGTTGCCGCTACGGGCATTCGCCTGGTACGCAACCACCACCTGGTGAATCAGGGCTTCGTTGTAGTCGCGGCCGAACACGACGTCCGACGCGCTAACGCCTGCACTTTCCTGACCATTGGCATTCAGGAGCTTAAGTTCCATTATTTCGCTCCTTTCACGGCACGCGTCTTCACGGCCGGCGTAACGAATACCTTGCCACCCTTCGCACCCGGAACGGCGCCCTTGACCAGCAGCAGCTTGCGGTCAGCATCGATACGAGCGATTTCGAGGTTTTGCACCGTTACCTTCTCATCACCCATGTGACCGGTCATGCGCTTACCCGGGAAAACACGACCCGGATCCTGCGCCATACCGATCGAGCCCGGCACGTTGTGCGAGCGCGAGTTACCGTGGGATGCACGGCCAGACGAGAAGTTATAACGCTTGATGGTACCGGCGTAGCCTTTACCGATCGACACGCCTTGCACGTCGACCTTCTGGCCCACTTCGAACAGCTCGGGACCAACCACGGCGCCGCTCGACAGTTCGGCAGCCTTAGCGGCATCGATCTGGAATTCTTTGAGGATTTCACCGGCTTGAACACCGGCTTTGGCGAGATGACCTGCCAACGGCTTCGTCACGCGGGATGCACGGCGCGTACCGAAGGCAACCTGCACGGCCGTGTAGCCGTCGGTTTCAACAGTCTTGATCTGCGTCACGCGGTTGTCGGACACGTCCAGCACGGTGACGGGAATTGAATCCCCTTCAGCCGTGAAGATACGGGTCATGCCAACCTTGCGACCTACGAGTCCAAGGCTCATCGTTTTCTCCATTCCCGACTGCGATTGGTCGGGGCTAATTTACAAAATGCCGGCACCGCTTCGGGCATGAAACCATGCTGCAGGACGCCGACTTTTTTACGCAAATGCGCGAAAAGCTCAACAGTATAGCGAGCCTTTTCGTTTTCCGCAAGCAATCAATGACTTAGCGTTGCCCGGGTGGCCGGGCAAGGGCTGGAAGCCTTACTGCAGCTTGATTTCAACGTCCACGCCAGCCGGGAGATCCAGCTTCATGAGCGCGTCGACGGTCTTGTCCGTCGGGTCAACGATGTCCATCAGACGCTGGTGGGTGCGGATTTCGAGCTGGTCACGCGACGTCTTGTTGACGTGCGGCGAACGCAGGATGTCGAAGCGTTGAATGCGGGTCGGCAGGGGTACGGGACCACGAACAATCGCGCCAGTCCGCTTTGCCGTATCGACGATTTCAGCTGCCGATTGGTCGATCAGGCGATAGTCGAAAGCCTTCAGGCGAATGCGGATTTTCTGGTTCTGCATGACAAATTCCTTGAAAAGAGCGAGGCGATATTGCACCGCCGATTAGAAAAAGAACGTAGGCTCGGACGCTCGCGCAGAGCGAGTGCCCGAGCCCGGGCGCTACAGACTGCTACAGCAATCGTCGATTTTACTCGATGATCTTGGCGACGACACCAGCGCCGACCGTACGGCCACCCTCGCGAATTGCGAAGCGCAGACCTTCTTCCATCGCGATCGGGTTGATCAGTTTCACCGTGATCGACACGTTGTCGCCCGGCATCACCATTTCCTTGTCCTTCGGCAGCTCGATCGAGCCGGTCACGTCCGTCGTACGGAAGTAGAACTGCGGACGGTAGTTGTTGAAGAACGGCGTGTGACGGCCGCCTTCGTCCTTGCTCAGCACGTACACTTCAGCCGTGAAGTGCGTGTGCGGGTTGATCGAACCCGGCTTGGCCAGAACCTGACCACGCTCCACGTCTTCACGCTTCGTGCCGCGCAGCAGGATACCAACGTTGTCGCCTGCCTGACCCTGGTCGAGCAGCTTGCGGAACATTTCCACGCCCGTGCAGGTCGTCTTGGCCGTTGCGCGGATACCGACGATCTCGATTTCCTCGCCAACCTTGATCACGCCGCGCTCGACGCGACCCGTCACCACCGTGCCGCGACCCGAGATCGAGAACACGTCTTCCACCGGCATCAGGAACGCACCGTCAACCGCGCGCTCCGGCGTCGGGATGTACGTGTCCAGCGCATCGGCCAGGTTCATGATCGCTACCTCACCCAACTCGCCCTTGTCGCCTTCCAGCGCCAGCTTGGCCGAACCCTTGATGATCGGCGTGTCGTCGCCCGGGAAGTCGTACTTCGACAGAAGTTCGCGAACTTCCATCTCGACGAGTTCCAGCAGCTCGGCGTCGTCCACCATGTCGCACTTGTTCAGGAACACGATGATGTACGGAACGCCAACCTGACGCGCCAGCAGGATGTGCTCACGCGTTTGCGGCATCGGGCCGTCGGCAGCCGAGCACACCAGGATTGCGCCGTCCATCTGCGCCGCGCCCGTGATCATGTTCTTCACGTAGTCTGCGTGGCCCGGGCAGTCGACGTGTGCGTAGTGGCGGTTAGCCGTTTCGTACTCGACGTGCGCGGTGTTGATGGTAATGCCACGCGCCTTTTCTTCCGGCGCCGCGTCGATCTGGTCGTACGCCTTCGCTTCGCCGCCAAACTTCTGCGTCAGGACCGTCGTGATCGCTGCCGTCAACGTGGTCTTGCCGTGGTCAACGTGACCGATCGTGCCCACGTTCACGTGCGGCTTGCTCCGCTCGAATTTACCTTTAGCCATGTTTCTCTTCTTTCAGAAAGTTAATCGTTGAATGACTTTGCCGCGCGATTACTTCGACTTCGCGTTGATGATCGCTTCCGACACGTTACGCGGAGCTTCAGCGTAGTGCTTGAACTCCATCGTGTACGTTGCACGGCCTTGCGTCAGCGAACGCAGAGACGTCGAGTAGCCGAACATTTCCGACAGCGGCACTTCGGCGCGAACGATCTTGCCGCCGCCAACCATGTCATCCATGCCCTGAACAATACCGCGACGGCCAGAGAGGTCGCCCATCACGTTGCCCATGTAGTCTTCCGGCGTTTCGACTTCGACAGCCATCATCGGTTCGAGGATGACCGGCTGTGCCTTGCGCATCGCTTCCTTGAACGCCATCGAACCGGCCATGCGGAACGCGTTTTCGTTCGAGTCGACATCGTGGTAGGAACCGAACGTCAGGTGAACCTTCACGTCCACGACCGGGAAGCCCGCCAGCACGCCGGCCTTCAGCGTTTCCTGGATACCCTTGTCGACTGCCGGGATGTATTCACGCGGAATCACACCGCCCTTGATCTCGTCCAGGAACTCGTAGCCCTTGCCTTGCTCGTTCGGCTCGAGCGTGATGACCGCGTGACCGTACTGGCCGCGACCACCCGACTGCTTGACGAACTTGCCGTCAACGTCTTCCGCCTTGCCGCGAATCGTTTCGCGGTAAGCCACCTGCGGCTTGCCAACCGTTGCTTCAACGCCGAACTCACGCTTCATCCGGTCGACCAGAATTTCCAAGTGGAGCTCGCCCATGCCCGAAATAATGGTTTGACCCGATTCTTCGTCCGTTTGAACGCGGAACGACGGATCTTCCTGCGCCAGACGGTTCAGGGCCAGACCCATCTTTTCCTGGTCCGGCTTCGTCTTCGGCTCAACAGCCTGCGAAATCACGGGTTCCGGGAAAACCATGCGCTCGAGCACGATCGGGCTCGTCGGATCGCACAGCGTGTCGCCCGTGGTCGCGTCCTTCAGGCCGACCGCAGCGGCGATGTCGCCTGCGCGCACTTCCTTGATTTCTTCGCGCTGGTTCGCGTGCATCTGCAGAATACGGCCCAGACGTTCCTTCTTGTCCTTGGTCGCGTTCAGCAGGGTGTCGCCCGAATTCACAACGCCAGAGTACACACGGAAGAAGATCAGTTGGCCGACGAACGGGTCGGTCATGATCTTGAACGCCAGTGCCGAGAACTTTTCGTCGTCAGCAGCGCGGCGCTCACCCTTTTCACCGTTTTCCAGCTCGCCGGTAACCGGCGGGATGTCGATCGGCGACGGCAGGAAGTCGAGCACGGCGTCCAGCATGCGCTGCACACCCTTGTTCTTGAACGCGGTGCCGCACAGCATCGGCTGGATTTCGCAAGCGATCGTACGGTCGCGCAGACCCTTGATGATTTCCTCTTCGGTCAGCTCACCCGACTCCAGGTACTTGTTCATCATGTCTTCGTTCGCTTCCGCCGCGGCTTCGACCATCTTTTCACGCCATTCGTTGCATGTGTCGACGAGCTCTGCCGGGATGTCTTCGTACGAGAACTTGGTGCCTTGCGACGCGTCGTCCCAAATGATCGCCTTCATCTTCATCAGATCGACGACGCCCGTGAAGTTCTCTTCCGCGCCGATAGGCACGACGACCGGAACCGGGTTCGCCTTCAGACGCAGCTTGAGCTGGTCGTAGACCTTGAAGAAGTTCGCGCCGGTACGGTCCATCTTGTTGATGAACGCGAGACGGGGAACCTTGTACTTGTTAGCCTGACGCCACACGGTTTCCGACTGGGGCTGCACGCCGCCTACAGCGCAGTACACCATGCACGCGCCGTCGAGCACGCGCATCGAGCGCTCGACTTCAATCGTGAAGTCGACGTGACCCGGGGTGTCGATGATGTTGATGCGGTGTTCGGCGCGGTCGCCCGCCATGCCCTTCCAGAATGCCGTGGTAGCAGCGGAAGTAATCGTGATGCCGCGCTCCTGTTCCTGCTCCATCCAGTCCATGGTGGCAGCGCCGTCGTGAACTTCACCAATCTTGTGGTTCACGCCCGTGTAGAACAGAATGCGCTCGGTCGTCGTCGTTTTGCCGGCGTCGATGTGAGCGCTAATACCGATGTTACGGTAGCGCTCGATAGGAGTCTTGCGAGCCACTTTGATCCTCTATTGGGATGACGCGATGCGAGAGATGTCCATCGCGCTGTAACACAAACGGGCGAGGCGCCTTTGAAGCGCACCCGCCCGGAATTTCTTTCCGTTTTCCGCTAAACCCGGGGTGGGGAAGCTTAGAAACGGAAGTGCGAGAACGCCTTGTTGGCTTCTGCCATCCGGTGAACTTCGTCGCGCTTCTTCATCGCGCCGCCACGGCCTTCGGCCGCTTCGGAGAGCTCACCTGCCAGACGCAGGGCCATCGACTTCTCGCTGCGCTTCTTCGCGGCTTCACGCAGCCAACGCATCGCCAATGCCATACGACGCGACGGGCGCACTTCGACCGGAACCTGATAGTTCGCACCACCAACGCGGCGGCTCTTCACTTCTACCACCGGCTTGACGTTGTTGAGCGCCACCGTGAACACTTCCAGCGGGTCCTTGCCACCCTTGGTCTGGATCTGTTCGAAAGCGCCGTACACGATACGCTCGGCAACCGACTTCTTGCCGGAGAGCATCAGCACGTTCATGAATTTTGCTACATCAACGTTGCCAAACTTCGGATCCGGCAACACTTCCCGCTTGGGGACTTCGCGACGACGCGGCATGTTTCTTCCTTTACTTTTCAGTTGGAGCTGCTTACAGCCCCGCGGCCACCAACTAACCCGATTCATCCGTAAGACTAACCAGCCTGGTCGGGTGACCACTTACTCGATAGCACCGGCGATTCCGGCACCATCGCTATTACCGCCTTTGCAGGCGACCTGAAACTACGATCGACCGGCTAATTACTTGCCAGCCTTGGCACGCTTTGCACCGTACTTCGAGCGAGCCTGCTTACGATCCTTGACGCCCTGGGTATCCAGCGAGCCGCGAACCATGTGGTAACGCACACCCGGCAAGTCCTTCACACGGCCGCCGCGAATCAGCACGACCGAGTGTTCCTGCAGGTTGTGGCCTTCGCCACCAATGTACGAAATGACTTCGAAGCCGTTCGTCAGACGAACCTTGGCGACCTTACGGAGTGCCGAGTTCGGCTTCTTCGGCGTCGTGGTGTACACACGGGTGCACACGCCGCGACGCTGGGGGCAGTCCTGCAAAGCCGGGCTCTTGCTCTTCGTCGTTTCCGACGTGCGGCCTTTGCGAACCAGTTGATTGATGGTTGGCATTGATTATTCCTGAAATTGAACAAAATCGACGCATCGGTTTCCGGGCAAAGCGGAAACGCCCGCGCATCGAACTTCCGGCTGGCCCGCTCACGCACGAACTGAAGTTGCGCGTAGCATTCCAAGAACCGGAACCTAGCATAATATTCCGAAAATACTAAGGGAGTCAACAGGTTGCGGTGTTTCGCCCCTGTCAATCCGGCTAAACAGCCAGACGACGTCAGTCTGCCGCTACGACGTGCAGCAATTCGTAGCCGAAACGGTCCAGTTTACGCGCCCCCATGCCCGGAATCCCGCGCAGATCGTCGATCGAATCGGGGCCGAGACGGGCGATTTCCGCGAGCGTCGCGTCATGGAAAATCACATAAGCCGGCACTCCGTCGCTCTTCGCGGTTTCTGTGCGCCACATGCGTAGACGCTCCCAGCGGGCCCGCTCGCGAGGGCCCATGCCAATGGTCGGATCGGCGCGCTCGCTCGTACGACCCGACGATTGACGCGTGCGTGTCGGCTTGACGTAGCGACGCATCGTCACCTTCTGCTCGCCCTTGAGCACCGGCTTGCTCGCCTCCGTCAGCACGAGCGAACCGAAGCCCTCGTGGTCGACCGTCAGGTAACCGAACGCGACGAGTTGGCGAAAGATCGCACGCCACTCCGGCTCACCGAGCGCCGCGCCGATACCGAACGTGGTCAGCTTCTCGTGGCCACGCTGCAGGATTTTTTCGCTGCGGTTGCCACGCAAAATATCTATCAGGTGTCCGGCTCCGAAATGAAAGCCGCTCGCACGCTGCGCGCGAAACACGCACGACAGCGCCATCTGAGCCTCGCGCGTTGCATCCCAGGTCGGCGGCGGCTCGAGGCAGTTGTCGCAGTTGCCGCACGGCTGGCTCGTTTCGCCGAAGTACGCGAGCAGGCGCACCCGCCGGCAAGTCGCCGTTTCGCACAAACCGAGCAGCGCGTCGAGCTTGCCGGTCTGGACCCGCTTGTGCGCGTCGTCTGCTTCGGATTCGTCGATCATCTTGCGCTGCTGCACGACGTCGCCGAGCCCGTAGGCCATCCACGCGTTCGACGGCAGTCCGTCGCGGCCCGCGCGGCCGGTCTCCTGGTAGTACCCTTCCACGCTCTTGGGCAAATCCAGATGCGCGACGAACCGCACGTCGGGTTTGTCGATGCCCATGCCGAACGCAATCGTCGCGCACATCACGATGCCTTCCTCGCGCTGGAACATCTCCTGATGTTTCTGGCGCACCTCGAACTCCATGCCGGCGTGGTATGGCAGCGCGCGCATGCCCTTTTCCTTCAGCCACTCCGCGGTTTCCTCGACCTTGCGGCGCGACAGGCAATAAACGACGCCCGCGTCGGTCGTACCGTCGGCTTTCGTATGCTCGGCGCGGATGAAGTCGAGCAGTTGCGTGCGCGCGTTGTCTTTTTCGGCGATGCGATAGCGGATGTTCGGCCGATCGAAACTCGACACGAACACGCGCGCATCTTCGAGCGCGAGACGGTGGATGATTTCGTCGCGCGTGATCGCGTCGGCGGTCGCCGTCAGCGCGATGCGCGGGACATTCGGAAAGCGCTCGTGCAGCACCGACAGCTGAATATACTCGGGCCGGAAATCGTGTCCCCATTGCGACACGCAGTGCGCTTCGTCGATCGCGAAAAGACCGATGCGCGTGCGTTCGAGCAGTTCCTGGAAGCGCGGCGTCATCAGCCGCTCCGGTGCGACGTAGAGCAGATCGATGTCGCCGTCGCGGAGCGCCCGCTCGGTGGCCACCGCCTCCGCGCTCGACAACGTTGAGTTCAGGTACGCGGCCCGCACGCCGACTTCGGTCAGCGCGGCCACCTGATCCTGCATCAGCGCGATCAGTGGCGACACCACGATGCCGGCGCCAAAGCCGCATTCGCGCCGCACCAGCGACGGGATCTGATAGCACAGCGATTTGCCGCCGCCCGTCGGCATCAGCACAAGGCAATCGCCACCGTCGGCGACGTGCTCGACAATTTCGCCCTGCTGCCCTCTGAACGCGGGATAACCAAAGACTTCATTGAGGATTTCGAGCGGTCGGGACATGTATTTGAGAGAGACGGCGAAAGGAACGGCACGCAGGCGGTGAGACGAATTTTACCAACCCATTCGTGCCGCGCCCGCGCTTTGCGACAACGTTAGCCATCGGGCCTAGGACTGCTCCGGCACGTGGCACCCATGCACGCGCAAAAAGAGCAAAAAAAAACCGCTCAGTCGAAACTGAGCGGCCTTCGTGGCTCGTGAGGCATGGCGGCTTGCGCCGCCAGCACTTACTCGCCCGAGTGTTGCTGTTCGGCAGCCGGCGTTTCCGGCGTACCGAATTCGAACGACTCTTCCGCTGCGATCTGATCGAAACGCTCGCGGTCGGCCAGTTCCTTGCTCTTGCGCGCCTTGTGGAACGCGAGACCCGTACCGGCCGGAATCAGGCGGCCGACGATCACGTTTTCCTTCAGGCCACGCAGGTCGTCGCGCTTGCCCATGATCGCCGCTTCGGTCAGCACGCGGGTCGTTTCCTGGAACGACGCCGCGGAGATGAACGAATCGGTCGACAGCGACGCCTTCGTGATACCGAGCAGCACGTTTTCGTACGTTGCCGGACGCTTGTCTTCCGCGATCATACGGTCGTTCTCGTCGAGCATGTCCGACCGCTCGACCTGTTCGCCCGGGATGAAACGCGTGTCGCCGTTGTCCGAAATCTGCACGCGGCGCAACATCTGACGCACGATCACTTCGATGTGCTTGTCGTTGATCTTCACGCCTTGCAGACGGTACACGTCCTGCACTTCGTCCACGATGTAGCGCGACAGCGCCTCGACGCCCTGCAGACGCAGGATGTCGTGCGGATCCGCCGGTCCGTCGACGATCATTTCGCCCTTGTTGACGACCTGACCATCGTGCACCAGAACCTGCTTTTCCTTCGCGATCAGGAACTCGTGCTGGTTGCCCTCGAGGTCCGTGATAACGAGACGCTGCTTGCCCTTCGTGTCCTTACCGAACGACGTCGTACCCGTGACTTCCGCCAGGATACCCGCGTCCTTCGGCGAACGTGCTTCGAACAGTTCCGCCACACGCGGCAGACCACCGGTAATGTCACGCGTCTTCTGCGATTCGGTCGGGATACGTGCGAGCACTTCGCCGACCTGCACCTGCTGACCGTCCTTCACGGTGATCAGCGCGCCGACCTGGAAGCCGATCTGCACCGAGTGCTCGGTGTTCGGGATCTTCACTTCCTCGCCATTCGCATCGAGCAGCTTGACCTGCGGACGCACCGTCTTCGACGCCTGCGAACCACGACGCTTCACGTCGATCACGACGAGCGTGGACAGACCCGTCACGTCGTCGATCTGTTTCGCGACCGTCACGCCTTCCTCGACGTTCTCGAACTTCACCGTACCACCATACTCGGTGATGATCGGACGCGTCATCGGATCCCACGTGGCCAGTTGCGTGCCAGCCTTGATCTGCGCACCGTCGAGCTGCAGCAGCGTGGCGCCGTACGGCACCTTGTGACGCTCGCGCTCGCGGCCGTGATCGTCGGTGATCATCGCTTCACCCGAACGCGAGATGACGATCTGCTCGCCCTTCGCATTCGTGACGTAACGCATCGTCGACGTGAAACGCACCGTACCGTTCGACTTCGCTTCGACCGACGATGCCACCGCCGCACGCGACGCCGCGCCACCGATGTGGAACGTACGCATCGTGAGCTGCGTGCCCGGTTCACCGATTGACTGCGCCGCGATCACGCCGACCGCTTCGCCGACGTTCACCAGCGAGCCGCGGCCGAGGTCGCGACCGTAGCAGGCCGCGCACAGACCGTAGCGCGTTTCGCAGGTCAGCGGCGTGCGCACGCGCACTTCGTCGATGCCGAGGCGTTCGATGTCTTCGACCGCGTCTTCGTCGAGCAGTGTGCCCGCTTCGAACAGCGTTTCCTGCGATTCCGGGTTGACGATGTCAGCCACGGCCACGCGACCCAGGATACGGTCACGCAGCGCTTCGACCACTTCACCGCCTTCCACGAGCGCCTTCATCGCCACGCCGTTCGACGTGCCGCAATCCTCCTCGACGACGACCAGATCCTGCGTCACGTCGACGAGACGACGCGTCAGGTAACCCGAGTTCGCGGTCTTCAGTGCCGTATCAGCCAGACCCTTACGTGCACCGTGGGTCGAGATGAAGTACTGCAACACGTTCAGACCTTCGCGGAAGTTCGCCGTAATCGGCGTCTCGATGATCGAGCCGTCCGGCTTCGCCATCAGACCGCGCATACCGGCCAGCTGACGGATCTGAACCGCGGAACCACGAGCGCCTGAGTCCGCCATCATGTAGATGGAGTTGAACGACTCCTGACGCGTCTGGTTGCCGTCGCGGTCCGTGACCGGTTCCGTCGACAGTTGCTCCATCATTGCCTTGCCGACCGCTTCCGACGTCGCCGACCAGATGTCGACCACGTTGTTGTAGCGCTCCTGCGCAGTGACGAGACCCGACATGTACTGACGGTCGTATTCCTTCACCTTCTTCGCGGCGTCGCCAACGATGGTTTCCTTCTGCGGCGGTACGAGCATGTCGTCGACGCAAATCGAAATACCAGCACGCGTTGCCAGACGGAAGCCCGACTGCATCAGTTGGTCGGCGAAAATCACCGTCTCACGCAGACCGCACTTGCGGAACGCGGTGTTGATCAGACGCGAGATTTCCTTCTTCTTCAGCGGCTTGTTCAGCACCGAGAACGGCAGACCCGGCGGCAGGATTTCCGACAGGATCGAGCGGCCAACCGTGGTCGCATACAGCGTGATCTTCGGTACGAACGCCGGCCCGCCTTCCGACTTGTCTTCGTTGTGGACCATTTCGGTGATCCGCACGTTGACGCGCGAGGCCAGTTCGACTTCCTTGTTCTCGTACGCGCGCAGCACTTCCGACACGCCCGTGAATGTCAGGCCTTCGCCCTTGCCGTTCACCGCTTCACGCGTCGCGTAGTACAGGCCGAGCACGATATCCTGCGACGGCACGATCGACGGATCGCCGTTGGCCGGGAACAGTACGTTGTTCGACGCGAGCATCAGCGTGCGCGCTTCCATCTGCGCTTCGAGCGACAGCGGCACGTGAACGGCCATCTGGTCACCGTCGAAGTCGGCGTTGAACGCCGCGCAAACGAGCGGGTGCAGCTGGATTGCCTTACCTTCGATCAGCACCGGCTCGAAAGCCTGGATGCCGAGACGGTGCAGCGTCGGCGCACGGTTCAGCATGACCGGATGTTCGCGGATCACCTCTTCGAGGATGTCCCACACCACCGGTGTCTGGTTCTCGACCTCCTTCTTCGCAGCCTTGATGGTGGTAGCGACACCCATCACTTCGAGCTTGTTGAAGATGAACGGCTTGAACAGTTCGAGCGCCATCAGCTTCGGCAGACCGCACTGATGCAGCTTCAGCGTCGGGCCGACCACGATCACCGAACGGCCCGAGTAGTCGACACGCTTACCGAGCAGGTTCTGACGGAAGCGACCGCCCTTACCCTTGATCATGTCCGCGAGCGACTTCAGCGGACGCTTGTTCGCACCGGTCATCGCCTTGCCGCGACGGCCGTTGTCGAGCAGCGAGTCGACGGCTTCCTGCAGCATCCGCTTTTCGTTGCGGACGATGATTTCAGGCGCCTTCAGCTCGAGCAAACGCTTCAACCGGTTGTTACGGTTGATCACGCGGCGATACAGGTCGTTCAGGTCCGACGTCGCGAAACGGCCGCCGTCGAGCGGGACGAGCGGACGCAGTTCCGGCGGCAGCACCGGCAGCACTTCGAGGACCATCCAGTCCGGCTTGATGCCCGAACGCTGGAACGCCTCGAGCACTTTCAGGCGCTTCGCGTACTTCTTGATCTTCGCTTCCGAGCCGGTGTTCTTGAGCTCCGTGCGCAGCAGCTCGACCTGCTCGTCGATGTTGATCGCGCGCAGCAGTTCGCGAATACCTTCCGCGCCCATCTCGGCACGGAATTCGTCGCCGTATTCCTCGACCTTGTTGTAGTAATCCTCTTCGGTCATGATCTGCCGCGCTTTGAGCGGCGTCATGCCCGGATCGATCACCACGTATGCTTCGAAGTACAGCACGCGCTCGATGTCGCGCAGCGTCATGTCGAGCACCATGCCCAGACGCGACGGCAGCGACTTCAGGAACCAGATGTGCGCGACCGGCGAGGCCAGCTCAATGTGGCCCATTCGCTCACGACGCACCTTCGCGAGCGTCACTTCGACGCCGCACTTCTCGCAGATCACGCCGCGGTGCTTCAGGCGCTTGTACTTGCCGCAAAGGCATTCGTAGTCCTTGATCGGACCGAAAATCTTCGCGCAGAACAGACCATCGCGCTCCGGCTTGAACGTGCGGTAGTTGATGGTTTCCGGCTTCTTGACTTCACCGAACGACCACGAACGGATCTTGTCCGGCGAGGCCAGACCGATCTTGATCGCGTCGAAAACTTCAGGTTGTTGGACTTGCTTGAATAGATCGAGCAAAGCTTTCATCGCTTCTCTCCAGTAGTCCGATTAGTTCCGGTCCAGGTCGATGTCGATACCCAGCGACCGGATTTCCTTCACCAACACGTTGAACGACTCAGGCATGCCGGCATCGATCACGTGATCGCCCTTGACCAGGTTCTCGTAAACCTTGGTCCGGCCCGTCACGTCGTCCGACTTCACCGTCAGCATTTCCTGCAGCACGTACGATGCGCCGTACGCTTCGAGCGCCCACACTTCCATTTCACCGAAACGCTGGCCACCGAACTGCGCCTTACCGCCCAACGGCTGCTGCGTGACGAGCGAGTACGGGCCCGTGGAACGCGCGTGCATCTTGTCGTCGACCAGGTGGTGCAGCTTCAGGTAGTGCATGTAGCCGACCGTCACCGTACGTTCGAACATCTCGCCCGTGCGACCGTCGAACAGACGCACCTGGTTCTTCGACGGCGTCATGCCGAGGTTTTCAGCGATGTCGTCCGGGAACGCCAGATCGAGCGCGCGGGACATTTCTTCTTCCGTCGCACCGTCGAACACCGGCGTTGCGAACGGCACGCCTTCGCGCAGGTTCTTCGCCAGTTCGAGGATTTCGTCGTCGCTGAAGCTGTCCAGCTCTTCGGCGCGGCCCGATTCGTTGTAGATCTTGATCAGGAATTCGCGCAGTTCAGCGATCTTCGCCTGACGCTGCAGCATTTCGCCGATACGCCAGCCGAGACCCTTCGCGGCCCAACCCAGATGCACTTCGAGAACCTGACCCACGTTCATCCGCGACGGCACGCCGAGCGGGTTCAGAACGACGTCAGCCGGACGGCCGTCGGCCATGTAGGGCATGTCTTCGATCGGCACGATCTTCGACACGACACCCTTGTTACCGTGACGGCCTGCCATCTTGTCGCCAGGCTGCAGACGGCGCTTCACCGCCAGATACACCTTGACCATCTTCAGCACGCCCGGCGGCAGTTCGTCGCCTTGCGTGAGCTTCTTGCGCTTCTCTTCGAACGCGAGGTCGAACTGGTGACGCTTCTCTTCGATCGAGTTCTTGATCGCTTCGAGCTGGGCCGCTGCTTCTTCATCCGCGAGGCGGATGTCGAACCAGTGATAGTGGTCCAGATCTTCGAGGTAAGCGCGGTCGATCTTCGTGCCCTTCGCGAGCTTCTTCGGACCGCCGTTCACCACCTTGCCTTCGAGCATGCGTGCGAGACGCTGGAACGCATCGCCTTCCACGATACGCAGCTGGTCGTTCAGGTCGAGACGATAGCGCTTCAGTTCATCGTCGATGATCTGTTGCGCGCGCTTGTCGCGCTGGATGCCTTCACGTGTGAATACCTGCACGTCGATCACAGTGCCGCTCATGCCCGACGGCACGCGCAGCGACGTGTCTTTCACGTCCGACGCCTTCTCACCGAAGATCGCGCGCAGCAGCTTTTCTTCCGGGGTCAGCTGCGTTTCGCCCTTCGGCGTGACCTTGCCGACCAGCACGTCGCCCGCTTCGACTTCCGCGCCGATGTACACGATGCCCGACTCGTCGAGACGGCCAAGCTGCACTTCGGCGAGATTCGAGATGTCGCGCGTGATTTCTTCCGGTCCGAGCTTCGTGTCGCGTGCAACGACGTTCAGTTCTTCGATGTGAATCGACGTGTAACGGTCGTCCGCAACGACCTTCTCCGAAATCAGGATGGAGTCTTCGAAGTTGTAGCCGTTCCATGGCATGAACGCGATCAGCATGTTCTGGCCGAGCGCGAGCTCGCCCAGATCGGTCGATGCGCCGTCAGCCAGCACGTCGCCGCGCGCAACCTTGTCGCCCATCTTCACGATCGGACGCTGGTTGATGTTCGTGTTCTGGTTCGAACGCGTGTACTTGATCAGATTGTAGATGTCGACGCCGACTTCACCCGCGACCGCTTCGTCGTCGTTCACGCGAATCACGATACGGCCCGCGTCGACGTAATCGACCACACCGCCACGCAGTGCCTGAACCGTCGTGCCCGAGTCGACCGCCACGGTGCGTTCGATGCCCGTACCGACGACCGGCTTTTCCGGACGCAGACACGGGACGGCCTGACGCTGCATGTTCGAGCCCATCAATGCGCGGTTCGCGTCGTCGTGCTCGAGGAACGGAATCAGCGAAGCTGCGACCGACACGATCTGCGACGGCGCCACGTCCATGTACTGAATGCGGTCCGGCGTGACCATCAGCGTTTCGCCCGCTTCACGCGACGACACGAGTTCATCGGTCAGCGTGCGGTCGTCAGCCACCGCCGCGTTCGCCTGAGCGATCACGTAACGGCCTTCTTCGATCGCCGACAGATAGTCAATCTGGTCGGTCACCTTGCCGTCCGCCACCTTGCGATACGGCGTTTCGAGGAAGCCGTATTCGTTCAGGTGCGCGTACAGAGCGAGCGAGTTGATCAGACCGATGTTCGGACCTTCCGGCGTTTCAATCGGGCACACACGGCCGTAGTGAGTTGGGTGCACGTCGCGGACTTCGAAGCCTGCGCGCTCACGAGTCAGACCGCCCGGGCCTAGTGCAGAAACACGACGCTTGTGCGTGATTTCCGACAGCGGATTGGTCTGGTCCATGAACTGCGACAGTTGCGACGACCCGAAGAACTCGCGAATCGCCGACGAGATCGGCTTCGAGTTGATCAGGTCGTGCGGCATCAAGTTTTCGCTTTCGGCCTGGCCGAGGCGTTCCTTCACAGCACGTTCGACACGCACGAGGCCCGCGCGGAACTGGTTCTCAGCGAGTTCGCCGACGCAGCGCACACGACGGTTGCCGAGGTGGTCGATGTCGTCCACTTCGCCCTTGCCGTTGCGCAGCTCGACGAGGATCTTGATCGTCGCGAGAATGTCGTCGTCCTGCAGCGTCATCGGACCGACGATTTCATCACGGCCGACGCGCCGGTTGAACTTCATACGACCCACCTTCGACAGGTCGTACGCTTCTTCGCTGTAGAACAGACGGTTGAACAGTGCCTCGACCGCTTCTTCGGTCGGCGGCTCGCCCGGACGCATCATGCGGTAGATCGCGATACGTGCGGCCATCTTGTCGGCCGTTTCGTCGATACGCAGCGTCGACGAGATGTACGGACCCTGGTCCAGATCGTTCGTGTAGAGCGTCTGGATGTCCTTGATCTTCGCTTCGCGTAGCTTCTCGAGCACGGATTCGGTAATTTCGTCGTTGGCGTTCGCGATGACTTCACCCGTATCGCCGTCGATCACGTTCTTCGCGAGCACACGGCCGAGCAGATAATCTTCCGGCACCGAGATGAACTTGGTCTTCGCGTTATCGAGGTCGCGAATGTGCTTGGCGTTGATCCGCTTGTCCTTCTGGACGATCACGTTGCCATCGCGGTCCGTGATATCGAAGCGCGCGACTTCACCGCGCAAACGCTCCGGCACGAATTCCATCTGCGCGCCTTCCGGCATCAGCGTGAAATTGTCGAACACGAAGAAGTTTGCGAGGATCTGTTCCGGCGTCAGGCCGATTGCCTTTAGCAGGATCGTAACCGGCATCTTACGACGACGGTCGACGCGGAAGTACAGCACGTCCTTCGGGTCGAATTCGAAGTCGAGCCACGAGCCACGGTAGGGAATGATACGTGCCGAAAACAGCAGCTTGCCCGAGCTGTGCGTCTTGCCCTTGTCGTGTTCGAAGAAAACACCCGGCGAACGGTGCAGCTGCGAAACGATCACACGTTCGGTGCCGTTGATGACGAACGAACCGGTCGGCGTCATGAGCGGGATTTCGCCCATGTACACTTCCTGTTCCTTCACTTCTTTGACGACCGGCTTGCTCGGTGATTCTTTGTCGAGCAGCACCAGACGCACCTTGGCGCGCAGCGCCGAGCAGTACGTCAGACCGCGCTGCTGGCATTCCTTGATGTTGAATGCCGGCGGCGACAGCATGTAGCTGACGAACTCAAGACGCGCGAAGCCGTTGTGCGAAACGATCGGAAAAACGGAAGTAAACGCGGCCTGCAAGCCTTCCGGCTTGCGTTGCGTAGATGACGTATCTGCTTGCAGAAACGTGCTGAATGATTCAAGCTGGGTAGCCAGCAGGAAAGGTACTTGGTGAACGATGGGGCGCTTCGCAAAACTCTTGCGAATACGCTTCTTCTCGGTGAAGGAATATTGCATACGATCTCCGAATCACGGCGGGCATAGTTGTCGAGGCAGGATACCTTGATGAGACAACCCGAGTGTTCACCGACTGAGACCCGATGGCCGTCCGATGGCTTGAACGAGCCTAGAAGCTTGGTGGTTGGCCGCTACCAACCGCTGGCTGACGGCAGCGGATGCCTGTGTTGCCCGCTACCCGACCAAACTTGCCTTCTGCAGTCGCTTCAGAAGACAAAGAAAAATGCCGGTCAAAATTACCGTGGGCGTTTTTCTTTGGCTTCTCGGAATCACATTCCTGCCGGCATACGCCCGCAAAAACGCGTCCTCCACAAAGCACAAAAAGGCCGGCGGTGAAAAACCGCCAGCCTTCGCACAGCGCGTTGAAGCTTACTTGATTTCAACCTTCGCGCCGGCTTCTTCCAGCTTCTTCTTGGCTTCTTCAGCAGCAGCCTTGGGCACCGCTTCCTTAACGGGCTTCGGTGCACCGTCGACCAGATCCTTCGCTTCCTTCAGGCCGAGACCCGTCAATTCGCGAACAGCCTTAATGACCGAAACCTTGTTTGCACCGGTTTCTGCCAAGATGACCGTGAATTCGGTCTGCTCTTCAGCAGCAGCAGCGCCGCCGGCTGCACCTGCCGGGCCAGCCACTGCAACAGCAGCTGCCGAGACGCCAAACTTTTCTTCGAACGCCTTGACCAGCTCGTTCAGTTCCAGAACCGACATCGAGCCTACGGCTTCGAGGATGTCTTCTTTTGCGATTGCCATTTGAAATACTCCTAAATTGAATTCGGATACAGCCAGCGATCAATCACGCTCGACTGAAGTGCATTACGCAGCGGCTTCTTCGCCTTGTTTCTTTTCTGCCAGCGCGGCCAGAGCGCGCGCGAAGCCAGAAACAGGTGCCTGCATAACGTACAACAGCTTGGAGAGCAGTTCTTCGCGGCTCGGGATGCTTGCCAGCGCTTGCACGCCAGCCTTGTCCATCACCTTGCCTTCGTAGGAACCAGCCTTGATGACCAACTTGTCATTGCTCTTGCTGAAGTCATTGACGACCTTAGCAGCAGCAATCGCATCTTCCGAGATGCCGTAGATCAGGGGGCCAGTCATCTGCTCTGCCAGCGGAGCAAACGGGGTACCCTCGACGGCGCGACGCGCCAGCGTGTTCTTCAACACGCGAAGGTAAACCTGTTGCTCACGCGCTTTCGCGCGCAGCTTGGTCAGATCGCCAACCGCGATTCCACGATACTCAGCCAGAACCACGGTCTGAGCTTTCGCGACTTGCGCGGCAACCTCAGCGACGACGGCCTGCTTGCTTTCTTTGTTTAGTGGCACGGTTAACCTCCAGATTCGATACACGCAGCGTGCGCCTTGTGTACCGCATTCAATAACGGCGTCCGACCAGTCAGGAGTATTTCGACCGTCAAAAATCCGTATCGCTACAGACATCCAACGGCTTCATCACTACAAAACCTTTTCGGGTTCGCCATCTGCGTTGGCTTTACATTAAGGACCCGCCTACTTGCTGCGTGCCCACCAACGGTCTTTGACAACCGGTCGCGCGATGCAGACTGCCACCTCGCAACCGCCCAAAGCCCTTAAAAGCCGCCCCAACTCGCGCCGGAGCGGCGAAATTCATTACTGGGCAGCGATCGACGTCTGGTCGACACGAACACCAACACCCATCGTGCTCGACAAAGCGACCTTGCGCAGATACACGCCCTTGCTCGTTGCCGGCTTCGCCTTCTGCAGCGCTTCGATCAGCGCATTCAGGTTGTTGCGCAGTGCTGCCGGTTCAAACGAAGCGCGGCCGATCGTTGCGTGGATAATGCCGGCCTTGTCGACACGGAATTGCACCTGACCAGCCTTGGCGTTCTTGACCGCGGTCGCGACGTCCGGCGTGACCGTGCCAACCTTCGGGTTCGGCATCAGGCCACGCGGGCCGAGAATCTGCCCGAGCGTACCGACGATACGCATCGTGTCCGGCGAAGCGATCACGATGTCGAAGTTCAGGTTCCCGGCCTTGACCTGTTCGGCCAGGTCTTCCATACCGACGACGTCAGCACCAGCGGCACGAGCCTGCTCAGCCTTTTCGCCCTGCGCGAACACAGCGACGCGGACCGACTTACCGGTACCAGCGGGCAGCACGACCGAGCCGCGAACCACTTGATCCGACTTCTTTGCGTCAATGCCGAGTTGCACGGCGACGTCGATCGACTCGTCGAACTTCGCGCTTGCGCATTCCTTCACGAGCGACAGAGCGTCTTCGATCCGGTACAGCTTCTGACGATCCACTTTGGCTGCAAATGCTTGCAGACGCTTCGAAAGCTTAGCCATTTACACGCCCTCCACGGTGATGCCCATCGAGCGCGCGCTACCAGCGATCGTACGAACCGCTGCGTCCAGATCAGCAGCCGTCAGATCGGGCATCTTGGTCTTGGCGATATCTTCAGCTTGAGCGCGGGTGATCTTGCCGACCTTGTCGGTATGCGGCTTGCTCGAACCCTTGTCGAGCTTCGCTGCCTTCTTGATCAGAACCGTAGCCGGCGGCGTCTTCAGAACGAACGTGAAGCTCTTGTCCGCGAATGCCGTGATCACGACAGGAATCGGCAGACCCGGTTCCATCGCTTGAGTCTGCGCGTTGAACGCCTTGCAGAACTCCATGATGTTCAGGCCGCGCTGACCCAGTGCCGGACCAACCGGCGGCGACGGGTTGGCTTTACCTGCAGGAATCTGCAGCTTGATAAAGCCGATAATTTTCTTTGCCATTTTTCGAGAACCTCTGTGGAACGCCGCCTTACGGGCGGACGCTCAGTGAGTAGTAGCGCGTGTTCGCCGACAAACTGACTAGTTACGCTCCTCAACGGCCATTACGCGGACCGTAAGCGCGAAATACGGAACGCACCTAGCGGTGCGTTCCGTAAAATCTAGACTACAACTTTTCGACTTGGCCGAATTCCAACTCGACCGGCGTTGCGCGGCCGAAGATTGTAACGGAAACACGGACTCGCGACTTTTCGTAGTTCACTTCTTCGACGCTGCCGTTGAAATCTGTGAACGGGCCTTCTTTCACGCGCACCATCTCGCCTACCTCAAACAGGGTCTTCGGACGCGGCTTCTCCACGCCCTCCTGCATCTGCGACATGATCTTTTCAACTTCCCGAGGGGAGATCGGGCTCGGCCGATTACGCGCCCCGCCGACGAAGCCGGTCACCTTCGCCGTATTTTTCACGAGGTGCCACGTTTCGTCTGTCATTTCCATTTCGACTAAAACATAGCCCGGGAAGAAACGACGTTCGGTTACTGATTTGTGACCGCCCTTTACCTCAACAACCTCTTCCGTTGGAACGAGGATCTGGCCGAACTGTTCCTGCATACCAGCCCGCTCGATGCGCTCCTGAAGCGCTCGTTGCACGCTCTTCTCCATACCGGAATATGCGTGCACTACGTACCAACGTTTGCCGCTCGGGGATGCCGGAGTATCACTCATATCATTTCCAACCCAGAATCGCCGAGAAAATCGCCCACTCAATGGATTTATCACAAACCCAGAGGAAGATAGCCATCACGACTACGAAGCCGAAGACCACGAGTGTTGTTTGGGTCGCCTCTTTGCGACTCGGCCAAACTACCTTGCGGACCTCTTTGTATGAGTCATTGGCGAAAGCGATGAAACCCTTGCCAGGCGCCGAGAGAAGACCGACTGCGACACCCGCGATCGCACCAACAGCCAAGGCGGCTCCGCGGATGTACCATTCCTGGCCATTAAGCCAGAAGAACCCCACGAACCCGGCCAAGACCAGCAACACACCTGCGATCAACATCAACTTGTCGCCGGATGTATTTACAGTTTCGACGGAAGGATTCGCCATAACACCTTAACAAGCGCCACTACGGCGCGATAGTTGGCAGGGGCAGAGGGAATCGAACCCCCAACCTTCGGTTTTGGAGACCGACGCTCTGCCAGTTGAGCTATACCCCTAAACCATTTGGGGTTGACGACACCGCCAACCCCGATACAACCGATTATCGAGAACTCTCTGGCGTTACTCGATGATCTTGGCGACGACACCAGCGCCGACCGTACGGCCACCCTCGCGAATTGCGAAGCGCAGACCTTCTTCCATCGCGATCGGGTTGATCAGTTTCACCGTGATCGACACGTTGTCGCCCGGCATCACCATTTCCTTGTCCTTCGGCAGCTCGATCGAGCCGGTCACGTCCGTCGTACGGAAGTAGAACTGCGGACGGTAGTTGTTGAAGAACGGCGTGTGACGGCCGCCTTCGTCCTTGCTCAGCACGTACACTTCAGCCGTGAAGTGCGTGTGCGGGTTGATCGAACCCGGCTTGGCCAGAACCTGACCACGCTCCACGTCTTCACGCTTCGTGCCGCGCAGCAGGATACCAACGTTGTCGCCTGCCTGACCCTGGTCGAGCAGCTTGCGGAACATTTCCACGCCCGTGCAGGTCGTCTTGGCCGTTGCGCGGATACCGACGATCTCGATTTCCTCGCCAACCTTGATCACGCCGCGCTCGACGCGACCCGTCACCACCGTGCCGCGACCCGAGATCGAGAACACGTCTTCCACCGGCATCAGGAACGCACCGTCAACCGCGCGCTCCGGCGTCGGGATGTACGTGTCCAGCGCATCGGCCAGGTTCATGATCGCTACCTCACCCAACTCGCCCTTGTCGCCTTCCAGCGCCAGCTTGGCCGAACCCTTGATGATCGGCGTGTCGTCGCCCGGGAAGTCGTACTTCGACAGAAGTTCGCGAACTTCCATCTCGACGAGTTCCAGCAGCTCGGCGTCGTCCACCATGTCGCACTTGTTCAGGAACACGATGATGTACGGAACGCCAACCTGACGCGCCAGCAGGATGTGCTCACGCGTTTGCGGCATCGGGCCGTCGGCAGCCGAGCACACCAGGATTGCGCCGTCCATCTGCGCCGCGCCCGTGATCATGTTCTTCACGTAGTCTGCGTGGCCCGGGCAGTCGACGTGTGCGTAGTGGCGGTTAGCCGTTTCGTACTCGACGTGCGCGGTGTTGATGGTAATGCCACGCGCCTTTTCTTCCGGCGCCGCGTCGATCTGGTCGTACGCCTTCGCTTCGCCGCCAAACTTCTGCGTCAGGACCGTCGTGATCGCTGCCGTCAACGTGGTCTTGCCGTGGTCAACGTGACCGATCGTGCCCACGTTCACGTGCGGCTTGGTCCGCTCAAACTTACCCTTGGCCATTTTCGACTCCTAAGAGGATTTTCCGTACGTTGCGCCGGGCGCAAACAATCACCGATTACTTCTGGTGCCCATGGGCAGGATCGAACTGCCGACCTCTCCCTTACCAAGGGAGTGCTCTACCACTGAGCCACATGGGCGCTACCTCTGTGTTGCTGGAGCGGGTGAAGGGAATCGAACCCTCGTCGTAAGCTTGGAAGGCTTCTGCTCTACCATTGAGCTACACCCGCAAGGATCATGGATTCCCAACAACTGCCACATCTTGCATTCTGGTGGAGGAGGTTGGATTCGAACCAACGTAGGCGTAAGCCAACAGATTTACAGTCTGCCCCCTTTAGCCACTCGGGCACCCCTCCGCAGAGAACTGACGATTATGGGGGAACAATGTCTCTTTGTCAAGGGCTGCTTGACCGTTCCGATCCCAACGCTCTCACTTATATAGTGATTGGGTGTTAGCCGTCCGTAAACGCAAAAACCCCACCGCGGCGGGTGGGGTTTCTGACTGGGGGGGAGCCTGACGATTACCTACTTTCACACGGGCAATCCGCACTATCATCGGCGTGGAGT